>NZ_JBFAOM010000065.1:0-40745 GCF_040675235.1 Nonomuraea sp. NPDC049637
GTAGGTCATCGTCACCGCGGCGGCCGGCGGCCCGTTGTCGCGGGTGCGCACCGGCGACCCGATCGTGCTGGACGTGGCCGCCAGGAGGCTCGACGTCGACGTCCCGGAGGCCGAGCTGGCCGCCAGGGAGCCGGTCATGACCGGCCACGCCCGGCCGGCCCGCGGCTGGGAGCGCCTGTACGTCGACCACGTCACCCAGGCACACCTCGGCGCCGACCTCGACTTCCTGACGGGCTCCTCCGGCGACGCGCCCGGCCGGGAGTCCCACTGAAAGCAAAGAGTGCCCGGCGCCGTGCGCGGAATCTTCCCCGTGGGGTACGGGGTTCCCTGACGGGAGCCCGGCTCAGCGGATCTCCCGCGAGTGCGGGACGATGTGATCAGGTTTGACGACGTATGAGGAGGAAGCGGTGAACGGCGACATCAGCCAGAGCCAGGAGTGGGCGGCTCTGGGCAAGCATCACGAGGAGCTGGCGGGAAAGCAGCTTCGTGAGCTGTTCGCGGAGGACCCGGGCAGGGCCGGGCGGATGACGGTGAGCGCCGGGGACCTCTACCTCGACTACGCCAAGCACCGCGCCACCCAGGAGACGATCGACCTGCTGGTGGCCCTGGCCGAGCGGGCGGGCCTGCGCGAGCGCATCGCCGCGATGTTCGGCGGCGAGCACATCAACGTGAGCGAGGACCGCGCCGTCCTGCACGTCGCGCTGCGCATGCGGGAGAACGCCGAGCTGGTCGTCGACGGCCAGGACGTCGTGGCCGACGTGCACGCGGTGCTGGACAAGATGAGCGCCTTCGCCGACCGCGTCAGGTCCAAGGAGTGGAAGGGCGCCACCGGCCAGCCGATCAGGACCGTGGTCAACATCGGCATCGGCGGCTCCGACCTCGGCCCGGCCATGGCCTACGAGGCGCTGCGCGACTACGTGGACGCCGGCGTCGAGGCCAGGTTCGTCTCCAACATCGACCCCGCCGACATCCTGGGCAACCTGCGCGACCTCGACCCGGCCACCACGCTGTTCGTGGTCGCCTCCAAGACCTTCACCACGCTGGAGACGCTGACCAACGCCAGGGTCGCCCGGTCCTGGCTGGTCGAGGCGCTCGGCGAGGACGCGGTCGCCAAGCACTTCGTGGCCGTCTCCACCAACGCCGGGAAGGTCGCCGAGTTCGGCATCGACACCGAGAACATGTTCGGCTTCTGGGACTGGGTGGGCGGCCGCTACTCCTTCGACGGCGCCATCGGCCTGTCGCTGATGATCGCCGTCGGGCCGGACCGGTTCCGTGAGATGTTGTCCGGCTTCCACAGCATGGACCAGCACTTCCGCACCGCGCCCTTCAACGCCAACATGCCGGTCCTGATGGCCCTGCTCGGCATCTGGTACACCGACTTCTTCGGCGCCGAGACCCGCGCCGTGCTGCCCTACAGCCAGCGGCTGCACCGCTTCCCGGCCTACCTCCAGCAGCTCACCATGGAGTCCAACGGCAAGTCGGTGCGCGCCGACGGCAGCCCGGTGACCGTCCCGACCGGTGAGATCTTCTGGGGCGAGCCGGGCACCAACGGCCAGCACGCCTTCTACCAGCTCCTGCACCAGGGCACCCGGCTCGTCCCGGCCGACTTCATCGGCTTCGCCGAGCCGTTCGAGGACCGCGAGGGCATGCACGACCAGCTCACCGCCAACCTGCTGGCCCAGACCAGCGCGCTGGCCTTCGGCAAGACCGCCGAGGAGATCGCGGGCGAGGGCACGCCGCCGGAGATCGTGCCGCACAAGGTGATGCCGGGCAACCGGCCCACCTCGACGATCCTGGCGACCAAGCTCACGCCGTCCACGCTGGGCCAGCTCGTCGCGCTCTACGAGCACATCGTGTTCGTCGAGGGCACGATCTGGGGCGTCGACTCCTTCGACCAGTGGGGCGTCGAGCTGGGCAAGAAGATGGCGCTCGACGTGGCGCCCGCGCTCACCTCAGACGAGCCGCCGCAGACCTTCCCCGACTCCTCGACCGAACAACTCGTGCGCAGGTACCGCGAGCTGCGCGGAAGGCGGGCCTAGAGATGGGGCGGGCGGGCGCGCTGGTCCTGTTCGGCGTCACGGGCGACCTCGCGCGCAAGATGTTGCTCCCGGCGCTCTACCACCTGACCGCCGACGGCAGGCTCGACCTGCCGATCATCGGCGTCGCCAAGACCGACATGGACCTCGACGCGCTGCGCGAGCACGCCCGCGAGGCGTGCGGCGGCGTCCAGGACGCGGCGTTCGAGAAGCTGGCCGGCAACCTGCGGCTGGTGGCGGGCGACTACCGCGACCCCGGGACGTTCGCGAAGTTGCGGCAGGAGGTCGAGGGCAAGGGGTTCCTCGTCCACTACCTGGCGGTGCCGCCCGCCCTGTTCTCGGTCGTCGCCGAGGGGCTGGCCGGCGCCGGGCTCAACCACGAGGCCAGGCTCGTGGTGGAGAAGCCGTTCGGGCACGACCTCGACTCCGCGCGCAGGCTCAACGACGAGCTGCTGAAGTACTTCGACGAGGACCACCTGCGGCGGGTCGACCACTTCCTGGGCAAGGAGCCGGTCGAGGACCTCATGGTGTTCCGGTTCGCCAACATGCTGCTGGAACCCCTGTGGAACCGGAACTACGTGCGCAGCGTGCAGATCACCATGGCCGAGGACTTCGACGTCGCCGACCGCGGCGGCTTCTACGACGCCAACGGCACGGTCCGCGACGTGGTCCAGAACCACCTGCTGCAACTGCTGGCCATCCTGGCCATGGACCCGCCGCCGTCCATGGACGCCCGCGCCCAGCTCGACGAGAAGTGGCGGGTGCTGCGCGCGGTCCAGGCCGTCGACCCGGCCCACGTCGTGCGCGGCCAGTACGACGGCTACCTCGACACCCCCGGCGTCCGGCCCGGCTCCACCACCGAGACGTTCGTCGCCATGCGGCTCTACATCGACAGCTGGCGGTGGGCGGGCGTGCCCTGGTGCATCCGTTCCGGCAAGGCGCTGCCCACCACCGACCTGGAGATCGTGGCCGAGCTGCGCAAGCCGCCGGTGACGATGTTCCGCGGCGGCGACGTGCCGCCGGGGCCCAACCTCATCAGGTTCCGGCTGCAGCCCGACGCCGGGGTGACCTTCGACGTGCTGGCCAAGGAGCCGGGCCGGCAGCGGACGATCCCGGTGCCGGTGAGCGTCGACTTCACCAAGGTGCTCGGGCCGATGGAGGCCGCCTACGAGCGCATCCTGACCGACGCCGTCAGCGGCGATCCGCGGCGGTTCGCCCGGTTCGACCTGGTGGAGGAGTCGTGGCGGATCGTGGGAAGGCTGCTCGACCTGCCCGACCAGCCGCTGCCTTACCAGAGGGGCACCTGGGGGCCGGAACCGGCGGAGAGGATCCCGCCGGGCGGCTGGCACGAGATCTCCACCACGTTCGACTAGCGGCCGATCCGGGTGAACGATGGGCCCATGGACATCAAGGAGCTGTTGGAGCAGTCGAAGGACGCCGTCACCGTCAGGCGCGTCTTCGGTGAGCCGATCCACCACGGCGACGTCCTGGTCATCCCCGTCGCCCGGGTCGCCCAGGGCGGCGGGGCCGGTCAGGGGCAGGGCCGGGACGAGAAGGGCGAGGAGATCGGCAGCGGCGGCGGTGGCGGCTTCGGCTACAGCGCCACCCCCGCCGGGGTGTTCGTCGTCAAGGACGGCGACGTGCAGTGGCGTCCGGCCGTCGACGTCAACCGGATCGTGCTCGGCGGCCAGATCGTCGGCCTCGCCCTGGTGCTGACGATCCGGACCATCTTCAAGAAGTGGCGTCGCGGGAAGTAACCGGGGCACATCATCTGACGTGCTCATCGATCTGCTCGACGCGGGGCTGCCCGGCCACGAGGCGCTGCTGCCCGGCTCCAACCTGCCGGTGCGGGTCGCCCCGCTGGGCGGCGGCACGTCGCTGGTCCGCTTCCCGCCCCGGTGGAGCCGTCCCGGCCGCGGCCACTACCTGGCGGGGGAGGAGTTCGTGCTGCTGGAGGGCGAGCTTCGGGTGTCGGGGGTGGCGTACCTGCCGGGGGAGCACGCCTGGCTGCCCGCCGGCGCCCTGCGCCACTCCGGCGCGGCGCCGGCGGGGGCGCTGGTGTGCACGTTCTTCGCCGGTGAGCCCACCTGGGTGTCCAGCGACCTGGACGAGCCCGACGGGCCCAGCCTGCGCACCCCGCTGGCGAGCGTCGTCGTCCCCGAAGGCGGGCTGCCGCTCACGTCGCACTCCGTCCTGCTGGACACGCCCGTCCCGCTCGACCACCCGGCCGAGATGATCACGGTGCCGAGCTGGACGTGGGAGCGGTCCACCTTGATCCCCGAGGGCCGGGTGCTCGTAAGGTGGACGCCATGATGACCTCTTTGACGCAGTCCGTGGGGTTCGGCGCCCTGGTGATGGTCGGGGCGATGTCGCCCGGCCCCGACTTCGCGGTCGTGGTGCGCCGCTCGGCGCTGTCCGGCCGGTGGCACGGCATGGCCGCGGCGGCCGGGATCGCCGTGGGCGTGGCCGTCTGGGTGATGGCCGCCGGCACCGGCGTGGCCGCGCTGCTGGCGGCCTCGGCCACGGCCTTCACCGTGGTCAAGGTCGTCGGCGCCGCCTACCTGCTCTACCTGGGGGTCAAGGCGCTGCGCGCGGCCCTGCGCAAGGGCGGCCCGCTCGACCTCGGCCTGCCCGCCCCCGCCGACCGCGGCCCGTGGGCGGCCTTCGCCGAAGGGCTGCTGACCAACGTGCTCAACCCCAAGGCCGCGCTGTTCTTCGTGGCCCTGGTGCCGCACTTCGTGAGCGAGGGGGCCGCGTTCGGCGACACGCTGCTGCTGTCGGCGGTCGCGCTGGCCGGCACGATGGTCTGGTTCCTCACGGTGGCGAACGTGGTGAGCACGCTGCGCCGGGTGTTCGCCCGGCCCGGCGTGCGCAAGGCCGTGGACGGGCTGACCGGCGCCGCGCTCATCGGCCTCGGCGTCAACCTGGCCGTCGCCGGCCGCCCCTGAGCGGCCCCTCGACGGCCCGGCACGAGCGGTGCGCGGCCCCGTTAGGAGACGGCCCGGCCATGAGCGGTGCGCCGGCGTCAGGAGGCGGTCCGGCCATGAGCGGTGCGCCGGCGTCAGGAGACGGCGACGCCGAGCAGGTGGCCGAGGCCGAAGGTGGCGGCGGCGGCGGCCGCGCCCAGCCCGAGCTGGCGCAGGCCGCCCAGCCACCACGGCCGCGCGGTCATCACGGCCACCGCCGCGCCGAACCCGAACAGCGCCACCATGCTCAGCGCCAGCGCCAGGAACAACCCCGACGCCCCGAACAGGAACGGCGCCAGCGGCACCAGCGCCCCCGCCGCGAAGGCGAGGAACGACGAGCCGGCCGCCAGGTAGGGCGAGGGCAGGTCGTCGGGGTCGACGCCCAGCTCCTCGCGCACGTGCACGCGCAACGCCTGCTCGGGATCGGCCGACAGCCCTTCGGCGACCCGGCGGGCCAGGTCGGCGTCCAGACCGCGCGACCGGTACAGGGCGGCCAGCTCGGCCCGCTCGCCGTCGGGGTTGCGGGCCAGCTCGCGCCGCTCCACGGCGATCTCGGCGCGCATCAGCTCGGTCTGGGACCGCACCGACGTGTACTCGCCCGCCGCCATCGAGCACGCCCCCGCGACCAGGCCGGCGAACCCGGCGAGCACCGCGCCGCGCCCGGCGCCCGCGGCGCCCACGACGCCGGCGATGAGCGCCACGTTGGAGACCAGCCCGTCCATCGCCCCGAACACCGCCGGGCGCAACCAGCCGCCGGTGACGTCCCGGTGGCTGTGGTGCTTCTCAGGAGAGTAGGGCCGGGCAAGCTCGATCGTCATGACAATCCTCCCCTTAGTGGCAGTTCGTCACGGAATCTAGGCCCTTCCGGCATGATCCGCAACGAAGGGGAGGCTAGCCTGATCTGCGGTTTTCCCGCCGCGTCACTGTGGGTGCGCGTGCGACCACAGGCCCGGGGACGGGAACGCGAACGTCCCCCCGGAACCCGCGGCGCGCGGGAGCCGGAGGGACGCGGACGGGGTCAGGCGTGCGCCGGGCTGACGGGAGCCGGCTCAGCGGGATCGGGGTGAGCGGAACCGGGCTGAGCGGACCGGGCGGCCTTGGGGCCGTTGACGATCGCGTCGCAGTCGGCGATCGCGTCCGCCAGCAGCCTGCGCAGCAGCGCGTCGGGGTCCTTGATGCACGCCTGGACGATGCCGACCACGGCGAGCTGCACCGCGTTGGGCGCCGCGTACCGGCGGAAGCCCTTCTCGGTGATCTTGGCGGCCCGGCTGAAGCGCCTGGCCTGCTCGGCCGCGTGCGGCACCTGCTCCATCGCCCTGCGGCTCAGCTCGCTCAACCGGCCGGACGGCGCGCCGTCGAGCCTGGCCAGCATCTCCTCGGCCGCCAGCACCGACACCGCGAGCGCGAGCTGGCGCTCGGCGGCGGCGACGGGCAGGGCCGTGGTCGCGCAGCGCAGCGCGATGTGGGCGTCGATCCGCAGGTCGTCGCCGGCCAGCCCGATGATGGACGGCACGAGCCCGACCAGTTGGGCGCGGCTCTCGTCGCCGGTGTTGTCGTTGACCAGGCGGGCGAGTGCGGCCAGCAGCGGATGGGTGCAGGCCGGGTGGTCGCTCCACCGCTCGCCGGCCAGGTAGGACGCCAGTTCCATGAAACAGGCGCCGCGCTTCGGGTTGCGATGCCTGCCGCGGGACAGGACCGGCATGTGATCAAGGTGATTGTCCACGGGGTGCTCCATGCTCCACGCGATCGCCGTCCAGCCAGTTTGCGCTGTCGGGCGCGTCAAAGCCAGTGATCGGGCATCTTCCACAGGAATGGTTCCCTCAGGCGATGCGATCATTCCTCAACCGCTATTCATGGTTATGGCACCAAAGAATTTAATTTATGAGGAATTTTCGGCATTTATGACGAAAACAGCGGCCGTGCGGGCCGGAACCGTCAGCGTGCCGGCCGCCGGGTCGTAGGACGACCGCCTGACCACCTCGTCCGCCGACGCCGCCTGCACCGGGTGCAGCGCCACCCGCCGGCCCGGCGGCACTTCCGGCGCCCGCGTGCAGGGCGACGGAGTGGGGTTGAGCACCACGACCACCGCGTCCCACCGCGGGTCCAGCCCCGCGGTGTCCACCCGCATCACGATCACGCCCTCGCCGCCGGCCGCGAACGACAGCCGCCGCCGCACCTCCTCCGCCGTGCCCAGCGCGAACGCCGGCGTCGAGGCCCTGATGCGCAGCAGCTCCCCGAACGCCGCCCGCGCCGCTCCGATCGCCGCGCAGCCGGGACGCAGCGCCGGGTCCGCCAGCAGTGGCCGGGCGTACGGCCAGGCCGCCTCGTTGTCCCCCCGCGGCGGCAGGCCCGCGCCGAACCCGTTGCCCGCCGAGCAGTCCCACAGCAGCCGGTTGAACCAGTCGCCGGAGTCGTAGGAGTTGCGGTCGAGCGACTTCGAGCGCAGCCGCTCGCTGCCCGCGTGCACGAACGCCGCCCCCTGCCCCAGCAGCACCGTGGCCAGCGACAGCACCTGCATGCGCACCCGGTCGGCCATCGGCGTGCCCGCGGGCAGCTTGTAGGCCAGCGCGTCGAACAGCGTCTCGTTGTCGTGCGCGTCCACGTACGACACGACGTCGTCCGGCCGGGCGGCGTAACCGGCGGCGGCGCCGTTGTGCACGACCTCCCGGCCCGCGCGGCCCGAGGGCAGCACGTAGTCGCGCAGGCCGCCGGTCAGGCCCAGCATGACCAGCTCGGTGTAGTGGCGCAGGCGCTCGCGCTGCTGCTCCTCCGAGCCGTTGACGGGCGCGCCGTTGGGCGCGCCGGCCAGGCCGGAGCCGTACCCCTGCACGCGCGGGTCGGCGTCGAACGGGCCGCCGCCGCGCACCGCGTCCCGCAGCCGGTCGTCGAACGTGCCGATGCCGGTGCCGGCCATGTTGGCCTGCGTGGCCTGCTCGAACCTGGCGTCGCCGGCCACCTCGCCGAAGCTCCAGCCCTCGCCGTACAGGATGATCGAGCGGCCGTCCACGCCGTCGCGCTCGGGGGTGAGCGCGTCGAGCGCGGCGCGCACGGCCAGGATGTTGGCCTTCGGGTGGTGGCCCATGAGGTCGAAGCGGAAGCCGTCCACCTTGTACTGCCTGGCCCAGGTGCGCACCGAGTCGACCACGAGCCGGCCCATCATGGCGTGCTCGGGCGCGGTGTTGGTGCAGCAGGTGGAGGTGGCCAGGGAGCCGTCCTCCAGCAGACGGTGGTAATAGCCGGGCACGATCGGGTCCAGCACGTCCGCCGAGTGGGTGTGGTTGTAGACCACGTCCATGACCACGCGCAGCCCGGCCTCGTTGAGCGCGGCGACCATGGCGCGGAACTCCCTGATCCGCTCGTCCGGGTCGGTCGCGTACGAGCCCTCCGGGACGGTGTAGTGCAGCGGGTCGTAGCCCCAGTTGTAGGAGTCGCGGTCCGCGGTGAGCGCCACGATCTCCTGCTGCCGTTCGGAGTCGGGCGGCAGGGCGGCCAGGTCGCAGCCGGGCTCGGTCCGGTCCGACCGGCGCTCGGGGATCGTGGCCACGTCGAACACCGGCAGCAGGTGCACGTGGGTGAGGCCGTCCGCGGCCAGCGCGCGCAGCTCGCGCATGCCGTCGCCGTCGTGGCCGAAGGCCGCGTACGTGCCGCGCAGCTCCTCGGGCACGGTGGCGTCGGAGGCGGAGAAGTCGCGTACGTGCAGCTCGTAGACGACCGCCCGGTCCAGCGGGACCGGGGCGGGCTTGGCCAGGCGGTCCCAGCCGGGCGGCTTGAGCGCGGGGTCGTCCAGGCTCACCAGCCTGCTGCGGACCCCGTCGGGCGCGGTGGCCAGGCTGTAGGGGTCGGTGACCTCCCTCGTGACGACGCGGCCCGCGGCGGGGGAGTAGACGGTGACGCGGTAGGTGTAGTCCTTGCCGTACCAGGTGGGCAGGCCGCGGATCGACCACACGCCGGTCTCCTCGTCCAGCCGCATCGCGTGCAGGCGGCCGCCGAGCGCCAGCTCCACCCGCCGTGCGGTGGGCGCCCAGAGGGCCAGCCGGGGCAGCAGCCGTCCCGACGGCCCGAGCCCGGCGCGCACGGCCCCGGCGTAGACGTCGTCGAGCACGCCCGGGATCTGCACGCCGGTCGCCGCGGCCAGCGCGCCGGAGCCGTCGTGGGCCACGGCCACCACCTGACCGCGTAGCGCCTCCTTCACCCGCCCGGCGTCCTCGGGGCGCAGCTTGAGCGCGGTGCCGCCGGCCAGGTGCGGCCACGCCCGCCGCCGGACGTCGTCCAGCGCGCCCGGCGTGAGCGGGACGGTCACCGCGTGGCCGGTCAGCCGGCCGTCGTGGCAGCCGATGCCGCCCGCCGGGGCGCAGGCCAGCGCGTGCGTCAGCGACGGATCCACCGTCCAGACGACCGTCTCCCTGTCGATCCAGTGGGCCCGCGCCTCGCCGTCGCCGATCGCGGTCACGTAGATCATGGTGCCCGCCCGGCGGCGGCCCATGCGAGGACGCCGCGCCGGGCGGCGGCCCTAGCTCTCGGTGACGTCGGTGCCGTCGGGCATCAGCATGGCCGTGCAGGCGTATTCGACGTCCGCCCGGCCGTGGCCGGCGAAGGAGCACGCCTTGGCGGCGACGTTCCCGCCCGGGCTGAAGGCCATCGGCGACTCCAGCCATCCCCGGGTGCGCTCGCCTGCCGCGAAGAAACGGGTGGCGTCCTTCCTGTCGGGCTCCGTCCAGGGCTGGAGATAGAAGACGTCGTTCTGCGGCTGCACGCGTGCCCACAGGGTCTGGCAGGTGCGGCTCCAGCGCAGCTCCAGGATCATCCGCCCGGCGGCGACCGTCCGCACGGCGGTGCCGCCCGGCACGGTGACGGCGTCCTTGTCGCAGCCGGTGACGCTCGCGTCCTTCTTGTCGCAGTTCTCGCGGCTCGGGGTCGCGGCGCAGCCCTGGCGTTCCTTGGCGGCCTCCTGGTAGGCGACCGTGCCGGCGAAGGTCACCACCGCCGCCAGCACCGCCGCGAGCACCGCGAACCAGCCGTTGATCCGCGCGGAGCGGATCTGGTCGCCCGGTCCCGAGGAATGTTGTTGCGGCAGCGTCGTCGTCATGATGCCTCGCTTCGGTGCCCTCGCTTCAGATGTACGCCCACTTAGCCCCCGATGTGCGGAAATGCGGCTTTCCCCACCGGGCTCTAGCCGCCAGGAGAGGGCCGAAGAACCCGCCCGCGTTCGCGTGACCGTGCCATTACTTTGCGTAATCAGTGACTTTGCGTGATCCTGGGCTCATGGACGGATTCCTGGACCCCACCTGCGGAGGCATGACCGAACTACGTGTGCACGGCGTCTCCGGCACCCCGCCGGCGAGCATCCTCAACCATCCCCACCCCCGCCAGATCGCCGGTGACGCCACCACCGGCTTCTACCGCCGCTGGTGGCCCGGCGGCCGGCCCGACGGCGAGCAGGACGACCTGCCCGGCATCCGCCACCGCGAGGCCTACGCCTGGGGCGGCCTCACCTCGGGCGGCAGGACCATCGCCCTCTGGCTGCTCCTGCTGCCCTTCTCCCTGGCCAACCTGTCCTACTTCATGCTTCCCAGGCCCCCGGCCGGCGCCCGCCTGCGGCACGTGGCCGAGGCGGCGCAGCGGCTGTTCGCGCTGCTGCTCACCGGCACCCTCGTGGGCGCGGTCACCCGGGCGAGCGTCGACCTCGTCGGCTGGCAGTGCACCGCGGCCGGCCGGGCCTGCGCCCGCGAGAGCGCGCCCGGCTGGGTCCACTGGATGAGCGAGTTGTGGGGCGCCGAGCCGTCGCGACGGCTGGCCGTCGCCGCGCTGGCGCCGTTCGCGGTGGTCGTGCTGCTGTGGTGGCTGGCGCGGCGCACCTGGGAGCGCGACGAGCAGACCGGTCTGCCGCCCGACGGCGACTCGCGTCCCGGGCCGTTGCTGGCCCGGCCGCGGTTGTGGCACGGTGGCGCGCCCGTGTGGCGGTTGCGGGCCGTGCACGTCGCCTTCGCGCTGGGGTCGATCGGCCTGGCCGTGTCGGCGCCGTTCGTGGGCGACCCGCGCGGGCTGGCGCTGACGGCCGCCAACGCCACCGTCCAGGTCGCCGCCGCCGTGCTGGCGGCGCTGCCCGGCATCGCCAGGCGGCTGGCGCCGGGCGAGGCGGTCCCGCCCTGGCTCACCCGCGCGTGCCGGGCGCTGCGAGTGGCCGGGCCGCTGGCTTTCGTGGCCACGATCGCCGCCGCCCTGGCCGGGATGTCGCCCGCGCTGCCGGGGCGGCAGCTGCCCGGCATCGGCGTTGGAGCGTTCCAGTTCGCGCTGACGGTCGGTCTCGGGCTGTTCATCCTGGTGGCGACGTTCCTCCTGGCCCGCATGGACCGGCCGGCCGAGACCGGCGACCCGATCGAGCGGCGGGCGATGTGCGGCATGGCGGCCTGGTTCACGCTGATGGTGGCGGCCGGCAGCGCCAACGTGCTCGCCCTCGGCCTGCTGTTCTGGACCGCCACGTTCTTCGGCGTGCCCGCCTCGGTCGCCGAGCCCGGTCCGGTCGACCGCAGGCTCTACCTCGACGACCCGGTCTGGTGGACGGCCGCGCTCGTGCCGCTGCTGGTGATCGGCTTCGTCGCCGTGGCGGCCGAGCTGTGGCTGGCCCGCGGGTCGGCCGCCGCCGCGCTCACCCCGAAGCTGACCCCCTACTACGGCGCCTACGACCGGGACGTGGCCGGCAAGTGGGCGCTGGCCACGCTCACCGACCGCGCCGGGCTCGTGCTGGCCGTGCTCACCGGCATCGGCGTGGCCGGTTCCGGCGCGGTGACCGTGATCTACCGGTTCCACCTGTTCGCCCCGGTGGGCGGGCTGGCCGGGCTGCTGGCCTCGATCGGGAGCTGGGCCATGACGGCGATCGTCGTGGGTCTGGTCCTGCTGGGCCGCCGCACCTACAGCGACACGCGGCTGCGCCGCACGGTCGGCATCCTGTGGGACGTCTCGACCTTCTGGCCCAGGGCCATCCACCCGCTGGCGCCGCCCTGCTACACCGAGCGGGTGATCCCCGAACTGCTCGCCCGGGTCAAGACCCTGACCAGGACCGCCGGCGACGAGGTGGTGCTGTCCGGGCACAGCCAGGGCAGCGTGCTCACCGCCGCGCTCGTCCTCCAGGTACGGCCCGAGCTGCGGCCCCGCGTCCGGCTGCTCACCCACGGCTCGCCGCTGCGCCGCCTGTACGCCGCCTTCTTCCCCGCCTACTTCGGCACCCCCGGCCTGTCGGCGATGCGCGACGCCGTGCGCTGGACGAACCTGTACCGGCTGAGCGACCCCATCGGCGGGCCGGTCTTCCGCCGGGTCGACCCGTTCGGGCCGCGTCCGGCGGGCGAGGGGGAGCAGACCGTCGACCGGTTCTGCTGGGACCCGCTCCAGCCGGGGCCCGGCGAGCCGCTGCCCGAGGCGCGCTGGCACTCCGACTACTGGCTCGACCCGGTCTACGAGGAGACCCTGGCCCGGCTCACCAGGTCAGATGGAGTTCCTCGGGCGCGCGGTGGATGAGCGTGGTGGCCATCACGACGTCCTCGCGGGCCAGCCGGAGGCCGGGCAGCTCGGCCACCAGCAGCTCCAGCGTCACCCGGAGCTGCTCGCGGGCCAGGTACGCGCCGGGGCAGCCGTGCACGCCGTGGCCGAACGCCAGATGACGGGCGCGCGGCCGGGTGATGTCGAAGACGTCGGGCCGCTCGTGCACCGCCTCGTCGCGACCGGCCGAGGCGAAGGAGACGAAGACCGTCGAGCCCTCGTCCAAGGGCGTGCCGGCCAGCGTGAGCGGCCTGGTGACGCGGCGGCGGAAGCCCTGGACGGGCGCCTCGTACCGGGCGGCCTCCTCGATCGCGGCCGGGATCAGCTCGGCCGGGCTCGCGCACAGCAGCTCCCACTGGCGGCGGTCGCGCAGCAGGCGGTGCACGACCGAGCCGAGCAGCGCGGTCGTGGTGAGATGCCCGGCGAGCATGACGTTCTCGACGTTGGAGGCGATCTCGTCGCGCTGGACGGCCGTCGGCTCGCCGGGGCCGGGCGCCAGGCCGCGCACCACCTCGCCGGTCAGGTCGCCGGATCCGCCTGAACGGGCGGCGTGGGCGGCCAGCAGGCGCCGCAGCGCGGCCACGTCGCGGGCGGCGGCGATCTGCTCGTCCTCGGGCATCGGGGTGAACAGCAGGTCCTCGGCCCGGGAGCCGCCCCTGATCGCGGTGGGCACGTCGGCCGGGGGAAGTCCCAGCAGGTGGCCGATCACGGCGGCGGGCAGCGGCCTGGCGTAGCGGGACATCCACTCGCCCCCGCCCGCCTCGGCGAACGCGGTGACCAGGCCGGCGGCCGTGGCGGTGACGAACGGCAGGGCGGCGGCCACCCGGGCGGGCGACAGGCCGCGGGTGAGCGGCCTGCGGTAGCGCCGGTGCGCCTCGCCGTCGGTGCTCAGCACCACGGGCGCGCCGCCCGGCACCCCGGCCAGCTCGGCGAAGGCCCGCGGGCTCGGGATCACATCGGGCCGCAGGGCGCCCTGGGAGGAGAAGTCGTCCGGCCTGGACAGCACCTCGCGCACGTCGTCGTGCCGGGCCACCAGCCAGGCGTCCAGCTCCTCGACGAAGGTGAGCCCGGGGGCGGCGCGGGCGCGGGCGTAGAGCGGGTACGGGTCGCGGTAGAGCGCCTGTCGATCCACGCGTCCCATCGTCCGGCGCGGCCCGGGACGCCACAAGATCTGAAATTTTCTTTTAGTTCACTCCGAAGTCTTGAAACTTATATCCACGAGCGATTGAGTTCGGTCGTGCAGACCCTCCGTTTCCTGGCCGCCGCCGCGCTCGTGTTAGGGCCGGTGGCCCTGAGCGCGCCCGCGCAGGCCGACCCCGCCCCGCCCGCCGAGGACGCCCTGAAGGCGTCCTCCTACCCGCCGCCCTCCACGCTGATCAGCCAGGCCACCGCCGGGCAGCCCCGGCTGGAGACGGCCAAGAGGACCCGGCCGGTCGCGCCGGGCCTCTCGCTGACCTCGTTCGACACCTACGACGCGCAGGGCTGGCTGCGCGCCGACGCGCTGACCGCCGACCTCGGCGGCGGCAAGGGCGCGCCCAGGGCCGACTACGTCTTCTCCGGCGAGGTGACCAAGACCGAGCCGCTGTCCGGCCCCGCCGGTCGCTCCCGCGCCGTGGCGGCGGTCAACGGCGACTTCTTCGACATCAACAACTCCGGCGCCGCCCAGGGCATCGGCGTGCAGGACGGCACGCTGGTCCAGTCGCCGGCCGCCGGGCACGACAACGCGGTCGCCGTCACCGGCGAGGGCGTCGGGCGGGTGCTCAAGATGTACTTCGAGGGCACCGCCACGCCCTCCGGCGGCGCGCCGATCGCGCTCACCCAGTTCAACCAGATGGTGCAGAACGGCGGCGTCGGCCTGTTCACGCCGCTGTGGGGCTCCTACAGCCGGGCCCGCGCCGTCGAGGGCGCCGCCACGGTCGCCGAGGTCGTGCTTGTGGACGGCGTGGTCACCGAGGTGCGCGACGCCGCCGGCACCGGGCCCATCCCCGCCGGCACCACGATCCTGCTCGGCCGGGACGCCGGCGCCGCCGCGCTGTCGGCCCTGAAGGCCGGCGACCGCGTGGACGTGAAGTACCAGCCCAAGGCGTCGGACGGCGCCGCCGTCAAGGCGGCCGTCGGCGGCAACTACGTCCTGGTCAAGGACGGCGTCGTGCAGAACAGCGGCGACCCGGCCGCGCACCCGCGCACCGCCGTGGGCTTCTCCGCCGACGGCAGGAAGATGTACCTGCTGACCGTGGACGGCCGCCAGGCCGACAGCCGCGGCGTCACGCTCAACGAGCTGGCCGCCATGATGGTGGACCTGGGCGCGGCCGACGCGCTCAACCTCGACGGCGGCGGCTCCTCCACCCTGCTGGCGCGCGAGCCCGGCTCGGCGCAGGTCCAGGTGGAGAACAGCCCGTCCGACGGCGGCGAGCGCCACGTGCCCAACGGCCTGGCGCTGTACGCGCCCGAGGGCAGCGGCAAGCTCAAGGGCTTCTGGCTGGAGACGGCGAGCGACCCGGCCAAGGCGCCCGGCGTCGGCCCGGTCGCGGGCGGCCGTCCCGACCGCGTCTTCCCGGGCCTCACCAGGCGGCTGACCGCCGCCGGCTACGACGAGACGTACGGCCCCGCGGCCGGCACGCCGTCCTGGCGGGCCAACCCGGCCGTGCACGGCGTGATCAGGAACGGCCGGTTCCACGCCCTGGTACCCGGCCAGACCACGGTCACCGCCGCGCGCGGCGGCGCCAAGGGCACGATCGACCTGACCGTGCTCCAGCCGCTGCAGCGGCTCGGCGCGACGGCCGACCGGCTCGGCATCGCGGGCGCCGGCGGCAGCGCCGCCTTCGGCGTCGTCGGCTACGACCACAACGGCAACTCCGCGCCCATCGAGCCGGACGACCTCACGCTCGACTACGACCGGAACCTGTTCGAGGTCACCCCGGCCGAGCACGGCTACTTCACCGTCAAGGCCCGGCAGGCCACCGGCTCCGGGCTGATCACCGCCAAGGTCGGCAAGATCACCACGGCCGTGCCGGTGACGGTCGGCTTCGAGTCCAAGCCGGTCGCCGACTTCGAGGACGCCGCCAAGTGGACCTTCGCCGCCGCCCGCGCCACCGGGTCGCTGTCGGCCGCGCCGGGTCAGAGCGGCGGCGGGCTCAAGCTGTCCTACGACTTCACCACCTCGACCGCCACCCGGGCCGCCTACGCCAGCCCGCCGCAGCAGATCGTGGTGGACGGGCAGCCGCAGGCGTTCGGGTTGTGGATCAACTCCACCGGCAAGGGGGAGTGGCCCAGCCTGGAGTTCTACGACGCGCTCGGCCAGTCGCAGATCCTGCGCGGGCCGTACCTGACGTGGACCGGCTGGCAGTACGTCGAGTTCCCGGTGCCCGCCGGGGTCAACTACCCGCTCAAGCTCCGGCGCTTCTACGTGGCCGAGACCAGGGCCGACGCCAAGTACACCAACGACATCCTGATCGACGGCCTGGTGGCCAAGGTGCCGCCGTCGATCACCGCGCCGGCCGTGCCCAAGGTCGCCGACCCGGTGGTCAAGGCGGACGTGGCCAAGGCGCCCTGGCGGTTCGCGGTCATGTCGGACGCCCAGTTCGTGGCCAGGAACCCCGACAGCGACATCGTCAGGAACGCCCGCCGCACGCTCAAGGAGATCAAGGCCGCCAAGCCCGACTTCCTGCTGATCAACGGCGACCTGGTGGACGAGGCGTCGCCGGAGGACTTCGCGCTGGCGAAGAAGATCCTCGACGAGGAGCTGGGAGGAGAGCTGAAATATCACTACATCCCCGGCAACCATGAGGTCATGGGCGGCAAGATCGACAACTTCAAGGCCGTCTTCGGCGACACCTACGGCACCTTCGACCACAAGGGCACCCGCTTCGTCACCCTGGACACCTCCCGCCTGAACCTGCGCGGCGGCGGCTACGACCAGGTCGCGATGCTCCGCTCCGAGCTCGACAAGGCGGCCAAGGACGCCTCCGTCGGATCGGTCGCCGTGCTGTTCCACGTGCCGCCGCGCGACCCCACGCCGGGCAAGGGCAGCCAGCTCGGCGACCGGAAGGAGGCCGCGCTGGTCGAGGGCTGGCTGGCCGCCTTCCAGCGCGACACCGGCAAGGGCGCGGCCTTCATCGGCGGGCACGTGGGCACGTTCAACGCCTCGCGCGTGGACGCGGTGCCGTACTTCATCAACGGCAACTCCGGCAAGAACCCGGCCACCGCCCCCGAGGACGGCGGCTTCACCGGCTGGTCGCTGTGGGGCGTGGACCCCGTGACGCCCGCCGAGGCCGAGCACGTGCGGCGCAACTGGTTCACCGACGCGCCCGACTGGATCGGCACGCAGGTGCGGCCGCACGTGGACGAGCTGACGCTGACCGCGCCCGCGACCGTCGCCGTCGGCGCGCCCGCGCCGGTCACGGCGGCGATCCGGCAGGACGACCGGGCCGTCCCGGCCGCCTACCCGGTCTCGGTCACCTGGTCCGGCTCGCCCAACCTGCACGTCGGCACCCGCCAGACGGCCAAGCCCTGGCACGTGGCGGTGCTCGACCCGGGCACCGGCACGATCACCGCCCTGCGGGCGGGACAGGTGACGGTCGCGGTCACCGTCAGCGGGGTCACCCGCCAGGCGACCGTGGCGCTCACCGCCAAGGCCGCCGCCTGAGGCCCCCGGCCGGGGAGGAAACGCCCTCTCCGGCCAAAACCCTCCCACATACCGAAATATCGGGATGAAGGGTTAAGAATCTAGGCAGTCATGGGATTCCCCCTCCTTCCTCCGGATAGCACTCCTGACGTGCGGGGACCTGCCCCCGCGAGGCGCGGGACCGGGGGAAGGACTGGGGGTTCGTCGGTGAACGCATGGACCTTCGAGGGACAACCCGGCGCGCTGGGCGACACGGTCACGCTCGTGGAGGGCGGCTCGTTCTGCGTGTGCCAGTGCGGCGGCGACATCGTCCCCGGCGGCGCGCAGGGCGTCTACCACGCCGACACCCGCCTGCTGTCCCGCTGGATGCTGCGCGTGGACGACCATCCCGTCGAGCCGCTGCAGGTCATCATGGGCGAGCCGTACCACGCCACCTTCCTCGGCAAGGCCCGGCCGCGTCCCGGATGGGCGGAGAGCACGCTGCTCGTGGTGCGCGACCGCTACGTCGGCGGCGGGTTGCGCGAGGACCTCACGCTGCGCAACATGTCCGAGGAGGCCGCGGGCTGCGTCGTGTGCGTGCAGGCCGGCGCCGACCTGGCCGACCTGTTCGAGGTGAAGTCCGAACGCAGCTGGCCCGCCGAGGACGTCGAGATGAATCCCGGCGAGCGCGGCATCGAGGTCTACTCGCCCAGCCGCGCCCGCGGCGCCAGGATCGCCGTCGAACCGCCCGGCACGCCGGTCGTCACCGCGCCGGGCCTGCTCACCTTCGACGTCGTGGTGCCCGCCCGCGGCGAATGGCACGTCACCGTGCTGGTGACGCCGGTCCACGAGGGCGAGGAGTCCTCGGCCCGGTTCCCGGTCGCCCATCCCCCCCACCACGCCGAGCCGGCCCGCCGCCTGGCCGAGTGGACCGCCAGCACCCCCGTCCTGGAGAGCACGAACGCCGCTCTCGTCGAGGCCCTGGCCCGCTCCCGCGAGGACCTGGGCAGCCTGCGCCTGTTCGACCGCGACCATCCCGACGAGCCGCCCGCCATCGCCGCCGGCGCGCCCTGGTTCATGACGCTGTTCGGCCGCGACTCGCTGCTGACCTCCTGGATGGCGCTGCCGCTGGACCAGACGCTCGCCCTCGGCACCCTGCGCAGGCTGGCCCGGCTCCAGGGCGCCAAGGTGGACGCGCTGTCGGAGGAGGAGCCCGGCAAGATCATGCACGAGCTGCGCTTCGGCGTCCAGGACGGCTCCTCGCCGTACGGCGGCCGGGCCTACTACGGCTCGGTGGACGCCACGCCGCTGTTCGTCATGCTGCTCGGCGAGGTGCGCCGCTGGGGCGTGCACCGCGAGGCGGTCGAGGAGCTGCTGCCGCACGCCGACGCCGCCCTGGCCTGGATCGAGGAGTACGCCAGCCGCGACGGCTTCGTCTGGTACCAGCGCAAGACCGACCGCGGCCTGGTCAACCAGGGCTGGAAGGACTCCTTCGACGGCGTCAACTTCGCCGACGGCACCATCGCCCGCCCGCCGATCGCCCTGGCCGAGGTGCAGGGCTACGTCTACGCCGCCTACCTCGCCCGCGCCCACTTCGCCTGCCAGCAGGGCGACGAGGCCGCCGAGCGGCGCTACGTGCAGCGGGCGCGGGCGATCAGGGAGGCGTTCAACGAGCGGTTCTGGCTGCCCGGCCCCGGCTACTACGCCATGGGCCTGGACGGGCGCGGCCGGCCCATCGACGGCCTCGGCTCCAACATGGGCCACTGCCTGTGGGCCGGCATCGCCGACGAGGACAAGGCCCGGCAGGTGGCCCGCCACCTGCTCTCGCCGGAGATGTTCACCGGGTTCGGGGTGCGCACGCTGGCCTCGTCCATGGGGGCTTACAACCCGATGAGCTACCACAACGGCTCGGTGTGGCCGCACGACAGCGCGATCATCGCCGCCGGGCTGATGCGCTACGGCCACGTCGAGGAGGCCCAGCGCATCGCCGTCGGGCTGCTGGAGGCCGCGCACGCCTTCGGGGGGCGGCTGCCGGAGCTGTTCTGCGGGTTCGGCAAGGACGAGTACGCGCGGCCGGTGCCGTACCCGACGTCGTGCTCGCCGCAGGCGTGGGCCGCCGCCGCGCCCATCCAGCTCCTGCGCACGCTGCTGCGGCTGGACCCGTGGGTGCCGTACGGGAAGCTGTGGCTGGTCCCGGCGCTGCCCGAGGGGTTCGGGGAGGTGACGATCAAGGGCATGCCGGTGGGCGACTCCAGGGTCGGCATCCGCGTCAGGGGCGAGGACGGCACGCCGCTGGTGTCCGGCCTGCCCGACGGCGTCGAGCTGGTCACCGAACCGCGCTGCCCGATCAGCGGCGCCTGCCGCTCCAGCCCCGCCCGCAGGGCGCACGGCCTGCCGGCGTTGTGACGACCGGACCGACACGGGGGAGGTGCTGGGATGACGACGGAGTTCGAGGACGACTGGGAAGGCGCGCTGCGCATCGTGATGGTCGCTCCGCCCTGGGAGGAGGTGCCGCCGCGGGCCTACGGCGGGATCGAGCAGATGCTCGCCGACCTGATCACGGGCCTGTCCGCCCGCGGCCACGAGGTGACGCTGATCGGCGCGGGCAGCACAGGTCTCCCGGCCAAGTTCCTGGTCACCTACCCCGAGGCGCCCTCGGAGCGGATCGGCGAGGGGCTGCCCGAGGTGCTGCACGCCGCCCAGGCCTGGCGGGCGCTGGAAGGGCTGCCCGCCGACATCGTGCACGACCATTCGCTGGCCGGGCCGCTCACCGCCCTCGGCCGGGCGACCCCGACCGTGGTCACCTGTCACGGCGATGCCGGCGGCGAGCTGGGCGAGGTGTACCGGGCGCTGGGCGAGCACGTCAACCTGATCGCCGTCTCCGACGCCCAGCGCGCCGACGCCCCCGACCTCAACTGGATCGCCACCGTGCACAACGCGCTCGACACCGCCTCCTTCCCCTTCCGGGAGCACAAGGAGGACTGGGTGCTGTGGCTGGGCCGCTTCAGCCACAGCAAGGGCCCGCACCTGGCCATCGACGCCGCCCGCGCCGCGGGCCGCCGCATCGTGCTGGCCGGCAAGCTCACCGAGCCGTGCGAGCACGTCTACTTCGACGAGCACGTACGGCCGCGGCTCGGCCCTGGCGTCACCTACCTCGGCGAGGCCGACGCCGGGCGCAAGCGCGAGCTGCTGGCCGCCGCCCGCTGCATGGTCTTCCCCATCCAGTGGGAGGAGCCGTTCGGCATGGTGGTGATCGAGGCCATGGCCTGCGGCACGCCCGTCGTCGCCATCGGCCGGGGAGCGGTGCCGGAGATCGTGGTGGACGGCGTGACGGGGTTCGTCCGGCGGGAGGCGGCCGAGCTGCCCGCGGCGATCGAGGCGGCCGGGCGGCTCGACCCGCGGGCCTGCCGCGCCCACGTCGAACGGAATTTCGGCGTGAGCGCGATGGCCGCGGCCTACGAGGCGGTCTACCGCCGCATGCTGGCCGCCCCCCGACCGGCGGGGCTCACCGGGGAGCCCGCCGGGCGGTGACCCCGCCGGTCAGCCGGCCGCCGGCACGGTGTACTTCGCGGCCAGCTCCGACACCGCCGCCTCCTTGAGGACGACGGCGCCGCCCACCGCCTGCTTGTCGGGCTTGACGACGTAGGAGGCGCGCGAGGCGGGCCGGTCGAAGACGCTGAAGTCCATCGGCGTGCCGCCCAGCCCGGCCTCCCACGACTTCTGCGACCGGTGGGCCGCGACGATGCCCGCCCGGCTGAGGTCCTTGGCCTGGCACGCCTTGCGCAGCGCGTCGCCGACGATGACCGCCGCGGTCCACCCGGCCGCCACGCCGCTGTCCAGGGGCTGGCCGGCGTACTTGGCCCGGTAGTCGGCGATGAGCTTGGCGTAGGCGGGCAGCGGCGCGCTGATCGGGGCGCCCGCGGTCACGTAGAAGAAGTCCTTCAGCAGCGCCGGCGCGGCCGGGGTGGCCAGGAGCTGCGGGCTGTAGGCCGAGTTGCTGCCGACGAACGGCACGTCCATCCCGGCGGCCACGGCCACGCCGACCAGCGAGGCCGCCTGGCGCGGGCCGACCGAGACCAGCACGGCCCGCACGCCCGCCTTCCTGAACGCCGCCACCTGCGCGGTCATGTCCTGGTCGGTCGCCTTGATCTTCTGCTCGACCAGCGTGAGCCCCAGCTCGCCGGCGGCGTACTTGGACCCGGCGAGGGCGCTCTCGCCGTAGTCGCCCTCGAAGTACAGATGGCCGATCCGGTCCCCGGCCTTGACGCCCTTCTCCTTCACCAGGAAGTCGACGGCGTTGATCATGTCCACGTCGTAGGTGGTGCCGGTGACCTGGATGGCCTGGCTGCCGAGCAGGCCGGTGGCCCACGCCATGGGCAGGGTGAGGATCTGGTCCGCGGTGATCCGGTCCTTGAGCGCGGTGACCATCGGCGAGCCGATGAACTGCGGGATCGCGGCCGTCTTCGGCGCGACCTCGGCGTAGGCGGCCATCGCCTTCTGCGCGTCGTAACCGTGGTCGCGGACGATGGTCTCGATCTTCCTCCCACAGACGCCGCCGCCCTGGTTGACCTGCTCGAAGTAGAGCTGCTGCGCCTGGGTGAGGCTCTTGCCCAGCGAGGCGTAGGGGCCGGTCAGGTCGGTGAGCAGGCTGAGCGTGATCGTGTCGGCGGTGACGCCGGGGCCGGTTTTGACGCCGTCGCCGCCGGCGGCGGTGGCGGTCGCCCGGCCGCCGCCGGTGGCCTTGCCGCTGGCGCAGGCGGTGGCCGCCAGCCCCAGCGCCAGCAGCGCGGCCAGGACGGCCGTGCGGTTACGGGACATGTGAGCTCCTGGTCTTCGGGGACGGTTCCGGTGACGGTGCAGCGGACGGGCGGCGCCCCCGTGACCGGCCGCGCAGGGCGCGCGGCAGGCCGAGCAGGCCGCCCGGGAGGAAGAGGACGACGGCGACGACGGCGGCGCCGTACAGGATGCGGGCGGCCTCGGCGGGGGACAGGCCGCCGCCGGAGCCGGACGGCGACACCAGGGGGATGGCGTCGCCGTAACGGGTCAGCAGCTGCGGCAGCAGGGAGACGAAGACGGCGCCGAGCACCGCGCCGCCCACCGAGCCCAGGCCGCCGATGACGATCATCGCGAGGTAGTCGAGGGAGAGCAGCATGCCGAAGTAGTCGGGCACGGTCCGCTGGAAGACCAGGGCCAGCAGCACGCCGGCCAGGCCGCCGTACATGGACGACAACACGAAGACGCCGGCCCGGTAGCGGGTGACGGGCACGCCCATCACCCCGGCCGCGATCTCGTGGTCGCGGATCGTGTTCAGCGCCCTGCCGGGCCGCCCGCGCAGCACGCCGCGGGCGAACAGCGCCGCTCCCAGCAGCGCCAGGCCGCCCAGGAACCACAGCCGCTCCAGCGCGCCGAACGGCACGTCCATGACGACCAGCTCGGGCCCGTCGGCGAAGGCGAACCCGAAGATCTCCATCGCCGGCACGGCACGCCCGTTGAACCCGCCCGTGACCGGCCCGGCGTTGAACAGCAGATGCTGCCCGCCGAAGATCAGCGCCAGCGTGGCGATGCCCAGGTAGGCGCCCTTGAGCCGGCCCGCGATCGGGCTGAACAGCCCGCCGGCGACCCCGGCCAGCGCCACCGCCAGCACCGCGGCCACCGGCGCCGGCAGGTCCAGGCCGCCCAGCGACGCGGTGGGCTCGGCGGCCAGGTAGACGTAGGCGTAGGCGCCGACGGCCAGGAAGAACGCGTGGCCCATGGACAGCTGCCCGGTCGCCCCGGTCAGCAGGTTGACGCCGATCGCGCCGATCGCCGCCGCCATCGCGAACAGGCCCGCCTGCAGCCAGAACCCCTCCAGGTAGAAGGGCACGGCGGCGAATACGGCCAGAGCCACCAGTGACCCGACGGCCCTAGACACGGGCCCGCTCCCGCGTCCCGAACAGCCCGGCGGGCCGCAGCAGCAGCACGACGACCATGACGAGGAACGGCGCCACGTCGCCGATCCCGCGGCCGAGGAAGGCCAGGTCGTTCTGGTAGCCGGTGGTCAGTGCCTCGGTGACGCCGACGATCAGGCCGCCGGCCAGCGCGCCCGTGGTGGAGTCCAGACCGCCGAGTATCGCGGCGGGGAAGGCCTTCAGCGCGGCCAGCGAGGAGCCGCGGTCCAGGCCGGGCGTGGGGAAGACGCACAGGAACAGCGCGGCCACCGCGGCCAGCGCCCCGGCCACGGCCCACGCGCTGACCGAGACCCGGCCCAGCCGCACGCCCATGAGCGCGGCCGTCTCGGGGTCTTCGGCGGTGGCCCGCATCGCCACCCCCCACCCGGTGTGCTTGAACGCCAGCAGGAACGCCGCGATCAGCACCCCGGCCACGACCAGCGCGACGACCCTGGTCTCGGCGACCGTGACCGGCCCGAGGCGCAGCACCCGCGAGCCCCACGGGTCGCCCATGGCCAGCACCTCGGTGCCGATCCGCCGGGTGAGCTCGGTGGTCAGCACGATGTCCACGCCGATCGTGACGATGGCCAGCACGCTGTGCGAACCGGCCTTCGAGCGGCGGATGACCAGGAACTCCACCAGCGCCCCGATGACCGCCGCCGCCACGACCCCGGCCAGCAGCGCGGGCCAGAAGCCGAGGTGGGGGTGCAGCCGCGCCACCACGTACCCGCCGGCCAGCAGCAGCGAGGCGTGCGCGAAGTTCACCACCTCGCTCGCCTTGAAGATGACGACGAAGCCCAGCGCGATCAACGCGTAGACGGCCCCCAGCGAGACCCCGTTGACGAGCAGCTCCACAAAGGTGATCACTCGCTCTCCTCCACGCCCAGGTACGCGCCGATGACCGCCGGGTCGTTCTGCACCTCGGTGGGCGGCCCGTCGGCGATGCGGCGGCCGAAGTCCAGGACGGTCACCCGGTCGGCCAGCCGCATGACCATGCCCATGTCGTGCTCGACCAGCAGGACGGAGAGGCCCAGGCTCTCCCGTACCGACCTGATCAGCCCGGCCATCTCCAGCCGCTCGCCGCCGTTCATCCCGGCGACCGGCTCGTCCAGCAGGAGCAGGCGCGGTTCCATGGCCAGGGCCCTGGCCAGCTCGACCCGCTTCTGCACGCCGTACGGGAGCAGCCCGACCGGCGTGTCCAGCACCGCGGCGAGCCCGGCGAAGGCCGCGATCTCGGCGACCCTGGCGGCGTGGGCGCGCTGCTCGCGGCGCGCGCCCGGCAGGCCGAGCCCGGCGGCGACGAACCCGGCCCGGGTGAGCCGGTGGCGGCCCAGCAGCAGGTTGTCCCGCACCGGCTGGTGCGGGGAGAGCGCGATGTTCTGGAACGTGCGGGCGACGCCGAGCGCGGCGATCCGGTGCGGGCGCAGCGCGGTCAGCTCGCTCCCGCCGAACCTGACGCTGCCCGAGGCGGCCCGGCAGACGCCGGACAGCACGTTGAAGCAGGTGGACTTGCCCGCGCCGTTGGGGCCGATGAGCGCGTGCACGGTGCCGGGCGCGACCGTGAAGCCGACGCTGTCCAGCGCCGTCAGGCCGGCGAAGCGGACGGTCACGTCGCGCACCTCCAGGGCGGGCATACCATCCGGTTGGTATGTCGAGGTCACGCGGACCACCTCGACAGTCCGGCCCTGGCCCGCGGCGCCGGGGCGCCGTCGTCCACGCCCAGGTAGCGGCGGCGCACCTCGTCGCCGGCGGCCAGCTCGGCCGCGGGGCCGGCCAGCGCGACCGCGCCGACCTCCAGCACGTACGCGTGGGAGGCCAGCGACAGGGCCGTGGCGACGTTCTGCTCGACGAGCAGGATCGAGGTCCCGGCGGCGTTGATCGCCCTGATCGTGGCGGCGATCGTGGCGGCCGCCCGGGGGGCCAGGCCGAGCGTCGGCTCGTCCAGCAGCAGCACCGACGGCTCGGCCATCAGCGCCCGGCCGATGGCCAGCATCTGCTGCTCGCCGCCCGACAGCAGCCCGGCGCGCTGGTGCGCGCGCTCGGCCAGGACGGGGAACAGCTCGCGCACCCGCCGCCGGGCCCGGACGGCGGCCGCGCGCGGCGTGCCCAGGCCGCCGGCCCGCAGGTTCTCCTCCACCGTCATGCGGGCGAACACCCGGCGGCCCTCGGGCACGTGCGTGACGCCGCGCCGCACCACGGCCGCGGCCGGCTGCCCGTCCATCCGCGCCCCGGCCACGGTGACGCCGCCGGCGGCGATCCGGCCCCGGTGGAACCGGAGCGTTCCCGAGACCGCCCGCAGCAGCGTCGTCTTCCCGGCGCCGTTCGCGCCCAGCACGGCCACCACCGCCCCGGACGGCACGCTCAGTGACACGCCGTCCAGCGCCCGGACGGGACCGTAGTCCACCACCAGACCGTCCACGCTCAGCTCGGCCATTCGTCTTCCTCACAGGACCCCATGGCGGCCCACCCAAACCGGCGGGCGGGGCCGCCGTCCAGATGCGGCGGCGAAGTCGGGCTCGCTGCCCACCGCGGCCGGGGGCGCGTTGTGCAGCCGCACAACGCGAGGTCACAAAACGCTACAGAGCCTTGTTCTGGAACGGCGGCCGGTGGCAGCCTCGGGGAATGCGTCCCCCTACGGTCGTGGACGAGGACGTCCGCCAGACGTTACGCACCGCAGCCAGGGCACTGCTCGAACGCCTGCCCGAACTGACCGGCGAGCTGGTCGCCAGGACGCGCGGCGGCGACGACGTCTACAGCGCCTGCGTCCCCTACGACGAGCACTGGAAGAGCACCCTCGAAGGCGTGCGCCTGGGCCTGACCGCGATCCTGCAGGAGCCGTCCGAGCGGCGCGACCTGGTCTTCACCCGGTCGATGGCCCAGCGCAGGGCCGAGCAGGGCCTTCCGCTGGAGTCGCTGCTGCGCATGTACCGCCTGGCCGGCCAGGTCACCTGGTCGGCGATCGTGGACCACATGGAACGCGAGCGTCCCGAACGCCTCGACGTCCTGGTCCGCGCCGCCAGCCACGTCTGGCACGCGATCGACCGGCAGTCGCTGGTGGCCTGCGACGTCTACGCCCGGCGCGAGCAGGAGATTCTCGGCCGCAGCAAGGAACGCGTCAACGCGCTGCTGGACGCCCTGCTCGACGGCAGCGCCGACGCGGGGGTGGTGCGCGCCGCCGCCGACTCCCTCGGCTTGCCCGAACGCGCCCGCTACGCCGTCGTCACCGTGCGCTTCCCCGGCGGACGGCACCACGACGACGTCCGGCTGCCCGCGACCCTGGGCGCGCTGCGGCTGCTGTGGCGCATGCGCACCGGCCACGAGGTCGCCGTCGTCGCGCTCGGCCGGGCCACCCTGGACGACCTGTGCCAGGAGCTGAGCCTCATCGTCAGCGGCGTGGCCGGCGTCAGCCCCGTCGTCACCGGCCTGGACGAGCTGGGCACCGCGCACGAGCTGGCCTCCCTCGCCATGCGCACCTGCGCCGACGGCGGCCCCGAGATCGCCCGCCTGGACGAACGCGTGCCGGCCGTGCTGATGATCAGCCGGCCCGGCGTCACCGGCCACCTCGTCGAAGGCGCGCTCGGCCGGCTGCTCGCCCTCGACCCGGCCGACCGCGACACGCTGCTGACCACCCTGGAGACCTGGCTGGCCTGCGACGGGTCGGCCGCCAGGGCCGCCGGCCGGCTGTTCTGCCACCGCAACACGATCATCAACCGGGTCCGCCGGATCGAGCAGCTCACCGGCCGCTCGCTCACCCGCCCGCGGGACATCGTGGACCTCGCGCTGGCCCTGGACGCGGTCCGCCTGCTGCCCCCGCCCGCCGGGTGAGCGCCGGACGGGCCGTCTCAGGGGGCGACGGACGGCGTCAGGCCGCCCGCGTGCACCAGCGAGATCGTCCGTTCCAGGTCGGGGGTCAGGTAACGGTCGTCGCCCAGCGGCGCGACGTAGCGCCTGAGCTCGTCGTGCAGGGCGCGGGTCGCCGTCCCGAGCGGCAGGCCGGCCATCCTCGCCGCGATCAGGTCGATGCCCTGCGCCGCCATCAGGTACTGCACCGCCAGCACGATCTCCAGACGGTCGAGGTTCGCGTGCAGGTCGCGGGCCGAGGCCATCGCCATCGTGTTGTGGTCCTCCTGGCCGTCCTTGACCGGACGCGACAACGTGCCCGCCGGATGGGCCCTGACCTGCATCTCGGGGACCACCGCCGCGGCCACCGACTGCGCCTGCACCATCCCGGAGTTCAGGCCGACGCTCCCGCCGGCCAGGTTCGCCGGCAGGCCGTAGCTCCAGCGGGGCGACAGCAGGCGGCCGGACAACTCCTGCGACAGGACGCCGAGGTCAGTGATCTCGGCGTTCAGGCTGTCGGCGAGATGGCCCATGATCGAGCCGTCCCAGTTGCCGCCCATCACGAACTCGTAGCCGGGGCCGCGCTCGCGCCGGAAGACCAGCGGGTTGGAGGCCGAGGAGTTGGCCTCGCGGGCCAGCGTCCGCCGGGTGGCGGCGAGCACCTGCCGCAGCCCGGCCATGATGTGCGGGGCCGCGCGCACCGAGACCGCGTCCTGCACGCGCGGGGTGTAGTCGGCCGGGTCGAGCCGCCTGCGGCCCTCCTCGGTCATCCAGCCCGAGCCCGCGACCATGGCCCGCAGCCGCGCCGCGACCGCGTCCTCCTCCGGGATGTGCCGCTCGCGGTGCGTGCGCGCGTCCAGCGAGCCGCGCTCGGCCCTGATGGCCTCCATGAACAGCGCGAAGGCCCCCTCCGCCTGGTCGGCGAGCACGGTGGCCCGGTGCACGGCGTGCATCAGCGTGGCGGCCAGCACCGTGCTGCCGCTGACGATCGGCAGCGCCTCCCCGGCCTCGAAGGTGAAGCTCGCCGGCAGCCCGGCCCGGGGCAACATGCGCGAGGCCGGCCCGGTCTCGCCCCGGTAGTGCACCGGCGCGTCCTCGCCCAGCGCGGCCAGCCCGGCCGCCGCCTGCGGCTGCAGGTCGCCGGTGCCGAGCGAGCCGATCTGCGGCATCACCGGCACGACCCCGGCGTTCACCAGGGACAGCAGCCGCTGCGGCACCTCGGGCCGGACGCCCATCTTCCCCCTGGCCATCTGGTTGGCCTTGAGGACCAGCGCCAGCCTGACCACGTCGTCGGGGAAGGCCGGGCCGACGCCCGCCGCGTGCGAGCGCAGCACGTTGCGCTGGAACTGCTCGGCCTCCTCCGGCGAGAGCGGGCGATCCTTCAGCGGGCCGAGCGCCTGGTTCCAGCCGTACACCCGCTGGCCGCTCAGGGCCGCCAGCGCCCCCGCCCGCGACTGCGCCATGCGGGCCCGCGCGGCCTCCGACACCCGCGCCAGCACCGGACGGCCCGCCAGGATCGCGAAGGCGTCCCGCAGCGCGAACCGGCCGCCGTCCAGCACCAGGTTGAGCACCGGGGCCCGCGCGGGCGCCGGGGCCGCGACCGGCGCTGAACCCGGTGCCGCGCCCGGAGGCGGGGCCGGGACGGCGACGGCCCGCTCCGGCACGCACACTGCCGCGAGCAGGCCGACACCGGCGGCCATTCGTCCTACTTTGCTGATCGACACGGCCCCCGGCCCCTTCACGACGAAGATCCACTCCGTTCGGTTATAACCGGCCGGACGGACGGCGCCGGACACGGCTCCGCACCGGGGGACGAGTGCTGACCGGCCCTAGGGCAGGCGCTTACCTCCCGACCTGGACGCCACCGCGACGTGCGGCCGCCCGGTGATCGGATGCGGCCCCACATGGGCCAGGACGCCGAAGACCTCCTCGATGAAGGCCGGGGTCAGCACCTCCAGCGGCGGCCCCTGCCCGGCGACCCGGCCCTCGCGCAGCACGACGATCCGGTCGGCGTAGGCGGCGGCCTGGTCCAGGTCGTGCAGGGCGGCCAGCAGCGTCAGGCCGAGCGAGCGGATCAGGTCCAGCAGCAGGAGCTGGGAGCCGACGTCCAGGTGGTTGCCCGGTTCGTCCAGGATCAGCAGCGGCGCCTCCTGGGCCAGCGCGCGGGCCAGCAGCACGCGCTGCCGCTCGCCGCCGGACAGCGTGGTCATCAGCCGGTCGGCCGCCCAGTCCATGCCGACCCGCTCCAGGGCCGTGGCGACCACCGCCCGGTCGCCCGCGCTCTCCCGGTCCAGCGCCCGCTTGTGGCTGTGCCGCCCGGCCGCGACGACCTCGGCCACCGAGAACCCCTCTCCGGCCGGGTTGTGCTGCGGCAGGACCGCCCGCCGCCGCGCGGCGTGCCGCGGCCGCATCCGCCACAGGTCGTCGCCGTCCAGCCGGACGACGCCGCCCGACGGGCGCAGCGACCGGTAGACCGTGCGCAGCAGCGTGGACTTGCCGCTGCCGTTCGGCCCGACCAGCGCCACGAACTCGCCGGGCCCGGCGCTCAGCGTGACGTCGGTGACGATGGGCCGCGCGTCGATGCTCGCGCTCACGCCCGCGAGGTCAAGCCGCATCGCCGCCGCCTCCCGCCCGCCGCCTGCGCAGCAGCCACAGGAAGAACGGCACGCCGAGCCCCGTGGTGAAGATGCCCACCGGCAACTCGTTCGGCCGGTCGGCGATCCGCGCCGCCAGGTCGACCAGCACCAGGAACACCGCCCCGGCCAGCAGCGAGACCGGCAGCACCCGGCGATGGTCGGCCCCGACCACGAACCGGACCATGTGCGGGACCATCAGCCCGATGAACCCGATGCCGCCGACCACGCTGACCACCGTCGCCGTCAGCAGCGACCCGGCCGCCAGCAGCCCGATCCGCAGCGCGGCGACCGGCACGCCGATCGCCACCGCGGACTCCTCGCCGGCCAGCAGCGCGTTGAGCGCCCGCGCCTGCGAGGACAGCCAGGCCACGCAGCACACGACGAGCAGCGCGGGCACCCCCAGATCCGCCCACGACGCCCCGGCGACGCTGCCCATCAGCCAGAACATCATGCCCTGCAGCTCGGTCGGGTTGAGCTGGAGCTGCACGAACGTGGTGGCCGCCGAGCACAGGTAGCCGACGGCCACGCCGGTCAGCACCAGCCACGAGTCCAGCAGCCTGCCGGAACGCTGGGACAGGACGTACACCACCAGCGCCGCCAGCAGCGCGGCGGCGAAGGCGGCCCCCGTGACGCCGAGCGCGCCGGTCAGCCCGGCCAGCGCCCCGCCCCCGAGCGCGGGCACCAGCACCGCCCCCAGCGACGCCGCCGACGACACACCCAGCACGTACGGGTCGGCGAGCGGGTTGCGGACCAGCGCCTGCAACGCGACCCCGGCCACCGACAGCGCGGCCCCGGCCAGCGCCGCCAGCAGCGCCCGGGGCGTGCGGATCTCCCACACGACCTGCGCCAGCAGCGGATCGGCCTGCTCGCCCCGCCCGGTCAGGTACGCCCACACCACCCCCCACACCTGGTCCGGCGGCAGGTTCACCGACCCGGCGGAGATCCCGATCACCAGGGCCACGACCAGCGCGGCCCCGAGCCCGGCCAGCAGGAACCCGGTCGCCCGCCCGGACACCGCGTGCGGCCGCCGCGGCGGGACGGGGACGGTGCGGCGCGGCGCGGTCAGCGTGTCAGCCACCGGGATGCACCACCTTGGAGATCTTCTCCACGGCCCAGGCGTTCAGCGGCCCGAGATAGACGCCGTCGGAGACGACCGTGAAGGTCCTGGACCTGGCCGCGGCCCAGTGGGGGTAGGCGGCGAACAGCTTCGCCGCCGCCTCCTCGCCCTTCTCCTCGGGCGTGAACAGCCCGACGACCAGCACGTCCACCTCGGCGGTGGCGAGCTGCTCGCGGTTGAGGGTGCGCGTCATGTCGGCGGTCTGGCCGGCGAAGGCGTTGACGCCGCCGGCCGCCCTGATGACGTCGTCGTAGATGCCGCCGGTCATCACGGCGGGCAGGCCGTTGGCGTTCATCATGGCCATGCCGGGATAGGCGATCAGCACCTTCCTGGGCGGCAGCGCCGCGACGCGGGCCCGTACCGACTCCACCCGCGCCCGCAGCCGCCCGATCAGGTCGAACGCCTCGCGCTGCACGTCGAACACCCGCCCGAGCAGGCTGAGGAACTCCAGCGAGGAGTTGATCGACTGGTTGCGGTAGGCGCGCTTCTCCTGCTCGGTGGCCGCCGGCTTGCCCATCGCGCAGTTGACCGGGTTGACCAGCGAGGTGATGCCGGCCGCGGCGAGCTGCTCGCGGGTGGCGAAACCGCGGGCGGGGTCGAACCCGCCGGACCAGGTGGAGACCACCAGGTCCGGCTTGAGCTTGAGCACCTGCTCGGCGGGCACGTCGAAGTTCTTGTTCATGGTCAGCCCGCCGGTCGGCAGCGCCTTGATCCGGGCCGTCATGGACGGGTCGTCGGAGACGCCGTAGCTCTGGGCGTTGGCCAGGATGCTGCGCTCCAGCCCGAGCAGCAGGAAGCTCTCCACCTCGCCGACGCTGGTGCCGTTCAGGATCAGGACGCGCTGCGGCGGCCGGCGGAAGGTGACCCGCGTGCCGCAGTTGTCGAAGGTGAGGGGGTAGACGGTCCGGCCGGCGGCCGCCGGCGCGACGGTGGCCGCCTCCGTGGCGGCGCCGGTCGCCGTGGGCGCGCCGCAGGCGGCGGCCAGCAGCACGAGCGCGAGCGCCGCGGCCCGGCGGGTACGGGAAGGTCTCATGGGTGATGTCCTCTGAGTCGAGTCCGGAGGCGCGCACGCCGGACCGGCCCCACGGCGGGGGCGGGCACGGCGGCGAGCCGGGATTGTCGTCGGAGGAACCGCGGCGGACGGGCGCGCGAAGGACCGCGGGCGCGCCTAGGCGGGCAGGCCCACGACCGTCGGACGGACCGGCCCTCGCGGCTCCGGTCCACCCGCGGGCGGCCCCCGCAGCACCAGCACGTGCCGCAGGAACACCCGCACGCGCGCCGTGACGTCGTCGCGCCCGCCCACCGGTGTGCGCGCCGGCGCAGCCCACCCGGCCACGACGAGGAACAGCACCAGCAGCGGGCGCAGCACCCACCCGGCCAGCTCGCGGACCAGGGCGCACAGCCCCGACTCCACCCAGCGCAGCCAGACCGACGTCAGCAGCACGCTCGCCGCGTGCACGAGCAGCATCCCGAACCCCGGGGCGCCCGTGTCGTGCGCGTGAACCACGTCCACGGGAGCGGCGGCCGGTGCGGGATGGTCACAGCTCAGGGAGAGCAGAAGGTGCAGGACGACCTGCGAGGCGCCCGTCGCGGGCACGATGGCGGGCAGCGTGCGCTCACGCCCGGTCAGCGCCAGGGCCGGCGCGAGGACCAGCAGGAACCCCGCCAGCAGCGCCCCGGGGTCGAAGCAGCCGCCGCCCGCCAGGTGGGCGAGCGCGGCCAGCGCGGCACACGTGCCGGCGAAGCTCGCCGCACGCAGCCACCGCACCAACGACCATGGACCCATCGAGGCCAGATCCTCCCACACGCCCGGCTCGCCCGTCCCTCACGGGGTGCGGAGGCAGCTGGGGGGAGGGGCGCGGGCTGGGGGCCGGGTGCTCATCGGTGGGGTGTGCGGCGTGGCCGGGGCGGCGTACGCTCCGGTTGTGACCCTCCGGTTGACCGCTCCGCCGCCCGACGACCGCTCGACGACGAGGGCTCCGTGAGGAGCCGCACATGACCGGCCTCGGCCCGCGCGCCGTCCTCGTCCCCGACCTGGGCGAAGACCTGGCCCGCGCGGTGGGCGAGCTGGAGAGGCTGCTGCTGGTGCTGCGCGCCGCCGAGTCCGTGGGCTCGCCGCTGCCCGGCCCGCTCGCCGGCGGGATCGCGCTGACCGCGCTGCGCCGGCTCTGGCGCGCGATCGGCCCCACGCAGGGCAGGCGCGCCGCCGCCGCCCGCCTGGCCGGTCGCCTGTACGCCCCCGGCGGCCAGGTCGAGCACGTGCCGCTGCGCCTGGTCGACGTCGACCCGCTCGACGTGGCCACCCTGTCGGCCGCCGCGGTGGCGCTCGGCCTCGGCGCGGTCGGCAAGGGCGTGGTCCGCCAGGCCCTCGACGCCGTGTGCACCGGCCTGCCCGCCACCGAGCTGGTGGCCTCCGCCGCCCGGTTCACCGGGCTGCTCGACCTGGCCGACACCGCCGACTCCATCGTCCTGCGCGAACGGCTGGCCGCCGCCGGGCCGGGCGCCGACGTCGTCCTGACGCCGGAGGCCGAGCGCGCCTACCAGGCCACCGCCGGCCGCCTCAACACCATGTGGCCCGCCACCGGCACCGCCGCCTCCCCCTGAACCGCGCGGCTCACGGGGTCTGGGGCGCGGCGGCGGCGCGGTCGTGCGTGAAGGGCCTGGGCAGGCGCAGGCGGGCGCGCAGCGGCAGGCCCGACGGGATGAACGCCTCGGCCTGGAGCGCCGCGACGCCGATCCTGGGCAGGTCGCGGGCGTTCGGGTAGACGACGAAGCGCGGCTCCCAGATCGGCCGGAACTTGGCGTTGAACCGGTACAGCGACTCGATCTGGAACCAATGGGACAGGAAGACCAGCACCGACCGCCAGGCCCGCAGCACGGGCCCCGCGCCGAGCCGGTCGCCGCGGGCCAGCGCCGAACGGAACATCGCGAAGTTGAGCGACACCTGGGTGATCCCCAGCGACGGCGCCGCCTGCAGCGTCTCGGCGATCAGCAGCTCGTTCAGTCCCGGGTCGGCGTCGCGGTCGCGGCGCATCAGGTCCAGCGAGACGCCCCGGCTGCCCCACGGCACGAAGTGCAGCACGGCCTTCAGGTCGCCGTCCTTGCAGGCGGTGGCCACCAGGCACTCGGCGTCGGCGGGGTCGCCGAAGCGGCCGAGCGCCATCGAGTAGCCGCGCTCGGTCTGGGTGCCGCGCCACAGCCCGGCGGCCCGGCGGATGCCCTCCTTCTCCTCCTCGGGCACGTCGCAGGCGCGGCGCACCCGGCAGACGTACCCGGCGCGGCGGGTGCGGTTGACCATCTGCCGCACGTTGCGCATCGCGCGGCCCTCCAGCGTGAAGCCGTCGACCTCGACGATCGCCTCGTCGCCGATCTCCAGCGCGGACAGCACGGCGACCTTCGTCCAGACCTCGCCGCCCGTCTCGCCGCAGCCGATGACGGCGGGCACCCAGGCGTGCCGCCGCGCCTCGGCCATGAACGCGGCGATCGCGGCCGGCCACGCCTCGCGGTCGCCGATCGGGTCGCCGCTGGCCAGCATCACGCCGGAAACCACCCGGTAGGCCACGGCCGCCTTGCCCGACGGCGAGAAGATCACGCTCTTGTCCCGGCGCAGCGCGAAGTAACCCAGCGAGTCACGCTCGCCGTGGACGTCCAGCAGGGCGCGCAGACGGCGTTCGTCGTCGGCGGTCAGTTCGGCGGCCGGCCGTTCCGGACGCAGCGCCAGGTAGAGCGTCGTCACGGCGGTCAGCGCGCCCAGCCCGACGAGGGAGAAGTAGACCAGGTCGGAGACGCGTTCCACGGTGAACGTGACCGGTCCCTCGATGCCCGCCAGCCCCAGCGCCACGTGCTCCAGCCGCTCGGCCACGCCAGGACGGCCCACCAGCGCGCCCGGCCGGACGCTCACGATCAGGTAGCCGAGCGCCAGGTCGATCGCGCCGAGCACGAGCAGGTTCCACAACGCCCGCCAGCGCGAGCGCGGGTCGGGCAGCGCAGTGAACTCCCGCCTGCCGGCCACCAGCACGGCCAGCAGCACGACGCTGATCGCGGCGGTCACCGGCCGCAGGTGCAGCACGGCCATGACGGCGCTCACCGGCAGCAGCACCACCACCGCCCGCCAGGCCCGCACCTTCCCCCGGCGCAGCGCGTGCGCGATCATCACCAGCATGATGCCGACCACCAGCGACGTCGCCCGCGCCACGGTCGTCACCGTCCCGGGCAGCAGATCCGACCACTGGCCCATCCGCGTGTGCTCCAGCCGCGGCGCCACGGCCTTGGCGATGTCCAGCAGGCCGATGACCAGCGACGCGTAACCCGCCAGCGCGGGGATCCAAGGACGCTTCACAAATACCGATTGAAGCCCCTGCCGGTTAATCTCGCCGTTAACCACGCGCTTACGCCGGCCGGGATATTCCTGCTGTTCATGGGACTGACCTCGATCGCGTTGCTGGTGACCGCCGCGGCGCTCGCGGTGGCCGGGCTCGCGGCCACCGTCTGGGTGTGGCCGCGGCTGGCCGGGCGGGGCCTGCCGCCGGTGCTGGGCCGGGCCGGCCTGCTGGCGGGCTGCCAGGCGCTCACCGTGGCGGCGCTCGCGCTGCTGGTCAACTACTACTTCGGCTTCTACGCCTCCTGGGCGGACCTGCTCGGCGCCGACACCGGCGCCGGCCAGATCACCGTCGCCGGGGCCGCGGCCGGGCTGCGGGTGCTGGACAGCCGGGCGGTCCCGGGCGGGCGGATCGAGGAGGTCGTCCTGCCGGGCGCGACCACGCGCCTGAGCGAGGAGGCGTACGTGTTCCTGCCTTCGGCCTACTTCAAGGACCCCCGGCGCAGGTTCCCCGCGATCCTCGCCCTGACCGGCTACCCCGGCGACCCGCGCAACCTCATGACCCGCCTCGACCTGCCCGGACGCCTGGCCCACGCCATCGGCCTGCACCAGGTCGAGCCGGCCGTCCTGGTCATGATGCGGCCGAGCGTGGTGCTGCCGCGCGACACCGAGTGCGTGGACGTGCCGGGCGGCCCGCAGGCGCTGACGTACTTCGCCACCGACGTCCGGCAGGCCGTGACCGCGCACTACCGGGCGGCGGCCGGCCGCGACTCCTGGGGCGTGCTCGGCGGCTCGACCGGCGGCTACTGCGCGCTGAAGCTGGCGATGAGCCGCCCCGACGCGTTCTCCGCCGCCGTCTCCCTGTCGGGCTACTACAAGACGATCGTGGACGGCACCACCGGCGACCTGTTCCACGGCGACAAGGCGCTCGCCGACCGCAACGACCTGATGTGGCGCCTGGCCCGGCTGCCCGCGCCGCCCGTGTCCGTGCTCGTCACCAGCAGCAGGAAGGGCGAGGCCGACTACCTGCCGACCGAGCGCTTCCTGAACGCCGTCAAGCCGCCCATGCGGGCCTCGTCGCTGATCCTGCCCAGCGGCGGCCACAACTTCAACACCTGGAACCGGGAGCTGCCGCAGGCGCTGCCGTGGCTGGTCCAGCAGCTCGCCGTGCCCGCCGCGGCCCCCTAGGCGGGCACCGGATCGGGGCGGGGTGGTTCGTCCGCGCGCGCACGGGGGAGTAGATCTCTCCGTGACCGACGTGTACGCCACCGCCGCAGACCTCGACCTCGCCCCGGCCGGGTTCGTCCGGGCCATCGAGGAGCTGCCGCTGGTCGACCACCACGTCCACGGCGTGGTGCCGCGCGACCTGTCGCGCACCGCGTTCGAGGAGCTGATCACCGAGTCCGACCGGCCGGTGCCGGAGTGGATGACGCAGTTCGACTCCCAGACCGGGTACGCCATCCTGCGCCACTGCGCGCCCGTCCTCGGGCTCGAACCGCACTGCACGCCGGAGGAGTACCTGGCCAGGAGGGCCCGGCTGGGCGCCGGCGAGGTGAACCGGCTGCTGCTCGGCGCCGCGAACGTGGCCCACTACCTGGTCGAGACCGGCTACCGGGGAGACGAGCTGGTGGGCCCGTCCGGCATGGCCGAGCTCACCGGCGCGCCCGCCGACGAGGTGGTGCGACTGGAGACGGTGGCCGAGCAGGTCGCGGCCGGCGGCTGCGACGCCTCCTCCTTCGCCGACGCGTTCGCCCGGCAGCTGTGGGAGCGCACCGGCGGCGCGCGCGGGCTCAAGAGCGTCGCCGCCTACCGCCACGGCCTCGACCTGGACCCCGAGCCGCCGAGCCGGGCGGAGGTGACCGAGGCGGCCGGGCGCTGGCTCGGGTCAGGCGGCGGTAAGCTGACGGAGCCGGTGCTGCTGCGGCACGTGATCTGGGCCGGGATCGAGCGAGGGTTGCCGATCCAGTTCCACACCGGCCTCGGCGATCCCGACCTCGACCTGCGCCGGGCCGATCCGCTGCTGCTGCGCGGCCTCGTCGAGCGCGCCGAGCCGACCGGGGTGCCGCTGGTGCTGCTGCACTGCTACCCGTTCCAGCGGCACGCGGGGTTCCTCGCGCAGGCCTATCCCAACGTCTACTTCGACGTGGGGCTCGGCGTGACCTACACCGGGGCCCGCAGCGTGGCGCTGGTGGCCGAGAGCCTGGAGCTGGCGCCGTTCGCCAAGATCCTGTTCTCGTCGGACGGGTGGGGGCCGGCCGAGCTGCACCACCTCGGCGCGGTGTTGTGGCGGCGGGCGATGGCGCGGGTGCTCGGCCGGCTCGTGCTGGACGGCGAGTGGTCGGCCGGGCAGGCGATGCGGGTGGCGGCGATGGTCGGGGCGGACAACGCGCGACGCGTCTACGGACTGGGAACACGGGAGGAGAGCACGGGGTGAACGACTTCGGGGGCCGTACGATCAACAGGCCCGTCGACGGAGCCGTCATCGGGACCGGCGGCGTGGACGGCGCCGCCTACGCGGCGCTGCGGGAGGGCCTGCTGCGGGAGCTGCCCGCGGCGCAGGCGCTGCGCCGCGAGCTGCACGCGTCCCCCTGCCTGTCGGGCCAGGAGGGCCCGACGCGGGACCGGCTGCTCGACGCGCTGCCCGCCGGGGACGTCGAGCACGTCGCCGGCACGGGCGCGGTCCTGCGCGTCGGCGGACCCGGCCCGGCGGTCGGCGTACGCGGCGAGCTCGACGCCCTGCCGCTGACCGAGCGCACCGGCGTCGAATGGGCCGCCCCCGAGGGCGCGATGCACGCCTGCGGCCACGACGTGCACATGGCGGCCGTGGTCGCCCTGGCCAGGACCCTCGACCGGCTCGGCGCCGACCCGCCCCTGCTGGTCGTGCTGCAACCGCGCGAGGAGGGCTTCCCCTCCGGCGCCTCCGACGTCGTGGGATCGGGTGCGCTGCACCGCCACCGGGTCGGCGCCATGATCGGCGCGCACGTGCAGCCCCTGCTGGCCGACGGCACGGTCGCCTCCGTGCCGGGCGCGGTCAACGCCTCCTCCGACGAGTTCAGGGTGGTCGTCAGGGGAGCGGAGGGCCACGCCGCCTACCCCCACCTCACCAGGGACCCGGTGGTGGCCATGGCGCAGGTCATCGTCACCGCCCAGCAGGTCGTCAGCCGGGTCGCCGACCCGATGACGCCCACCGTCGTCACCTTCGGCACGGTCAACGCCGGCACCGCGCCCAACGCCGTCCCTGGCGAGGCCGTGGCCAGGGGGACCCTCCGGGCGATGTCCGAGAACTGGCGCCAGGAGCTGCACGAACGTTTCACCCAGGTGGTCGAGGACGTCGCCAGGGCGTGCGGCTGCACGGCCGAGGTGACGATCCTGCCCGGGGAGCCGGTGCTGGTCAACGACACCGGGCTGGCCGTACGCGCCGGCGGGCTGCTGCGCGGCCACGGCTGGACGGTGGACGGCGGGCTGCGCTCGTGCGGGGCCGACGACTTCTCCCACTACGCCTCGGTGGCGCCGTCGCTGATGATGTTCGTCGGCGTGGACACGGCCGCCGGCCTGCACACCCCCGAGTTCCTGCCCGGCGACGCGGCCGTGGGCGCGGTGGCCGAGAGCCTGCTGGCCGGCTATCTCGCGGCCGCCACCGCGCTGCCCGGCGGCGCCGGGGCGAACGGGATCCTGTTCTCCAGGAACGCCTGAGGCCGGGGCCGCCGCCGGTTCCATTCCTCCAACAACCACGGCAGGGAAGTCTAAGCACCACCAGACGGCGCATCGCTGACGGAACCACCATCAACCCCTACTGTCGGAAGGGATGGATCTCGAAACCTTCGCCCCCGGTTCGGGCCGTCTCGAACCCCGCGCGGCACTCCGCTCCGACGCCCCCGCCCTCGACCTCGACGGCCTGTGGCGCTTCCGCCTCTCACCCGTGGCCGACGTGCCCGACGACTTCGCCCGGCCCGGCTTCGACGACTCCGCCTGGGACGAGCTTCCGGTGCCGGCCCACTGGCCCTTGCACGGCCACGGCGCCCCCGCCTACACCAACGTCTCCTACCCCTTCCCTGTAGACCCGCCGCACGTCCCGGACGAGAACCCGACCGGCGACTACCGGCGCGCCTTCGACCTGCCGGACGGCTGGCGCGGCGGCAGGCTGCGCTTCGAAGGCGTCGACTCCTTCGCCAGGGTCTGGCTGAACGGCCACGAGCTGGGCTTCTCCACCGGCAGCAGGCTGCCCGTCGAGTTCGACGCCGGGCCGTGGCTGCGTCCGGGACGCAACGTGCTGGCCGTGCGCGTGCACCAGTGGTCGGCCGCCAGCTACCTGGAGGACCAGGACATGTGGTGGCTGCCCGGCATCTTCCGCGGCGTCACCCTCACGACGTCGGCCGCCGACGTGTTCGTGCACGCCGCCCACGACGGCCGGCTGTCCTTCGAGGCCGCCGAGGGCCTGCTGAGCATCCCCGAGCTCGGCGTGCGCGACCTGGAACCCGGCGTCGAGATCACCGTCGAGGCCGAGCCGTGGACCGCCGAGACGCCCCGCCTGTACGAGGCCGTCCTCACCACCCCGCACGAGACCGTACGGCTGCGCGTCGGCTTCCGCACCGTCTCCGTCGAGGACGGCGTGCTCCTGGCCAACGGCCGTCCGCTGCTGCTCAAGGGCGTCAACCGGCACGAGTTCCATCCCGACCACGGCCGCGCGGTCCCGTACGAGACCATGCGCGAGGACGTGCTGCTCATGAAGCGGCACAACGTCAACGCCGTCAGGACCAGCCACTACCCGCCGCACCCCGATTTCCTGGACCTGTGCGACGAGCTGGGCCTGTGGGTCGTCGACGAATGCGACCTGGAGACGCACGGCTTCGGCCAGGTCGGCTGGCGGCGCAACCCCACCGACGACCCGCGCTGGGCCGACGCCCTGCTCGACCGCATGCGCCGCATGGTCGAACGGGACAAGAACCACCCCAGCGTCATCATGTGGTCGCTCGGCAACGAGGCGGGCGTCGGCCGCAACCTCGCCGTCATGGCCGCCTGGACGCGCGAGCGCGACCCGTCCAGGCCGCTGCACTACGAGGGTGACCGGTCGTGCGCCCACACCGACGTCTACTCGCGCATGTACGCCACCCACGCCGAGGTCGAGGCCATCGGCCGCGGCGAGGAGGACCCGCTCGACGACCCCGCCCTGGACGCGCGGCGGCGCGCGATGCCGTTCCTGCAGTGCGAGTACGCCCACGCCATGGGCAACGGGCCCGGCGGCCTGGCCGAGTACCAGGAGCTGTTCGAACGGTTCCCGAGGCTGGCCGGCGGGTTCGTGTGGGAGTGGATCGACCACGGCCTGACCCATCCCCGCCACGAGTACGCCTACGGCGGCGACCACGGCGAATCCGTCCATGACGGAAATTTCGTCATCGACGGCCTGGTGTTCCCCGACCGCACGCCCTCCCCGGGCCTGCTGGACCTGAAGAAGGTGTTCGAGCCGGTGCGGTTCGCGTTCGGCGACGGCGTCGTGCGGGTGGTCAACCGGCACGACTTCCGCGACCTGGCCCACCTCGACTTCGAGGCCGTCGTCGAGGACGACGGGCTCGAAGTCGCGCGGTTCCCGCTGGCGGTGCCGCCGTCCGGCGGCGAGGTGAAGCTGCCCGCCCTGCCCCCGCCGCCGGACGGCGCCGGGGAACGTTGGCTCACCGCCCGCGCCACCCTGACCGGCGACCAGCCATGGGCCCCCGCGGGCCACGAGATCGCCTGGTCCCAGACCCGCCTGCCGAGCCCCGCCGTGCCCGCGGC
>NZ_JBFAOM010000066.1:0-40516 GCF_040675235.1 Nonomuraea sp. NPDC049637
CCCGCGCGGGCGGGGTCACGGGCGGGGTCACGGGCGGGGTCACGGGCGGGGTCACGGGCGGGGTCACGGGCGGGGTCACGGGCGGGGTCACGGGCGGGGTCACAGCGGGCCGTCGGGCACCGAACGGGGCCAGACGGAGCCGTACCACCACATGATCCCGCCCATCACCACGAGCCCGGCCGCCGTGGCCAGCTTGCCCCACAGGTCGGACGGCGGCCCGGTGTACGGCAGCCGGCTGTGCCGCCGCTCCCGCCCCCAGGTGCAGTCGTTGCGCACCCGGGTGGAGTCGATCAGCGTGTCGGGATGGGTGTCGGTGACCGAGAACGCCTCGATCTCGCGGGTGGTGCCCCGGTCGATGCGGACCGTCCTGACCACCTGCTTGCGGGCCGGGATCGAGCCGGTCGCCACGCTCCTCGCGTCCACCCGCAGGTCGAACCGGGCGAGCTGGGGCGTCTGGTTGCGCAGCGTGACCCGTACGGACCCCGAACCGCACGCGAGCCGGTCGGTCGTCATCGTGAACGGATCACCCCGGTCCGGCAGTGGCCACGCCTGCGCGGACGACGGAAGCAGCAGGGCCGCGCCCACGGGAAGGGCGGCCAGGACGAGGCGTGTACCGATGCGCATGTGCTCCTCCCGAGCCCCGCAAGCGTGATCTTTGCCACAGATCGTGCCCATAAGTGCACAGAAAGTAACATGGCCGAGCCGGGGGAGCGGAAGCCCGTCACACCCATCATGATGGAGGTATGGCGGAAGCGATCTACGTCGGCGGTTTGTTGGTGGCGACGCCGCTTCTTGACGACCCCAACTTCCGGCGTAGCGTCGTGCTCATCCTGGAACACGACCACGACGGCGGCACGCTCGGCGTGGTGCTCAACCGGCCGAGCGACATCTCCGTCACACAGGTGCTGCCGGTCTGGGACCCGCTGGTGACCGGGCCGCCGGTGCTGTTCGAGGGCGGCCCCGTGCAGACCGACAGCGCCCTCGCCCTCGCGGCGGTCCCGAGCGGGGAGGAGCCGCTCGGCTGGCGCAGGCTGCACGCGGGCACCCCGGCCGTCTCCCGCCTGGGCACGGTCGACCTCGACGCGCCCCCCGAGATCCTCCAGGGCGAGATCGCGCAGATGCGGATCTTCGCCGGGTACGCCGGCTGGACCTCCGGCCAGCTGGAGAGCGAGATCGCCGAGGGCGCCTGGTACGTCGTCGACTCCGAGGCCGGCGACACCTTCCACGGCGACCCCGGCTCGCTCTGGCGGCACGTGCTGCGCCGCCAGCCGGGCGAGCTGGCCTTCGTGGCGACCTGCCCCGACGACCCCACGATGAACTAGGCCGCCGGGCGGGTGTCCCAGCCCGGCCGCAGCGACGCCTCGGCCAGCGCGACCGCCTCGGAGATGCGCGAGACGATCTCCGGCATGGTGGTCTCCCTGCGGGGGCACTCGAAGCCGATGCGCATGGTGGACATCGCGAACGCCACGATCAGGTACGTCAGCTGATCGTCCTCGGGGGCGACGCCCCTGCGGGCGGCGACGGCCTCGGCCAGCCGCATCTCCGTGACGGCGCCCCGGGCCACCGACTGTCCCACCAGATGTGGATATTTATCGAATAGTTGCCGCAGCTTCAGGAACCTCTCGGTGTCCTCCGGCGTTGACCCCTGCATGTCGTCCACCATGGCCCGCAGGCCGTGCATGAGCGACGTGAACGGGGGCTCGTCCGCGGGACGAGCGGCGAACTCCTCCAGCAGGATCTCCTCGCCGTGGTCGTGGAACCACAGCACGAGATGGTCCTTGCTGGTGAAGTAGCGGAAGAAGGTGCGGGGAGAGACTTCGACGACCCCCGCTATCTGCTCGATCGTGGTGGACTCGTATCCTTGTTCGAGGAACAGGTCGAGCGCCGCGTCGAGGAGCGCGAGGCGCGTCTTCTCCTTCTTGCGTTCCCGTAGACCCACAGCGGACACCCCTTCGCCACCTTTCTGTCACAGTGTGCCAGAAGTCATGCAGCGTCTTTTTAAAATCGTTTGTCATAAGTCATCGCCTGACATACCCTACCTGAGGCTTACGAGACCTATGCCGCAGTTGAGCGGTATGTGACTGAGGGGGACCTTATGGCTAACGCGAAGGCGGTCGTCGAACCGTCGTCGCCCGGCCTCGGTAAGACGGGGACAGGTGGCGGAAACCCGTGGCTGGTGCTGCTGGCGGTCAGCCTCGGCGTCATCATGGTGATGCTGGACGGCACGGTGGTGGGCATCGCCAACCCCGTCATCCAGGTGGAGTTGAAGGCGTCGCTGTCCGACCTGCAGTGGGTGACCAGCGGTTACCTGCTCGCGCTGGCGGTGTTCCTGATCACGGCGGGCAAGCTCGGCGACCTGTTCGGGCACAAGCGCGTCTTCCTGATCGGCGTGACCGGCTTCGCTCTGTCCTCGGTCGGCATCGGTCTCAGCCAGGAACTGGCCGACATCGTTCCCGGCATTTCGCCGGTCGGCGCGCTGATCGGCCTTCGGGTGCTGCAGGGCCTCTTCGGCGCGCTGCTCCAGCCGGCCGCCCTGGCCCTGCTGCGCGGCGCCTTCCCCGGTGAGAAGCTGAACCAGGCCATGGGGGCCTGGGGTGCGATCATCGGCCTGTCCAGCGCCGCCGGCCCGATCGTGGGCGGCGTGCTGGTGGAGAAGGTGAGCTGGGAGTCGGTCTTCTTCATCAACGCCCCGGTGGGCATCGTCGCGCTGATCATGGGCATCTTCCTGATCAAGGAGAACCGCGTCCAGACGTTCGCCAGGATCGACTGGCTCGGCGTGCTGCTGCTGTCCGGCGCGATGTTCTCGCTGGTCTGGACGATCATCAAGGCCCCCGAGTGGGGCTGGGGCGACTCGACGACGCTGACCTTCATCGGCGCCTTCGTGGTGCTCATCGCCGGGTTCATCTTCTGGCAGAGCAGGGCCAAGCAGCCGCTCGTGCCGCTGTCGCTGTTCAAGAACGCCTCGATCTCGATCGGCACCCTGCTGATGATGATGGTCGCGTTCGCCATGTTCGGCGCGATGTTCTTCCTGGGCTTCTTCTTCCAGGGCGTGCACGGCCTGACCCCGCTGGAGGCCGGTCTGCGCATGTTGCCGATGAGCGCGGGCATGATCGTGGCCTCGCCGCTGGCCGGCATGGCGATCGGCAAGCTCGGGCCGAAGATCACGATGGCCGCCGGTCTGCTGATCACCGCGTGCTCGATGTTCCTCATGTCGCGTCTCAGCATCGACGCCTCGTTCATCGAGAGCGGCCTGCCGTTCGTGCTGCTGGCCTTCGGTCTCTCGCCGGTGTTCGTCGGCGCGACCGAGATCATCGTGGGCAACGCGCCGGTCGAGCTGAGCGGCGTCGCGGGTGGCGTGCAGCAGTCGGCCATGCAGGTCGGCGGCGCGCTCGGCACCGCGATCCTGGGCGCCGTGATGGCCGGCGAGATCGCCGACACCCTGCCCGGCTACCTCGGCCCGGCGGCGCAGGCGATCCCGCCCGCGCAGCTCCCGCTGCTGGAGAAGGCCGCCGCGTTCGGCGCGGCGCCTCCCGGGCTGCCGCAGGTGGTCACCGACGCCGTGCACCACTCGTTCATGGACGGCATGCACCTCGCCTTCCTGGTCAGCACCGGTGTCGCGGTGCTGACGGCCCTGCTGACGCTGTTCGTCAAGGCCGGGCGGAAGAGCGAGGGCGCGCCGGTCCACATGGGCTGACCGCGTCCCGCCGGAACGGCCCCCGCCCAAGCGTGGCGGGGGCCGTTCCGCTGTCCGGGCCCGCGTGTGCGGGGGTGACGAATTGTCCGGGCCCGGTCATGCGGGGGTGACGGTCAGGACGACGCGGCCCGAGGTCTTGGTGGTGACCGTCAGGATGCGCCGCGCGGCGTTCCAGGCGGCGGTGCCGCCGTCCACCCGGGCGCCGTTCGGGAAGCCGCGTTCGGGCAGGTAGATCTCGGTGGGGCCGGTCTCGTTGGCGTCGAAGGTCACCTGGAGGCGGTTCTCGCCGTACGTGACGCTGACCGGGACGCCGCCGATCGCCCTCGGGTACGCCCGGACGTACGCGCCCGGCAACGCGGTGGCCTTGCCCTTCACGTCGTACGGCCCCCACGCGTCGGCGTCCCGCGACCAGTAGGCCATGCCGGTGCCCACCTCGTCGCTCACCCCCTGGACCTTCCGCACCAGGTCGGACGCGCCGGGCCGGGTCATGTCCAGCCCGAACTCGCCCAGCAGGACGGGCGCCTTCATACGCTCGGCCGTCCGTGCGACGTTGTCGCGCCACCAGCCCAGCGTGCGGTCGGTCCACTCCTTGGAGCCCGCGGCGTAGTCGTCCCCGAGGTCCAGCGGCAGCGGGTAGACGTGCGGGGCGAAGGCGATGCGCGGCGGCCCGCCGCGCGGGTCGTCGAAGCGCGGCAGCGACGACGGCAGCCCCCAGTTGACGCCCACGGCCTGCGGCTCCAGGAAGATCCAGCTGTCCTGGTCGACCGCCCTGATCCGGTCGATGCTCTTGCGGTAGAGGGTGGCCAGGGGGCCGGTCTCGAACGCCGCGCCCTGGACCGAGCCGCCCCACGGCTCGTTCATCAGGTCGTACCCGAGGACGCCCGGCACGTCCTTGAAGCGGGCCGCGACCGCCGCCCACGCCCTGGCGTAGTGGTCCATCAGCTCGGGGTGCTCGCCGGTGGTGTTCCAGAAGTGGTCGAAGGCCCGGATGACGCCGGGCTCCAGGTAGTACATCTCCCAGGTGAAGTGGTCGGTGGCCACCGGCAGGCCGTCGGTGTGGGTGGCCCAGCCGGGCGCGCCGTTGCCGGCGACGCCGGTGGGGGTGATGCCGTTGCCCCACAGGTCCTGGTGCATGTCGAGCATGACCTGGTAGCCGCGGTCGGAGTACCACCGCACCCGCTCACCCACCTTGTCCAGATATTTCGTGTCATAGGTGCCGGGGGAGGGCTCCACGGCCCGCCACTGGATGAGGAACCGCACGAAATTCGTGCCCATGTCCCGGTACTCGCGGTCGATGTCGTCCGGGGTCAGCTCGGGCAGGGCGTCGGGGGCGCCCTTGGCGCTGCCCGCCGTGTTGAAGCCGTGCAGGATCAGCGCCCGTCCCCGGTCGTCGGTGACATAGCGGGGCGTGGAGGGGGGAGCGTCCCTGGTCGCGGCGGCGACGGCGCCTCCGGCCAGCAGGACGAGCACGGCTGCCGTCGCGAGCAACCTGGCACGCTTCATCTGATCTCCGCGGATGCCGGGAAATGGGGTCTTCCATCAGAATCATGGACGCGGCTAGCCTGCCGAACATGAGCCTTGTTCGCAATAGCCTGCCGGCGATCGTCGCCTTCTTGATCGTCCTGGGGTTCGGTCTGTTCGGCTCGACCCTGGTCACGCGGGTCGGCTACCTGGCCGTGCCGTCCGCGGTCGGGGCCCCGTACGCGCTGCCGGGCCTGCGCGTCGTCCCCCTCGGCGAGACGACGTGGCTGCTCACGCTCGCCGACACGGTCCTGGCGCTCGCCCTGGTCGGCGCGGTCGCGGCCACGCGCGGCGGCTTCTGGCGCACCTGGGGCAGGTTCCTCGTCGCCGCGGTCGCGGTGAACCTGCTGCGCGCGGCGCTGCTCGCCACGGTCGCGCAGGCCGGGATCGGCGCCTATCTGGGCTATCTCGGCGGCGGCCTGGCCGTGGGGCTGATCTGGGGAATCGTGCTCGGCTGGCTTCCCGGGCTCGCCGCGCTGCCACGCCGGCGCGGAACGCGGGACCGCTCGCCGGCGGGCATAAACTCGATGGGGTGAGCACGAAGATCCTCCCAGAGCAGGAGACCACGCCGCGCACCTCGCACGGTGACGGCGACCACGAGCGCTTCGCCCACTACGCGGACAAGCACAAGATCACCGAGAGCATGGTGACGGGCACACCCATCCGCGCCCTGTGCGGCAAGATCTGGGTGCCCAGCCGGGACCCGAAGAAATACCCGGTCTGCCCGGAGTGCAAGGAGATCTACGAAGGTCTCCCGTCGGGCGGCGACGGGGGCGACGACAAGAAGCAGTGAGTGTTGCTGAAGCCCAATCCCCTCGGGTAAGGCTACGGTCGGTAATCTGACCAGCCCATAGCGTCACAGGGGGATTGCATGGCCCGGCGCGCGACCGCCGTCTCGTTGGCATGCCTGCTGGCGGCCGGGCTCGTCCCGCCGCCCCCGCTCGACGCCACGCCGACGTCGCGCTGCCCGTCGTCGGCCGCGCGCCTGACCGAGCATCTGACCGGGCGCCCGGCCCTGGGCCTGACCGCGCGCCCGGCTCCTGGTCCGACACCTCGCCTGTCCCCGGGCGAGCCGAGGGCGACCGGCCCGCGCTCGCCGCTCCCCGAGGACGTCGCCAAGGTCATGGCCGAGCTGAAGGTCCGGCTGCGCGGGGTGACCGTGCCCGCGCGCATCACCGTGCCGACCCGGGTGGTCGTCCTCACCGACGGCCGCCGCAAGGTCTCCGAGCAGGCGGTCAAGGCCCAGATCGACGTGCTCAACGCCGCCTACGCCGGCCGCAACGGAGGCGTCGACACCGGCGTGCGCTTCAGGCTGGAGTCCGTGTCCGTCAAGGAGAACGCCGGCTGGTTCACCGACCCCGTCGGCGCCGAGAAGGACATGAAGACCCGCCTGCACCAGGGCGGCGCCCAGACGCTCAACCTCTACATCGCCCAGCTCAGCGAGCTCATGCTGGGCTTCGCCAGCTACCCCTACTGGTACGCCGGCGCCCCCGCCCTCGACGGCGTCGTGATCGACTGGCGCAGCCTGCCCGGCGGCCCGATGACCAACTACGACAAGGGCTACACCGGCGTCCACGAGATCGGCCACTGGCTCGGCCTGTTCCACACCTTCGAGAACGGCTGCGACGAACCCGGCGACGGCATCGCCGACACCGCCCCCGAGGCCCGCGCGACCGAAGGCTGCCCCGAGGGCAAGGACACCTGCCCCCACGCCGGTTCGGACCCGATGCGCAACTACATGGACTACACCCACGACCGCTGCATGTCGGAGTTCACCCGGGGCCAGGCCGACCGCATGCACGAGATGTGGACGGCCTACCGACGCAGCGCAGATGCGTAGTTTGAGGCCAATTACGATGTGCAGGTGACAGCACCGAAGGCAATTGACGCTCCCGACACCTCACCTCCGATCCTCGGCCCCCAGTACCGCACCGCCACCTTGGGGATCCTTCTGGTGGTCACCCTGATCGCCTTCGAGGGCATGTCGGTCGGCGTCGTCATGCCGGCGGTCTCGCAGGACCTCGACGCGCTCAACCTCTACGGCATCAGCTTCTCGGCCTTCCTCATCGCCAGCCTGTTCGCCAACGTGGTCGCCGGGCTCTGGTCGGACCGGCGCGGCTACCCGCTGCCGTTCCTCGTCGGGGTGGTGCTGTTCGTCGCCGGGATGGCGCTGGCCGGCGCGGCCGGCGCCAAGGAGCTGTTCCTGGTGGCGCGGGCCGTCCAGGGGCTGGGGGCCGGTTGCTCGATCGTGGCGCTGTACGTGATGATCGCGCGGGTCTACCCGGCGGTCGTGCGGCCCAAGGTCTTCGCGGCGCTGTCGGCCGCCTGGGTCGTGCCCTCGATGGTCGGGCCGGCCGTGGCGGGGGCCGTCGCGAAGGAGTGGGGCTGGCGTTTCGTCTTCTACGGGATCATCCCGCTGGTGGTGCCCGCGCTGGTGATGCTCGTCCCCGCGCTCCGGATGGCCTCGCCGGGGGAGGCCGACGAGAGCCCGCGCGGGCCGCGTTCGCAGCCGCTGGCGATGACGCTGGCCGCCACCTCCGCCGCGGGCGGCGCGGGCGTGCTGCTGTGGGGCGTGGACGAGCTGCACAAGCAGCCGGTGATCGGCACGGCCGCCACGCTCGGCGGGCTGTGCTTCCTCGTCTACGGCCTCTACCGGCTGCTGCCGCCGGGCGCGCTGCGGTTCGGCCGCGGGCTGCCCACGACTGTGCTGCTGCGCGGGTTCTTCTCGGCCGCCTTCTTCGGGGTGAACTCCTTCATCCCGCTGGTGCTCACGTCGGTCAAGCTCTTCGACGCCAGGGCCGCCGGGATCGCGCTGACCACGGGCGCGCTCGGCTGGTCGGCGGGCTCGTTCCTGCAGAGCAGGCGGACCGCCGAGCCGCACCGGCGGATCAGGCTCGGGGCGGTGTGCGTCACGGCCGGGATCGTGATCGCGCTGTTCGCGGCGCTGCCCGCGGTGAGCGGCTGGATCGCGGTGCCGGCCTGGATCGCGGCCGGGTTCGGCATGGGCCTCGGCATGACCACGGTCAGCGTCACCGCGCTCAGGCAGTCGCCGGTCAGCGAGCAGGGCGCCAACTCCGCCGCGCTGTCGGTCACCGACATGCTGGGCTCGGCCCTGACCGTCGGCCTGGGCGGCGCGGTGATCAACTTCATCGGGCACGGCTCCGGGCAGATCGCCACCGGGTTCGTGGTGATCTCGGTCCTCATGGCGCTCATCGGGCTGGCCGCCACGTTCCTGGCCGCCCGCACCCGCTGATCGTGTGATTCTGCCCCTCCCGCCACAACGATCACGGATCGCCAGATCTTCGTCCCGAGGAGTGATAGGACAACGGGACGAGGAGGTGTCATGGAGGATGATCACCGGGTCTGGCCCCCCGCTTCCGGGCCCCGGCACCGCCGCACTCCTCCCCAGGACGCGGACTTCCCGGACGACCCCGACAGCGACGACGACCTCGACGACGGCAGCGCCGACGACGAGGAGGCCCCCTGGCCGCCGCGCCGGGGGCGCGACCCGTACGAGCGGCCGGCGTGGAACCCGCGGATCCGCAGGACCGTCCCGCCCGTCCCGCCGGCCGCCGACCCGCTGCCGCCCTCGGCCCGCCGCCACGCCACCCCCTCCGAGCCGCTGCCGCCCTCGGCCCGCCTCTACGGCACCCCCGCCGACCCCGGGCCGCTGGAGCAGGCGCCGCGGCGCGGACGGCGTCCGGCGGGCGTCCTGGTCGCCCTGGTGGCGGCGGCGGGGCTGGTCGCCGGGGTGAGCGCGGTGGCGTCCCGGCTCGGCGCGCCGCCGCCGGCGCCCGACCGGCTGAGCGACGCCGTGGCCGGCGTGACGCTGCGGCTGCCGCCCGGCTGGAGCGCCGGGACGGTCCCGCCCGTCACCGGCTTCACCTCGGTCGCCAGGGACGGCAACGGCGCGCTGGTCATGGCCAGGCGGGTCGCCGAGCCCGTGCCGAACGCCAGGAAGGCCGCGGGGGAGGCCGCCGAGCTGTACTCCAGGCTGCTGCTCAAGGGCGACAAGGTCACGGTCGTCGACGACCGCGACATCCCCCAGGGACACACCCGTGCCCTGCGCGCCGAGTACCAGGACGTCGTGAACCGGCCCGCGTTCCTGCGCGTGATGCTTCTCACTCGCGCGGGCCGCGCCGTGCTGCTCGTCGGCCTGCTCCAGCCCGAGGCGGCCACCGGCAGACAGGCGCTCGACGCGGTGATGACGAGCTTCAGATAAGCCACATAGCACGTAGGGAAGACCTTGGCCAGAATCCTCGGTGCACGGCACGTCTTGTCGGTGAGCCCGATTACTCTTGGGTCACTGTGAGAGAGCGAAGCACACGAACCCCAGAGGTGATGCGGTGAGCACCTTCGCCGCGTCCCACCTTTCGCCTTCCTATCCAGACCGCGCCGCGTGGGGCACCGCGCCCAAACTGCGCGCCTGGCAGCAGCAGGCGTTCGACCTGTACTTCAGGCGCGAGCCGCGTGACTTCCTCACCGTGGCCACCCCCGGCGCGGGCAAGACGACCTACGCCCTGCGCATCGCCAGCGAGCTGCTGGCCAACGGGGTGATCAGGGCCGTCACCATCGTCACGCCCACCGAGCACCTCAAGCGCCAGTGGGCCGACGCCGCCGCCCGGGTCGGCATCGGCATCGACCCGGAGTTCAAGAACAGCCAGGGCACCACCTCGCGCGACTACACCGGGGTGGCGGTGACCTACGCGCAGGTCGCGATGCACCCCGCGCTCCACCGCGCGCGCACCGAGGCCCGCAAGACGCTGGTCATCTTCGACGAGATCCACCACGCGGGCGACGCCAAGTCGTGGGGCGACGGCGTGCGCGAGGCGTTCGAGCCCGCCACCCGCCGGCTCCAGCTCACCGGCACGCCGTTCAGGTCCGACGACAACCCGATCCCGTTCGTCGGCTACGAGGAGGACGCCGAGGGCGTCAAGCGCAGCGTCTCCGACTTCTCCTACGGCTACGGCCCCGCGCTCGACGACGGCGTCGTCCGTCCGGTGATCTTCCTGGCCTACTCGGGCGAGATGAAGTGGCGCACCCGCGCGGGCGACGAGATCGCCGCGACGCTCGGCACCCCGCTCACCAAGGATCAGCTGTCCCAGGCGTGGCGGGCCGCGCTCGACCCCAAGGGCGACTGGATCCGCCAGGTCATGCAGGCCGCCGACCGCCGCCTGACCGAGGTCCGCCGGGGCGTGCCCGACGCGGGCGGCCTGGTGATCGCCACCGACCACGAGACCGCCCGCGCCTACGCCCGCCACCTGCGCAACATCACCGGCGAGGGCGCGACGGTGGTCCTGTCCGACGACCCGGGGGCGTCCAAGAAGATCAAGCAGTTCGCCGCCTCCCACGACCGGTGGCTGGTGGCCGTCCGCATGGTCTCCGAGGGGGTCGACATCCCGCGCCTGTGCGTGGGCGTCTACGCCACCTCGACTTCCACCCCGCTCTTCTTCGCCCAGGCCGTGGGCCGGTTCGTGCGCGCCCGCAAGCGCGGCGAGACCGCCTCGGTCTTCCTCCCCTCGGTGCCCACCCTCATGGGGCTGGCCAACGAGATGGAGGTCGAGCGCGACCACGTGCTCAACAAGAAGCCTCCGGAGGACGGCCTCGACGACAGCCTGCTGGAGCAGGCCAACCGGCAGAAGGACAACCCCGACGTCCTGGGCGACGAGCTGCCGTTCGAGACGATGGAGACCTCGGCCACCTTCGACCGCGTGCTCTTCGACGGCGGCGAGTTCGGCACCGGCGCGGAGATCGGCTCGGCCGAGGAGGAGGACTTCCTCGGCCTGCCCGGCCTCCTGGAGCCCGACCAGGTGGCCACCCTGCTCCGCAAGCGCCAGTCCGACCAGCAGGCCGCCAGGCGCAAGCAGGGCCCGGCCGAGCAGCCCAAGGAGACGCTCGCCCCGCACGAGCAGATCGCCGAGCTCAGGCGCGAGCTCAACGGCCTGGTCGGCGCCTGGAACCACCGCACGGGCCAGCCCCACGGCGTCATCCACGCCGAGCTGCGCCGCACGTGCGGCGGCCCGCCGATCGCGCAGGCCACGGCCGAGCAGATCCAGGAGCGCATCGACGCCATCCGCCGCTGGGCCACCCAGCGGCGCTAGCCGTGCCCCCTTCGCCGGTTCCCCGCGAACCGGCGAAGGGGCCCGGCGCGGGTCAGGCAGGGGACCCTGCACATTTGGACACAGAGCAGTGACCTTCCGTTAGAAGGCCGGCCAGAACGGCAACAACCCTCTTGGCCGTCTTGGGACACAAGAAGGATCTCGCCCATGTCGTCTGAGGCCCCCGGCAGGCCGACCCTCACCGTCGCTTCCGGCCTCTCCCGAAACGCCGTCATCATCCGGCTCGAAGGCGAGCTCGACGTCCACGCGATCCCGATCCTGCGCGAGCACCTGCGGCGCGTGTGGGAGCTTCCGGCCGAGCCGTTCCTGATCCTCGACCTCGGCGCGGTCGCCTTCTGCGACTCGATGGGCATGAACGAGCTCGTCGAGGTCATGCAGCGGTGCGAGTCGAGGGGCACCAGGCTGCTGCTCGCGGGGGTGCACGGGGTGATGGCGCGGGTGTTGTCGATCACGGGGCTGCGGCACGCGTTCGAGGTGTTCGCCCGGTTCGACGAGGCCCTGCGGCTGGCCGTGGCGACCCTCTAGGGCGCTCTAGAGGCCGGCGGGGGCCGGGATCCTCCTGCCGGAGCGGCCGTCCACCGGGATGTAGCGCTCCTTGCCCGGCAGCGGGACGGTCAGCGCGGCCCGGCCGTCCTTGACGCGGACGGGGAGGGTGCGCACGCCCTGATGGTCGCCGCTCAGCGGCCCCTCGTGCACCCACACCAGCAGCCGGCGGCCCTCGGGACGGGCGATCACCTTGGCCGTCGCGCACTCGCGCGGCGCCGCCGACCACGACAGCACGAGCTGCCGGCCCACCCTGGCCCACTGGGGGATCGGGGTGCGCTCGTCGCAGGCGGGCAGCGCGGGCACCGGCGGCATGTCGTGGGCCACGACGGCGGGGCCGCGGCCGGAGGGCACGTCGCCCATCGCGACCGTCGCGACCTCCAGCAACGCCAGCGTCACGACCGCCCCCACCCGCGCCCCCGGACGGCCCTTGACGAGCACCCAGAGGGCGAGAGGGGCGAGCAGCAGCCAGGCCACGCCCAGGGAGATGGCAAGCATGAGGAACCTCGCACAGGATGAAGAGATATGACTCTACGTACTACTTCGACTGCGGAGAGGTTAGGTCATCCTTGAATATCACATGACCGCAGGGTTGCGCACTGTGTACCGTCCGTGATCAGGTCCGGTCGCGTGCATCCCCAGGTCGTCCCGGGCGGGGCCGGTCAGCCCGCCTTGGGCGTGCCCTCCAGCGTGACGCCCGCAGCCTCCATCTGGGCCATGGCCGACTGCGTGGTCGCCGGGGAGACGCCCGCGGTGAGGTCGAGCAGCACCCGCACGGCCAGGCCGTTGGCCGCCGCGTCGAGCGCCGTCGCGCGCACGCAGTGGTCGGTGGCGATGCCCACCACGTCGACCTCGGTCACCCCGCGCTCGCGCAGCCAGTCGGCCAGCGGCGCGCCGTCGCCCGAGGCGCCCTCGAAGCCGCTGTAGGCCGCCGCGTGGGCGCCCTTGCTGAAGACCTCCTCCACCTCCGACACGTCGAAGGAGGGGTGGAAGTCGGCGCCGGGGGTGCCGGCCACGCAGTGGGCGGGCCAGGACGTGACGTAGTCGGGGGTGTCCGAGAAGTGGGTGCCGGGGTCGACGTGGTGGTCACGGGTGGCCACGACGTGGTCGTAGCCGTGCTCGCCGAGATGGCGGGTGATCGCGGCGGCCACCTCCGAGCCGCCTGCCACGGCCAGGCTGCCACCCTCGCAGAAGTCGTTCTGCACGTCGACGATGATCAACGCGGTGCCCATAAGAGCACGATACGTCAGACGAACTCCGTGGGGATCGCCGCGTACCCCCTCCCGAGGTGCAGCGCCTCCTGGGGGAGCAGCGCGACGGCCGCGGCGTGGCGGTCACGGGCGGCCGACAGGGGCTCCCGGCCGACGACCTCGCCGTCGCGCACCAGCTCGTGCAGCAGGGGGATGCCGCCGTCGGGGACGACGCCGCCGGTCGTGATCAGCTCGGTCTCGACGTGCCCGGCGTCGTCCAGCAGCCGGTACGCCTCCTTGCGCCCCCCGCGCGACGGCTTGCCCACCGACCGCTTGGCCACGGCCTCCAGGCGGCCCGCCCCGGTCTCCCGCGCCACCAGCTTGTACACCAGGGCCGCCGTGGGGACGCCGGACCCGGTCACCAGGGAGGTGCCCACGCCGTAGCCGTCCACCGGGGCGGCGGCGAGCGCGGCGATGGCGTACTCGTCGAGGTCGGAGGTGACCACGATGCGGGTGTCGAAGGCGCCGAGCGAGTCGAGCAGCTCGCGCACCTCCTGCGCGGCGGCGGCCAGGTCGCCGGAGTCGATGCGGACCGCGCCCAGCTTGTTGCCGGCCAGCTCGACCGCCGTGCGCACCGCCTGCGCCACGTCGTAGGTGTCCACCAGCAGGGTCGTGCCCACGCCGAGGGAGGCGATCTGGGCCTCGAACGCGTCCCGCTCGGAGTCGTGCAGCAGGGTGAAGGCGTGCGCGGCCGTGCCCGCCGTGGGGACGCCGTACACGTGGCCGGCCATGAGGTTGGAGGTGGAGGCGAACCCGGCGATGTAGGCGGCGCGGGCGGCGGCGACGGCGGCGTACTCGTGCGTGCGGCGCGAGCCCATCTCGATGAGCGGGCGGTTGCCGGCGGCGTTGGTCATGCGGGAGGCGGCCGAGGCGATGGCGCAGTCGTGGTTGAGTATCGACAGCGTCAGCGTCTCCAGCAGCACGGCCTCGGCGAAGGTGCCCTCGACGATCATGATCGGGGAGGCGGGGAAGTACAGGTCGCCCTCGCGGTAGCCGTAGACGTTCCCGGAAAACCGGTAATCGGCGAGAAACGCCAGAGTCGATTCGTCGACCACCTCCTGCTCGCGGAGAAAGGTGAGTTCTTCGTCACCGAAACGGAAGCGTTCGAGCTCGTCCAGGACGCGTCCGGTGCCGGCCACGACCCCGTACCGGCGGCCGCCCGGCAGGTGCCTGGCGAACACCTCGAAGACCGCCCGCCGGTGCGCCGCGCCGCTGCGCAGCGCCGCCTGGAGCATCGTCAGCTCATAGTGATCTGTGAGCAACGCAGTGCTCATGGTCATTCTCACGACTCGAAGACTACGACCCAGATAGGGCAGACTCGGGGATGTGGGTAGCACCGCTCCAATCACCGTCGAGCGTCCGTCATCGGACGTCCGGCCCGATCTGCCATGGGTGACCATCGTCTGGAACGACCCGGTCAACCTCATGTCCTACGTGACCTATGTCTTCCAAACCGTCTTCGGCTACACCAAGGAGAAGGCGGAGAGACTGATGCTGGACGTCCACCAAAAGGGCAAGGCGGTCGTGTCCAGTGGCACGCGCGAAGAGATGGAACGCGATGTGCAGATTCTTCACTCCTACGGCCTGTGGGCGACGGTCCAGCCGGATTCGGTCAAGTGAGGCGGCGGCGGTGAGTTCGGGGTTCTCGGCCGGGCGCGACGGCTCGGTCATCGCGCAGTTCGAGTCCGCGGAGGTCTCGCTGCTGCGCTCGCTCGTCTCGATGCTGCTCGGCCTGGTCGCGCCGGGGGAGACCAGCGACGATCCGCTGGAGCGGGCGCTCGGCATCGGGGCGGCCCAGGCGCCCACCGATCCGGTGCTGGCCCGGCTGTTCCCCTCGGCCTACGAGGACGAGCAGGAGGCCTCGGAGTTCCGCCGCTACACCGAGGCCACGCTGCGCGACGGCAAGCGCGCCGACGCCCAGACCGTCCTGGACACCGCCCGGCCGGGCGCCGCCGAGCTGACGCCGGAGCAGGCCCAGGCGTGGCTGCGCTCGCTCAACGACGTGCGCCTGACGCTCGGCACCAAGCTCGACGTGACCGAGGAGATCCACGACGAGATCGCCATGATGTCCGAGGACGACCCCCGCTACCCGGCCTACGTCACCTACGACTGGCTGACCTACCTCCAAGACAGCCTGGTCCGCGCCCTCTGGTAGCTTCCGGGCATGCTCACGATCTCGCAGGAACTGGTGGACAAGATCGTCGCGCACGCCCGGGCCGACCATCCCGACGAGGCGTGCGGGGTGATCGCCGGCCGCGACGGCGTGCCCGAGCGGTTCGTCCCGATGGAGAACGCCGAGCGTTCGCCCACCTTCTACCGGTTCGACTCCATGGAGCAACTGCGCGTCTGGCGGGAGATGGACGACCGCGACGAGGAGCCCGTCGTGATCTACCACTCCCACACCGCCACCGAGGCGTACCCGTCGCGCACCGACGTGTCCTACGCCTCCGAGCCGCAGGCCCACTACGTCCTGGTCTCGACCAGGGACGAGAACGAGGTCGAGTTCCGCTCCTACCGGATCCTCGACGGAGTGATCGAGGAGGAAGAGGTAAGATTCCTCCCATGATGGTCCGGCCGGTGCAGAGCTACCTCTTCGCGCACACCCCGGCCGTCGTCGTCTACGACTGTCGCTGATCTGGAATCCGTACCAAGCCATCGGTGTTGCCGCCGATGGGACGACGACCAGATAAGAGGAGAATGACCGCGATGGCCATCGAGGTTCGCATTCCCACCATCCTGCGCAACTACACCGACGGCGCCAAGGCCGTCGACGCCGAGGGCGCCACCCTCGACGAGCTGATCAGCAACCTTGAGTCGCGCCACCCCGGCATCAAGGACCGCCTGGTCGACCAGGGCAGCCTGCGCCGCTTCGTCAACGTCTACCTCAACGACGAAGACGTGCGCTTCCTCGGCGGCCTCGGCACCCCGGTGTCCGACGGCGACACCGTGACCGTGCTGCCCGCCGTCGCCGGCGGGTGACATGCGGTTCGACTCGCTGATCGACTCGGTCGGGCGCACGCCGCTCGTCGGGCTGCCCCGGCTGTCGCCCTCGCCCGAGGTGCGCGTCTGGGCCAAGCTCGAGGACCGCAACCCGACCGGGTCGATCAAGGACCGGCCCGCGCTGTGGATGATCGAGCAGGCCGAGAAGGACGGCCTGCTCACGCCCGGCTGCACGATCCTGGAGCCCACCAGCGGCAACACCGGCATCTCGCTGGCGATGTCGGCCAGGCTCAAGGGCTACCGGCTGGTCTGCGTGATGCCGGAGAACACCTCCGAGGAACGCCGTCAGCTCCTGCGCATGTGGGGCGCGGAGATCATCTCCTCGCCCGCCGCGGGCGGCTCCAACGAGGCCGTCCGGGTGGCCAAGGGCCTGGCCGCGGAGAACCCGTCCTGGGTGATGCTCTACCAGTACGGAAACCCGGCCAACTGGCGCTCCCACTACGAGACCACCGGCCCGGAGATCCTGGCCGACCTGCCCACGGTCACCCACTTCGTGGCCGGGCTCGGCACGACGGGCACGCTCATGGGCGTCGGCCGGTTCCTGCGGGAACGGGTGCCCGGCGTGCAGATCGTCGCCGCCGAGCCGCGCTACGGCGAGCTGGTCTACGGCCTGCGCAACGTCGACGAGGGCTTCATCCCCGAGCTGTACGACGAGTCGGTGCTGACCACCCGCTTCTCCGTCGGCTCGGCCGACGCGCTGCGGCGCACCCGCGAGCTGCTGGCCGCCGAGGGCATCTTCGCGGGCGTCTCGACCGGCGCCGCGCTGCACGCCGCGCTGGGCGTGGCCGCGAAGGCCGTCAAGGCGGGCGAGCGGGCCGACGTCGTCTTCGTGGTGGCCGACGGCGGCTGGAAGTACCTGTCCACGGGCGCCTACGACGGCACCCTGGAGGAGGCGGAAGAGCGCCTCGAAGGCCAGCTCTGGGCCTGAGGACATGAGGGAGGGGGGCGGCCGGAACGGCCGCCCCCCTTCTTTCGTGGTCAGTTGAACAGCACCCGCAGCGAGAAGTCCGCCTCGGTGGCGCTCTGCTTGCCGCTCAGCCCGACGGCCCGCAGGACCTGCACGTTGGCCTTCTCGTCGCCCTCCATGCTCTGCAGGTACAGGTGCTCGACCTTGTCGAGGTCCACGAAGAGCGCGAAGGTGGCCTCGCCGGCGTCGGGGATCGCGGTCTGGAACGTCTCGGAGTCGCCCAGCGTGCCCTCCTCGGCCAGCTTCTTGGCGTACTCCTCGCTCGTCGCCGCCGTGAAGACGCCGTCACCGGGCACCTTGGCGAGCTGCGGAGCGGGCTGCCCGCTGTCCGCCAGCGCCTTCTCGATCTTGCCGAGGACCGCCTGGGCCTTGGCCGGGTCGGTGACCACGCGCACGCCCGCCTTGATCTGGTCGCCGTCCAGGCCCTGGCTGTCCACCGCGACCGTGAAGTTCTTGCCGAGCACCGTGGCGAGGTCGCCGGGCAGGTCGAGGCCGAACTTGGTCTTGGCCTGGTCGAGCAGCTGCTGGACCTCGGCGCCGCCACTGGCCGCGGCCGACTTCTGGATCTGGGCCCACTGCTTGGTGATCATCTGGTCCAGGCCGGAGACCGACAGGGCCCCGGCGGTGCCGGCGGGCAGCGTGCCCAGTGCGGCGGGCTGGAGGTCGTCCGCGGTGACGCCCTTGGCGCCCCTGACCAGGCCGGCCAGCTCGACGTAGGCGCTGTCGAAGCGCAGCGCGCCGGCGAACCGGGCGTCCTTGATGGGCTCGATGCTCGCGGCCTGCTCGGCGGGGATGGGGGTGAGCTTGGCCAGCGCGCCCATGTCCGCCCAGAACGACAACACGCCCTGCTCGCCGACGTCGCCCATGTCGTCGTTGAACTCGCTGTTGTCGGCGAGGGTGGCCTCGCCCTTCGCGAACTTGTCGGCCAGCGCCTGGGTCGAGGACAGCAGCGCGTAGTCGTCGCGGAAGGCGATGCCGTACTTGTCGCCGTCCATGAGCTTGGCGATGCCCGCCTTGGCCTGCGCCTGGTCCTTGACCTGCACGGCGACCGCGAAGTCGGGCTCGGACCGGCCGGAGGGCACAGCGGCGAAACCGACCCTGCTGCCCAGCCACGGGTCCACGTCCTTGGCGAAGTCGACCTTCTTCTCGCCGGTTTCGTTGACCAGGTTGAACAGGGCCTGGCGCGGGTCCTCGCCGGTGAAGGAGCCCTTGGTGACCGTGAACTTCCTGGCGAGCTGGAACAGCGCCAGCTTCTGGTTCGCGGCCGGGTCGAGGTCGAGGCGGGCGTAGGCGATCGCGTTGGCGGGCAGGACCTCGTTCGGCTGCGTGCCGCCGCCGCCGATCGCGCCCACGGCCCACACCGCGCCGCCGCCGAGCAGCACCACCGCGAGCGCCGCCGCGCCGGCGATCAGCCAGCCCTTGCGGCTGCCCTTCTTCGCCGGTTGGGGCGGGCCGAATCCCTCGGGGCCCTGCTGCTGCCAACCTTGCTGCGCGTACTGGTCCTGCTGCTGCCAGCCCTGCTGGTGCTGCTGGGCGTAAGGGTCCTGCGGCGGCCAGGTCTGCTGCTGCTGTGGTTGCTGTTGCTGTTGCCAGCCCTGCTGGGCCTGGCCGCCGTACGGGGCGCCGTAGGCGGGTTGCTGGCCGTAGGCGGATTGAGGGCTGTAAGCCGGCTGCCCGTACGAAGCCCCCTGCCCCGGCTGGGGGGCCTGCTGACCATAGGGCTGCTGGTACGGCTGCTGCGGCTGGTACGGCTGCTCCTGCGGCTGGTCCCAGCCTCCTCGGTACGCCGTGGTGCGCTCAGGATCCTGGCCAGGTGGGGGATTATTCGCAGACATCACTCAACTCACAATGTGGACTTTTGACCACAGAGAAGGTAGCTGATGTTGCTAGATGGCCGCTTGCAATGTGCTGAAGTCGGGATTAGGCCCGGTTCAGCTCTTTTTTCAGCACATCGAGGTGGACTTCGCCGCCTGTCCAGTCCGTCACGCAGGCCCAGGGAACGAACGTGCACCCGGCGTACACCGTGCGTGCCAGCGTCTTGGACAGCCAGGGGGAGCGGCCCTGGCGGTCACGGGTGAGCCCGAGCAGGACGGGCGCCCGCCGTCCCGAGACGACCAGCCCGTAGACCGTCTGGCTCTGCTGGAGCCCGCCCCTGTGCTTGTGGGCGCGGATGTCGACGACGTGACCGACCCAGATCCCGTTGGAGTCCCACACCGACTGACCGATGAGTTCGGTGACAGTTGCCATGATCGAACTGTCCCATCCGGATGATGTTTCCGCAGGTAGGCGCGCTGATCTGGGAACGGCGTGGTGCGAACGCCGCAGCCCCGCGTAAAGTGGGGGACTACTAGAATATAGTTCCGTACGGTGAAGGCAGGGCGGGATGACCAAGTTCGACGAGGCCACACAGGCGATCAGGGTCGACGAGACCACCTATGACGTGTGCCTCGACCCCGGATACTCCATCGGCGGCCCGCTCAACGGCGGCTACCTGATGGCCGTGGTCCTGCGCGCCGCCGTGGACGCCTCGCCGTTCGAGCACCCGGTGAGCACCACCTCGCAGTTCCTCAGATCACCGGTCGCCGGCCCCGCCCAGGTCCGGGTCGAGCCGCTGAAGTCGGGCCGCACGGCCGCGTTCGCCCGGGCCACCCTCGTCCAGGACGGCGTGCCGAAGATCGAGAGCCTGATCACCACCGCCACCCTGACCGGCGCCGACCCCGTCTACACCGACGCGCCCTCGGTCGTCATGCCGTCCGTCGAGGAGTGCGTCAAGCTGCCCGACCCCAAGCCCGAGAACAACATGACCCTCAACGCCCAGATGGACATGCGCTTCGACCCGCCCACCATCGCCTGGCTGGCCGGCGAGCCGACGGGCAGGCCGGAGTCGCGGGCGTACTTCAGGATGGCCGAGCCGCAGGACGCCGACCCGTACGTGCTGGCCCTGGCCGTGGACGCGCTGCCGCCCGTGGTGTTCTCCGCCGGCGCCCGCGGCTGGGCGCCCACCGTCGAGCTCACCTGGCACCTGCGCGCCCTGCCCGCCCCCGGCTGGCTCACCCTGATCGGCAGCGGCCGGCTCATTTCGGACGGCTGGTTCGACGAGGAGGTCGAGGTCTGGGACTCCGCGGGCCGGCTCGTGGCCCAGTCGCGCCAGCTCGCCAGGGTCGGCAGGGGCTGATGTGAGCAACACGACAGTCGCGCCTTCATCAGGTGTGAGCATTCTTACGCGGTGTTGATCGAGCAGGTCGCCTACCCTCTAGAACGTGCCGGACGAGAGTATTGGGATCTTCGACAGCGGGGTGGGCGGCCTGACGGTCGCGCGCGCGATCATCGACCAGCTGCCCCACGAGTCGATCACCTACGTGGCCGACACGGCCCGCCAGCCGTACGGGCCGAAACCCATCGCGGAGCTGCGCGCCTACGCCCTTGAGGTGATGGACCACCTCGTCGAGCAGGACGTCAAGATGCTCGTCATCGCGTGCAACAGCGCCAGCGCCGCCGTCCTGCGCGACGCCCGCGAGCGCTACGACGTGCCGGTCGTCGAGGTGATCCAGCCCGCCACCAGGCGGGCGGTGCGCGCCACCCGCACCGGCCGGGTCGGCGTGATCGCCACCCAGGCCACCATCACGTCGCTGGCCTACCACGACGCCTTCACCGCGGCCCCCGACGTGCAGCTCACCGGCGTGGCCGCGCCCCGGCTGGTGGAGTACGTCGAGCGCGGGGAGACGATGAGCAAGGAGCTCATCGACGTCCTGCGCGACTACCTGGAGCCGATCAGGGCGGCCGGCTGCGACACGCTCATCCTCGGCTGCACCCACTACCCGCTGCTCACCGGCGCGATCTCCTACGTCGTCGGCGACGGGGTCACGCTGGTCTCCAGCGCCGACGAGACGGCCAAGGACGTCTACCGGATCCTGCACGACCGCGGACTGGCGGCGGGAGGCGAGGCCACCCCCCGGCACCGCTTCCGCGCCACCGGCGACTCCCACCTCTTCGCCCGCCTCGGCAGGCGGTTCCTGGGCCCGGAGATCGACGTGGTCGAAGTCGCGCCAGTGGGGGGTACTACCTTTAGCGGGAGGCCCACATGAAGGTGACCATCGTCGGCTGCTCGGGCAGCTACCCCGGCCCCGACAGCCCAGCGTCCTGCTACCTCGTCGAGGCCGAGGGGTTCAGGATGCTGCTCGACCTCGGCAACGGGTCGCTCGGCGCGCTCCAGCGCCATATCGGCCTCTACGACGTGGACGCCATCTGCCTGTCCCATCTGCACGCCGACCACTGCCTCGACGTCTGCGGTTACCACGTGGCCCGCACGTACGGGCCCGACGCGCCGTACCCGCCCGTGCCGGTCTACGCGCCGGAGGGGGCGCCGGCCCGGCTCGCGGCCGCGTACGGGATGCCGGACGAGCCCGGCCTGGAGACCGCCTTCGACTTCACGCCGCTGTCGCCCGGCTCGTTCGAGGTGGGGCCGTTCATCGTCACCGCCGGCCTGGTCAACCATCCGGTCGAGGCGTACGGGTTCCGGGTGGCCAGCGACGACGTGTGCGTGGCGTACTCGGGGGACACCGGGGAGTCGGCGGAGCTGGTCAAGCTGGCCGCGGGGGCCGACCTCTTGTTGTGCGAGGCTTCGTTCGTCGAGGGGCCCGACCTGCCGCCCGACCTGCACCTGACCGGCCGTCAGGCGGCCGAGCACGCGGCCAAGGCCAACGCGGGCAGGCTCGTGCTCACCCATCTGGTGCCGTGGAACGACAACGCCAGAGTGCTGCAGGACGCGTCGAGGGGCGGCTACGCCGGGCCGATCGAGCTGGCCCGCAGCGGCGCGGTCTACGACCTGGCCTGAGCGTCGTCGAAGTCGCGTAATCGGGGCAGCGGCGAGAACAGCAGCGGCACGAACGACACGACCCGGCCGATCATGAACACCCACAAGGCCGTCCGCACGCCGAACTGCTGGGCGACGATCCCGCCGAGCAGCGCGCCCAGCGGGACCGAGGCCCACGTCAACGACCGGAACGAGGCGTTGACCCGGCCCAGCAGCTGCTCGGGAACCGTCGTCTGCCGGTAGGTGACCTGGCCGACCGTGCCCAGCGTCGAGCTCCACGACAACGCGACCGAGGTGACGGCGAAGAACGCCACCCGCCAGTCGGCCTGGGTCATCGGCAGCAGCAGAGCGAAGGGCGCCGGCACAGTGAGGGAGAGCCAGGTGATCCTGGCCGTGCCGACCTTCCTGGCCAGCAGCGCGCCGAGCAGGCCCGCGGCCACGCCGCCGAACCCGCCGGACATGAGCAGCACGCCGATGAGAGCCGGCGCCAGGCCCACCTCCTCGGCCAGGAACAACACCGACAGGCCGAGCACGGCGCCGACCGTCAGGTTCGCCATCACCGAGGACGCGGCGAACATGCGCAGCAGGCGGTCGCGCCACACGTAGCGCAGGCCCACGCCGATGCCGCGCAGCAACGGCTCGGGCTCGCCCGTCGCCGGCGGCTTGTCCGGGGTCTTGATGCTGCTGAGGAACAGCGCCGACGTCAGCGAGCCCAGCGCGGTGGCGAGCATTGTGAACGGCGCGCCGACGAGCTGCACCAGCAGGCCGCCGACGCCCGGCCCGGCCAGGAAGCCGCCGGAGCGCACCACCTCCAGCTTGGAGTTGCCGTCGCCGAGCTGCCGCGCGCTCACCAGGCTGGGCAGGTACGTCTGGTCCGCGACGTCGTTGAACACCTGCGCCGCGCCCGCCAGGAAGGCGACCGCGAACATCATCCCGATCGACAGCACGCCCAGTTGCGCCGCCAGCGGAATGCTCGCCAGCAGCACGAACCTGGCCAGATCGGTGACCATCATCACGCGGCGCCGGCGCATCCGGTCGACCCACACCCCCGCGGGCAGGCCGAGGACGAGGAACGCGGCGGTCTGCAGCGCGGACAGCAGAGCCACCTGGGCCGGCTGCGCGTGCAGCGTGACGACCGCCACCAGCGGGAGGGCCACGCGCGAGATATTCGCTCCCAGTTCGTTCCCCACGTGCGACGTCAGGAACCGGAGGAAGTCAGGGTTTCGCAACACCCCCGTTGTCATTGCGTAAGGATCCATGTGTCGGACACATTTGGTCAAGAGTGTCGTGCCGCGGAGATAGGGTGATCTGCATGTCCCGACAGGATGGCCGCAACCCCGACCAGCTACGCCCCATCACCATCACCCGGCAGTGGCTGGCGCATGCCGAGGGTTCGGTCCTCGTCGAGTTCGGCGGCACGAGGGTGCTCTGCGCGGCGTCGGTGCAGGACAGCGTGCCGCGCTGGCGCAGAGGCAGCGGGCAGGGCTGGGTCACGGCCGAATACGCGATGCTGCCGCGGGCGACCAATACCCGTAATGATCGGGAATCGGTCCGCGGCAAAATCGGCGGGCGCACGCACGAGATTTCCCGGTTGATCGGAAGATCACTTCGCGCGTGCGTCGATTACAAGGCGCTGGGCGAAAACTCCATTGTGCTCGACTGCGACGTTCTGCAGGCCGACGGCGGTACCAGGACCGCCGCGATCACCGGCGCTTATGTAGCGCTCGCCGACGCCGTCGCCTGGATGAAGGCGCGCAAGATGTGCCCCGGAGACCCGCTGATCGGCTCGGTCGCGGCCGTCTCCGTCGGGGTCGTCGGCTCGGTCCCCATGCTCGACCTGTGCTACACCGAAGACGTCGCCGCCGAGACCGACATGAACGTCGTGATGACCGGCGAGGGCGCCTTCGTCGAGGTGCAGGGCACCGCCGAGGGCGTGCCCTTCGACCGCGCGGCCCTCGACCAGCTGCTCGACCTGGCCGCCGCCGGGTGCGAGGAGCTCACCCTGATCCAGCAGGAGGCGCTGGGCGCATGAAGATCGTGCTCGCCACCCGCAACCCGGGCAAGATCGCGGAGCTGCGGCGCATCCTCGCCGGGTTCGAGATCGTCGGCCTGGAGGAGTTCCCCGAGATCGGCGAGGTCGCCGAGACCGGCGTCACCTTCGAGGAGAACGCGCTGCTCAAGGCGCACGCCGTCGCCAAGGGCTCCGGGCTGCCGGCCGTGGCCGACGACTCCGGGCTCTGCGTCGACGTGCTCAACGGCATGCCCGGCGTCTTCTCGGCCCGCTGGTCCGGCCGTCACGGCGACGACCAGGCCAACCTCGACCTGCTGCTCGCCCAGCTCTCCGACGTGCCCGCCGAGAAGCTGTCGGCGCACTTCGCCTGCGCCGCGGCGCTCGCGCTGCCGTCCGGGGAGCACCGGGTGGTGGAGGGCACGCTGCCCGGCCACCTGATCACCACCCCGCGGGGCACCAACGGCTTCGGCTACGACCCGATCCTGGTCCCGCTCGGCCACGACCGCACCACCGCCGAGCTGTCTCCCGACGAGAAGGACGCCATCAGCCACCGGGGCCGCGCCTTCCGCGCGCTGGCGCCGATCGTGCGCGACATCGTCGGCTCGTAACCACCGCGTAAGAACCTGCTGACCGCGGGCGACGTAACGTCGTACCGTGCAGAAGAACGAGACCATGCCCGCCTGGGCCGGCGCCCTGGCGGGGCTCACGGCGGGCGCGCTGGCGCTGGGGATCGCGCAGCTCGTCGCCGGGTTCGCCGGTCCTGAGACCTTCCCGGTGGTCGCGGTGGGGGACGCCGCCGTCGACCTGACGCCGGCGCCGGTGAAGGACTTCGCGATCAACACGTTCGGGGAGAACGACAAGACCGTCCTCGTCGGGGGCGTGCTCGTGGTGCTCGCCGGGATCGCGGCCGTCATCGGGGTGCTGGCGCGGCGGCGGCTCGCGTACGGGTACGCGGGGCTGGCCCTGTTCGGGGTGGTGGGGGTGGCCGCGGTGCTCACCCGACCGGGGGCGGGGGCGGCGGACGTGCTGCCCACGGTGGCCGGGGTGTTGTGCGGGGGGCTGGCGCTGGGGTGGCTGCTCCGGCGCGCGGGCGGCGGCCAGGGTACGGCCGTGGCGGGTCCCGAGGTCGGCGGCACGGTCGCGGCCGGTGAGGCCGGTGGCGAGGCGGCGCCTTGGGGCGGCGGTGAGAGGGCCGTGTCCGAGGTCGGCGGGGGCAGCGGGGCGGGCTCCGAGGTCGGCCCGGATGGTGCGGGGGCCGTGGAGCGGCCTGCTGTGATGCGGGCCGGGGCGGGGGAGCGGGGCTTCGACCGGCGGCGGCTGATCACCGGGGTGGCGGGCGGGATCGTGGTGGCGGGGGCGTCGGCCGCGCTGGGCCGGCAGCTCGGCGGGCGGCGGGAGCTGGCCGCGACGCGGGTGAACCTGGCGCTGCCCAGGCCGGCGACGCCCGCCCGGCCCCTGCCCGCCGGTACGGACTTCCGCATCCCCGGCCTGTCCTCCTTCATCACGAAAAATCAGGACTTCTATAGGGTTGATACGGCGCTCGTCGTCCCCCAGGTGGACCCGCGTGCCTGGAAGCTTCGTATCCACGGCATGGTGGACAGACCGGTGGAGATCACCTACGCCGAGCTGCTGAACCTGCCGCTCACCGAGGCAGACATCACCCTCACCTGCGTCTCCAACGAGGTCGGCGGCCCGTACGTCGGCAACGCCCGCTGGCTGGGCGTACGCATGGCCGACCTGCTGCGCCGTGCCGGGCTCCAGCCGGGCGCCGACATGCTGCTGTCCACCTCCGACGACGGCTTCACCTGCGGCACACCCGTGGACGTCGTGATGGACGGCCGCGACGCCCTCTTCGCCGTCGCCATGAACGGCGAGGCGCTGCCGTTCGAGCACGGTTTCCCCGTACGCCAGGTCGTGCCCGGCCTGTACGGGTACGTGTCGGCCACCAAGTGGGTGGTGGACGTGAAGGTGACCCGGTTCGACCGGGACCAGGCGTACTGGACGCCACGCGGGTGGGCCGCCAAGGGGCCGATCAAGACCGAGTCGCGCATCGACGTCCCGAAGAGCGGCGCCTCGCTGAAGGCCGGGCGCACGACCATCGCCGGGGTGGCGTGGGCCCAGCACACCGGCGTGGACGCCGTCGAGGTGCGGGTCGATCGCGGCGAGTGGCGGCAGGCGCGGCTGGCCGCCGTGCCGGGGCCCGACACCTGGCGGCAGTGGGCGCTCGACTGGGACGCCACGCCCGGGGAGCACACGATCGAGGCGCGGGCCACGGACGCGGCGGGTCGCACCCAGACCGAACGGCAGGCGCCGCCCGCCCCCGACGGCGCCAGCGGGTGGCCGGCCGTGACCGTCCAGGTGGCCTGATTCGCGGACGTTTGCGCAGGTAAAGCCGTTCCCCCAGACGGATAATCTTCCCCACTTCCCCCTCTCGGACGCGACGGCGGCCCTACGATCGGTCGTCCAAGCAGGACAGGAGGCAGGACGTGGTCCGCGAACGCAAGTCGAGCGTCCGAGGGGTCCTTCCGGAGGGGCAGTACAACCCGGTGGTGGGGGAGGGGGTCCGGTGGCTCGACTACGAACGCGCCGCCGAGGACGTCCCCGGCGAAGAGCCCGCCACGACCGAGGCGTCCTCCTCCCGTGAGGGCTCGGCCCCCTTAACGCCCGCCGCCTCCAGCGTCCGCGACGAGGGGCCGCCGCCGCCCGGCCTCCGTACGCGGGCCCCTGCCCCTTCCCAGCCATCCCCCCAGCCCGCCGCAGCCCCCGCCGCTGGTGTGGCCTCCGCTCTCGACGTGCTCACCGGTCTCGCCACCCGCCCGGCCCCGGCCCGCACCGACACGCCGTACGGCCTGACGTTCAGCCTGAACACCGTCAACCGCCTCGCCGCCGCCCTCCCGGACGAACGGGAGGACGCACGTCCCGGCCTGCCGATCGACCGGAAGGCGCCGACGGGCGTGCCGGACGGCCCGGCGCCGCCTCCCGCCGAGCCGCCCGGCTCCGCCTCCGGCTCCGGCTCCGGCTCCGGCTCCGGCTCCGGTGGCGGTGGCGGTGGCGGTGGCGCTGGTGGTGGCGCGGCGACCGGCGGGCAGATCGCCGCAGAAGCGCCGAACGCCGACGTGCCGAACGCCGGGGAGGCGCACACCGGCACGTCCGGCCCCCCTGAGGGGCGTCCTGCCGCGCCCGACGACTGGCAGCTCCGGGAGCGGGAGGCCTCGCGCACGACGGCTCACCCGGCCCGCGATCCGCACGGAACCGCGCCCACGCCGGCCGCCCCGCGCGAGATCGGCCTGAACGGAACCGCCCCGCAAGCGGGCCCGGCACGCGGGAGCACCCTCCGGGCCCCGGACACGGGAAGCCTGCGTGCGTCCGGTTCGGACCAGGGGGGCCTGCGTGGGGCCGGTTCGGACCAGGGGGGTCTGCGTGGGGCCGGTTCGGACCAGGGGGGTCTGCGTGGGGCCGGTTCGGACGAGGGGAGCCTGCGTGGGGCCGGTTCGGACGAGGGGAGCCTGCGTGCGGTCGGTCCGGACAAGGGGAGCCTGACTGAGGTCCGTCCGGACAAGGGGAGCCTGAGTGAGGCCCGTCCGGGCAAGGGCAGGTCGCCTGGGGCCGGGCCGGACGCGCGGGAGCCCGGGGAGTTCCCGGGGGGCCCGGCCGGTGGGCCGGAGAGACCCGGGGGCGCGGTGACGCTCGGTTTCGGGGCGGCGGTCAGCGGGATGCGACGGCTGGAGTTCGGGGAGCGGGACGGGGCCCGCGGCGCGGACGGACGCCACCCGCTGGAGGCCCGGATCGACCGGGCGAGGAACCGTACCGCCGTCGACTGGTTCGAGGGCGAGCGGCGGCCGCCGAGGCTGGCCGACAGCCGGCCGTACGGGCTGCCCGGCGGGCTGGCACAGCCCGACCCGCAGGTGGAACGGGAGCTGAGGCAGGCGCTGGAGCCCGGCGCCCGGTTCCCCGACCCGCGCGGCACCTGGGTCCGGCTGATCAACGGCGGCGGCCCGGCGGACGACCCCTTCCGGGCCTCCAACGCCGCCGACTGCGCCCTGGCCGTGTTGTCCACCTGGCACGGCGAGCCCGCCACCGCCGCCCCCCGGCTCCCCGAGTACGACGGGATCGGCCGGCCGCTGCTCACCGGCGAGAGGGGCGGAGCGGCCCGGATCGAGCGGTGGACCGGCCAGCGGTTCCAGTACGCGGGCCAGGGGCGGCACGCCTATCCGATGATCGCCCGGCGGCTGCTGGAGGCCGGGCACGGCGCGAGCGCGGTCATCGTGGTGCGCTGGCCGGGCGGCGGGTCGCACGTCTGGAACGCGGTCAACTCCGGCAGCGAGGTGATCTGGATCGACGCCCAGCGCGGGCACATGTCGGTCGAGCCGCCGTACGCGACGGTGACGGGGGTGTTCTGCATGATCCTCGACCGGCAGGGGCGGCCGCGATGAACATGGACCAGGCCAGGGCGCTGGCGGAGGAGTACGTCAACGGGACGCGCCCGCCGGACGAGCCGCTGTCGGTGGGCCTGTACGGCTTCCACGACGGGTACGTCGCCTGGATCAGGGAGCTCGACCCCGACGACCCCACCACCCTGCCGGACACGATCGGCGGGGCGTGCATCGTGATCGACAAGTCGTCCGGTGAGGTCGTGGTGCGGCCGCTGCTGGATCCGGAGACCGTCGCCGAGCTCTGGCCCGGCCGCACCCCGCGCTGACCGCATGACGCACGGCAGGCCGGGCGCCGCCCCCATAGGGCGCCCGACCTGTCGTCGCGCACGCCCCCATGGGACGCCGGGCCTGCGGGCACGTTCGTGGCCGCGCGGCCTCGGCGTCCCCCACGACACCCGTCCCATGAGGCCGCGCAGCCCCTGCGCGTACCCTCTATCCTGATTTTTCGCTTTTATTCACTTTTATAAGGGATTAACCGGTAGCCAGCGAGCCGACGATCGACGCCCTGGCCGCCCGCCGGGCCGGCACCACGGCGGCCAGCACGCCCGCCAGCCCCGAGAGCACCACGAACAGCGCGATCTGTCCGAGCGGCGCGGAGAAGACCGCCCCCGGCAGCATCGCCCGTACCGCGGCCCAGCCGAACACGGCGCCGAGCACCACGCCGACCAGCGCCCCGATCAGGCCGAGCAGCAGCGCCTCGACCGAGAGCATCCGCCGCAGCTGCGGCCGGGTCAGCCCGAGCGCCCGCAGCAGCGCCGACTCCCTGGTGCGCTCGTGCACCGACAACGACAGGGTGTTGGCGATGCCCAGCAGCGAGATCAGGATCGCCAGCCCGAGCAGCCCGGTCACGATCATGAGCAGCATGTCCAGGGTCTCGTCGAACTGCCCGCGCACCTCGGTCGAGCTGGCCATCTGGACGGTGGGATGGGCCGCGATCGCGGCCCTGACCACCTGGCGGGCCTGGTCGGTCGCGACGCCGTCGCGGATGTTGATCATCACGCGGGAGTCGGGCACCCGGTCGTAGTAGGTGTCGAACGGCCGCTCGGCGACGGTGAGCGGCGGCAGGGTGGAGTTCGTCCCGGCGAGGACGGCGACCACCTTCAACGGCACCGACCCGGCCAGCTCGGTCTTCACCGTGACCGTGTCGCCGACCTTGACGCCCAGGGCGGAGGCCGCGTAGTCGAGCAGCGCGACCTGCCCGGCCGAAAGGCCCGCCATCGAGCCGGACAGCACCTCCGGCGTGACGGTCCCGTGGTAGGTGCCGATGTCGAAGCGCCGGTCGCCCACCTTGCCGGGGGTCTCGCGGATCTGCAGGACCGAGGCCAGCTCGGGCCGGCCGCGCAGCTTCTCGGCCACCGACCTGGGCACCCCGCTGTCCTGCACCTGGCCGGCCAGCATGTAGTCGACCGGGAACTGCTCGTCGAGCTTGTTCCACACGGTCAGCCTGGTGGAGGCGCTGAGCACCGAGATCAGCGTCATCAGCGTGACGCCGATGGTGAGCGCGACCGTGGTGGTCGCGGCGCGCCGGGGGTTGCGGGCGGAGTTGTCCAGGGCCAGGCGTCCGGGCACGCCGAACAGCTTGGCCGGGACCCAGCCCACCACCGCGCTCAGCGGCCCGACCAGCACCGGCCCGAGGATCAGCACGGCCAGGAAGACCAGCGCGCCGCCGGCCATCACGACGAACAGCGTGCTCGTCTCGCCCGCCGGCATTCCCGCCACGCCGAACGCGGTCAGACCCGCCCCGGCCAGCAGGAACAGCCCCGCGAACACCGAGCGCAGCAGGCCGGTGCGGAAGACCTGCTCCTCCGGCTGGGCGCGCAGCGCCGCGACCGGCGGCACGCGGGTGGCCGCCCGCGCGGGCAGCAGGGCCGCGAACAGGGTGACCACCAGGCCGACGGCCAGGCCGATCCCGATGGTGGCCGGCGTCAGCGCGACCGCCGCGTCCGTGGGCATGGGGGCGTCGAACGCGGCCAGCAGCGTCAGGGCGAGCACGGCGAGCCCGTACCCGGTGAGCAGGCCGAGCGCGGAGGCGAGCAGCCCGACCGCGACCGACTCCAGCACGATCGAGCCGAACACCTGCCCGCGGGTCGCGCCGATGCAGCGCAGCAGCGCCATCTCCCGGGTGCGCTGCGCGACCAGGATGGTGAAGGTGTTGTAGATGACCAGCGCGGCCACCATCATCGCCACCGCCCCGAACAGCAGCAGGCCGATGGTCAGCGTGCGCATCGACAGCCCGGCCGAGGCCGCCAGGTCGTCGGCCAGCTCCGCGCCGGACTTGACCTCGTACCCGTCACCGAGCGCCGCGGCCACGGCCTGCTTGAGCCCGGGGGCCGAGCCGGCGACGTCGATCTCGCGGTAGCCCTTGGCGCCGGTCATGCGCTGCGCGGTGGCCGCGGTGAAGCCGAGCGCGCCGGTGAAGGAGAGCTCCTGGTCCACCCCGGGGTCGAGCAGGCCGACCAGCCGGAACTGGTGGCGGGCCTGCTTGCGGTCCAGCACGGTGATCGTGTCGCCGAGCCGCAGGCCCTGCGACTTCGCGGTGTTCTTGTCCAGCACGGCCGCCTGGTCGTCGGTGCCCGGGCCGGTGCCCGCGACGATCGAGGTGCGGTCCAGCGGGCCGGGGACGATGGACAGGGCCGTGGTCGGGCTGCTGCCGACGGCCCTGCCGTCCTTGCCGAGCAGCGGCGCGGGGTCGCGGATCAGGCCCTGCGCCTCGGTCACGCCGGCGAGGGCGCGCACCTGTTCCAGGGCCTTCTCCGGCAGCACGCCGTCGCGCTCCTTGGGCAGGACGGCCACGTCCACCTTGTCGGCGGCGGCGGTGACGCGCTGGGAGAAGCCCGCCTGGATGGTGTCGTTCAGCACGAACGTGCCCGCGATGAAGCCCACCCCGAGCGTGATCGCCAGCGAGGTGAGCAGCAGCCTGAGCTTGTGCGCGCGCAGCCCGGCCAGCGCCGTCTTCAGCACCTCAGCCCTCCAGCTTCACGAGCGTGTCCAGGACGGCCTGCGGCGACGGCGAGGTGATCTCGGTGACCAGCTCGCCGTCGCGCAGGAACACCACCCGGTCGGCGTAGGCCGCCGCGACCGGGTCGTGGGTGACCATGACGATGGTCTGGCCGAGCTCGCGGACCGAGGTGCGCAGGAAGGACAGGATCTCCGAGCCGCTGCGCGAGTCCAGGTTGCCCGTGGGCTCGTCGGCGAAGATCACCTGCGGCTTGCTGATCAGGGCCCTGGCCACGGCCACGCGCTGCTGCTGGCCGCCGGACAGCTCGGCCGGCCGGTGCCCGAGCCGGTTCCGCAGCCCGACGGTGTCGATCACGCGGGCGAACAGCTCCTCCTCCGCCTGCCGGGCGGCGATGTCCAGGGGCAGCCTGATGTTCTGCTCGGCGGTCAGCGTGGGCAGCAGGTTGAACGCCTGGAAGATGAAGCCGATCCGCTCCCGGCGCAGCAGCGTGAGCTGCCGGTCGGCCAGACCGGTCAGCTCGACGTCGCCGATGTGCACCGTGCCCGAGGTGGCGGTGTCCAGGCCGGCCAGGCAGTGCATGAGCGTGGACTTCCCGGAGCCGGAAGGGCCCATGATCGCCGTGAAGGCGCCGGTGGCGAAGGCCACGTCCACTCCGCGAAGGGCGTGGACCTGGGCGTCGCCCTGGCCGTACACCTTGGTCAGGGCCTTGGCCACCACCGCGGGCGGTGCCGCGCGCCAGGACTCGGTGAGGGTCACTTTCACTCCTTGTCGCGATTTTTCGTCACGACCAACGGTAGGAGTGGAAATTTCAGGAACTGTGGGCCCTGAGGAGGGACTTCGTGTAGGACCTCAGACGACCCCCGTCAGCCTTTCGGCCGATGCGAGGGCACGACGAGCCCCGCCTCGTACGCGTACACGACCACCTGGGCCCGGTCCCGCAGCCCCAGCTTGGCCAGCACCCGGCCCAGATGCGTCTTGACCGTGGCCTCGGCGACCTCCAGGCGGTTCGCGATCTCCATGTTCGACAGGCCGCGGGCCACCATGAGCAGCACCTCACGCTCGCGCGGGGTCAGCTCGGTCGCCGCCGGCAGCTCCTCCACCGGCAACTGGGCGGCGAAGCGGTCCAGTATCCGGCGCAGCGTGCGCGGCGAGACCACGGCGTCGCCCGCGTGCACCTGCCTGATGGCGTTGACCAGGTCGGCGGGCGGCACGTCCTTCAGCAGGAACCCGGCCGCGCCCGCCTTGATCGCGGCCAGGGCGTACTCGTCGAGGTCGAACGTGGTCAGGATCAGCACCTTCGGGCCGTCGATGCGCCTGGTCGCCTCGACGCCGTCCATGCGCGGCATGCGGACGTCCATGAGCACGACGTCCACCTCGACGCGGTCCAGCAGCTCCAGGGCCGTGACGCCGTCGGCGGCCTCGGCCACCACGTCGATGTCGGGCTGGGCGCCGAGCACCATCCTGAACCCGGCCCGCAGCAGCTCCTGGTCGTCGACCAGCATCACCCTGATCATCACGCCGCCCTGGCCGTCGGGAGGCGGGCCAGCACCTGGAAGCCGCCGCCGGTCAGGGGGCCGGCCGAGACCGCGCCGCCGTACATGCCGACGCGTTCGCGCATGCCGATCAGGCCGTGCCCGTCGGGGCTGCGCGGCGCGGCGGCGCCCCGGCCGTCGTCGGTCACCCGGACGACCAGCTCGGGCCCGCCGTAGTCGATCTCGACCCGCGCGTGGACGTGCGGGCCGCCGTGCTTGAGCGCGTTCGTCAGCGCCTCCTGGACGATGCGGTAGACGGCGAGCTGCTGCCCTTCGGGCAGGTCGCCGGGCACGCCGCCGATCCGCAGGCTGGCCGGCACGCCGGCGCCGCGTACCAGCTCTTCGAGCTGGCCCAGGCCGGGTTGCGGGGTGTAGTCGGTGTCGTCGTCCTCGTTCTCGCGCAGCACGCCGACCATCCTGCGCATCTCGGCCAGGGCCGCCCGCCCGGTCTTGGAGATGTTCCGTACGGCCAGCCGGGCCTGCTCGGGGTCGCTGTCCAGGGCGAAGCCCGCGCCGTCGGCCTGCACCACCATCACGCTCACATTGTGCGCCACCACGTCGTGCAGCTCCCTGGCGATCCTCGTGCGCTCGGCCGCCGCGGCCATCCTGGCCTGCTGGTCGCGTTCGCGCTCGGCCCGCTCGGCGCGTTCCTCCAGCCCTTCCAGGTAGCGCCGGCGGGTGTTGGCGTACAGGCCGGCCAGCCAGATGGTGACGACGAAGATCGAGCCGCTGAAGAACATGCCGAAGGTGGCGACGGACCAGTTCACCAGCGCCAGGAAGATCCCCAGCTCGGCCACCAGCCCAGCGGCCAGCGCCCAGCGGAACGCGCACTCGGAGGCGACCGTCCACAGCGCCACCATGACCGCGAGGTTGGCGGGCAGCGGGTCGACGTGGGCCAGCCACTGCCCGAAGGAGGCCAGCGAGATCACCGCGTACGCGGCCAGCGGCCTGCGCCGCCACAGCAGCGGCGCGATCAGCAGCACCGAGAGCGCGACATATCCTGCCACGCCCAGGTACCGGCTGCCCCCCGCCGGGGTGAGCGAGGCGTAGGGGATCGCCAGAAGCAAGCTGAAGACGGCGAGGGGGGCGACCCGCAGGACGCTCACCAGCCCGCCGTGGCGCCTCGACCACGCCCGTACCCTGCCGAACACATCATCACGATATGTACGCCACGCCGGGAGTTTGTCCGTCTGGAGGGGGAAGTCCGCCTACGACCCAGGTCTTACATGGGTCTTACGGGGGACCAGGCATGGTGGTACACGGGAGCGCCCCTCGCGGGCGAGTAAAGGGAGATCGTGATGGCGGATCATGATCGAGACGCGGGTCGCGCGGTGAAGAGGAAGCACCGCGCGACCCGGCCCCCCGGACGGCGCGCCCCGCGCAGCCGCTGCGTGTGCGGGCGGGGGGACTCGAACCCCCACAGTGTCTCCACCAACAGGACCTAAACCTGCCGCGTATGCCATTTCGCCACGCCCGCGATCCCGCCGAGGCGGGCTGGGAACAGCTTAGCGCTCCGGCCGTGGCCGGGCAGCCTTCCGCGACGACCGCGGGCCCCTCGCACGCGGGGCCCGCGAGCCGGGTCAGACCAGGCCGAGCTTCTTCTTGAGCGAGGCCACGTGGCCGGTGGCCTTCACGTTGTAGAGCGCCTGCTCGATCTTGCCGTCGGCGTCGATGACGAACGTCGAGCGGATCACGCCGATCATCTCCTTGCCGTAGAGCTTCTTCGGGCCGTACGCGCCGTACGCCTGGTGGACGGCGAGCTCCGGGTCCGACAACAAGGGGAAGGTCAGGGCGTCGCGGGCGACGAACTTGGCCAGCTTCTCCGGCTTGTCCTTCGACACGCCGAGGACGACGAAACCTTCGCCGGTCAGCTGGCTGAGGTTGTCGCGGAAGTCGCAGGCCTGTTTGGTGCAGCCGGGCGTCATGGCGGCGGGGTAGAAATAGAGGATCACCCTCTTGCCGCGCAGGCTGTCGAGGGAGACGGTGCCGCCGTCGGCGGTGGGTAGCGTGAACTCGGGCGCGGCGTCGCCGGGCGCGAGCTTGGTCTCTGTCATGGGCCCTCCTGAGTTCCTCCGGCAAACCTACCGGCCCGGCCGCTGTGCCGTACGGCACGCCGACCTGACAGACTGATCACGACCAGAACGGACGGAGCTCGCGACGGACAACGTAGCGGGCGCGACCACGCGTACGGTCGAAAGGAGAGCCATGGCTGACACCGATCCCGACGAGTTGGAGCGGCGGATCGCGCGCACGCGCGCGGAGTTGGCGCAGACGGTCGACGCCATCGCCGACCGGGTGAGCCCCAAGCGGGTCGCCGAGCGTACGGTCGCCGATGTCAAGAGCCGGGCGGGCCACTTCGTGGCGTCCGTGGGGGACGCCCTCGGGGTGACCGCCCGCCCGGTCGACTACGGCGACAAGCCCGAAGGGGTGTGGGAGGACGAGCAGCCCAACCTGGCGCCGGTGCTCATCGGCGTCGGCGCGGTGCTGGTCGTCGGCGCCGCGATCGTGCTGTTCCGGCGCAGGCGCCGCCGGCGCTGACCGGGTGCCGGGGCCGGGGTCACAGGAACGTGCGGCCCTCGCCCCGGTACGTCGGCACCGACTCGGCGAGGGTGTCGCCGTCCACGAGGTGGAGGGTGTCGAAGCGCTCGCACATCTCGCCCGCCTTGGCGTGCCTGAACCACACCCGGTCCCCGACCCGCAGCTCCTGGGCCGCCTGGCCCAGCAGCGGGGTCTGCACCTCGCCGGCGCCCTCGTCCTGCGCGTACCGCAGGCCGGCGGGCAGGTACGGCTGCGGCAGCCGGCTCGGCCCGGGAGGGCCGGAGGCGAGGTAGCCGCCGCCCAGCACCGTCACCGTGTCCGGCCCGGGACGCCGGACGACCGGCAGCGCGAACAGGGCCGCCGGACGCCCGGTGAAACGCCGGTAGAAGTCGAACAGCCGCGGGTGGAAGAAGCCCGATCCGGCGGCGACCTCCGTGATCGCCTTCTCCCTGACCGTCGTCTCGATCGAGCCGGTGCCGCCGCCGTTGACGAACTCCAGGTCGGCGACCTGGCGCACGGCGTTCACGACGCGGCCGCGGCGGACGACCAGCTCGCGGGCCGAACGGGCCTGCATGACCCGGACGACGCGGGCGAAGGCGGCGTTGCCCGGCGGGGCGTCGCCGACCCCGGCGATCTGCGCCTCGTAGGCCATGAGCCCCACCAGGCGCAGCCCCGGCCGCTTGGCGATGGCCGTGGCCAGGTCGGCGGCCTCGTGGGGCTCGCGCACGGGGGAGCGGAGCGCGCCGGCCCGGAACTTGCCGCCGAGGGCGACGTAGCCGGCGTCCAGGTCGAGGGAGAGCCGCAGCTCGGCCCTGGGATGCACGCCCGACACGGCCTTGTCGACGAAGTCGAGCTGCTCGCGGGAGTCGACGGTGATCGCGATCTCGGCGGCGGCCCGCGGGTCGGCGGCCAGGGCGGCGAGCGCGTGCCGGTCGGCCGTGGGGTAGGCGACCAGGATGTCGGTGAAGCCCTGACCGGCCAGCCACAGGGCCTCGGGGAGGGTGAAGGCCATGATGCCGCGGAAGCCGTCCATGGCCAGGATGCGTTCGAGGACCGCGCGGCTGCGCACGGACTTGCTCGCCACCCGGATCGGCTTGCCGGCGGCGCGGCGTACCAGGTCGGCCGCGTTGGCCCGCATGGCCGCCAGGTCGAGGATCGCGAAGGGCGGTTCGAGCGCGGCGGTGGCGCGGTCGTAGCGCCGGCGGTCATCCATGTCAGCAGGGTAACGGCATATCGGGCGAATGAATATGAGTGGGGTTCATATTCATTGGTGGAGCGCGGGAGAGGTTCGCTTTCCTTGGTGCGGCCGTAATGATCGGGCAAATGGGCGGCGAGGGCGCGGTCGCGGTCCCCGCGCACCCATGTACGTCTGTCGTTGTGATGACCACGCTTCAGCAGATGGTGCCCGCAGCCATCACCGCCCAGCACCACACCGGGCTGCGCAGGGCGAGAAGGGCGCTCAGACCGGCGCGCACGCTGCCCGGCGCCCTCGTCGCGCTCGTGCTGGCCGCCATGCTCGGCGCGACGACCGCCGAGGTGGTGACGTCGCTGCTCGGCAAGCCGCTGGGCTGGGTCCCGGTGAACGAGGCGGTCGAGCTGGCCGGCGCGCGGACGTGGCCGCAGGTCTCCTCGGCCGCGCTGCTCACCGCCGCGGCCGGGCTGCTGATGCTGCTGCTCGCGATCGTGCCGGGACGGTCCAGGACGGTCCCGGTCGAGACGTCCGACCCGCTGATCGTCATCGGCATCACCCGCGCCGGGCTGCGCCGCACCCTGCGCGCGGCCGCCCAGAAGGTCAACGGCGTGGACCGGGCCCGGGTACGGCTGCGCCGGCGCACCATCGAGGTCACCGTCGTGACCGGGCCGGAGAGCTCGGGCGCGATGCTCCGGCAGGTCGGCACGGCGGTCGGCGACCGGCTGGCCGGCGTCGGCACGCTCGGCACCGGCGAGGTCGTCGTCCGGCTGCGCAGGAAGGGCGTGTGATGCGGCAGTACACGGGCAACCGCGTCGGCCTGGCGCTGGTCGGGCTCGCCCTGCTGGGCGTGGGCGGCTACGGCTGGCTGCGCGGCCGGGGCCTGCTCTTCGACCTGCCGCGCAACGCCAAGGTGCTGCCCGCCGAGTTCGCCCGCACGCTGGCCGCCGACCCCTGGACGTTGTGGCTGCTGGCCTTCGCCATGCTGATCCTGGCCATGCTCGCCGTGCGCTGGCTGCTGCTGAGCCTGGGCTGGGGCCGCCGGGGCGCGGCCAGCGGCACCGGCACGGCCATGCTGTGCGTGGGCCTCAAGGGCGTGGACGGCCTGGGCCGGGCAGCCGTACGGGTCGCCGACAACGGCCTGCGCGTCGCCCTGACCTGCCCCTCCGACGCGGACGTCGGCGCCGTGGTGACCAAGCTGGACCAGGACATCGTCGGCCGCATCCGCCGCGAGGTACGCGACGACGAGACGCCGGCGGTCGTCCGCGTCCACGTCCGCCGCCAACCGGCCGAGCGCCGCTGACCCGTCAACCGGCTGCTCGTAGCTGAAGGAAGAAGGCGCGACTCGGCGCCTTCGTCGTCGAATCCGATCGGGAGGTCGTCATTCACCGCATCATCGGCGCGTTCGCCGCCGCAACCCTCGCCCTCGCCCTCGCCCTCGCCGCGCCCGCCGCCCACGCGGCGACGGGCGACGGCTTCCCGCTGATCCCCTGCAAGATCGGGGAAGACGGCCAGATGGGGTGCGTGGGGGACCACCTGCCCGGCCTGCTGGCCCAGGCCCTCAGCCCCGCGGTCGGCCTGATCTGCGTGAACAGCCACACCACCACGGTCATCTGCCGCTCGTCCGCCTGACACCTGGCTCCCCGGCCCTCTCCTGCGGAGGGGCCGGGCGGGTCTACTCGTAGTGGTAGCGAGCCTGCAACACGACGATCTCGTCGTGTGCGACCAGGTACACCAGGCGATGCTCGTCGGTGATGCGCCGGGACCAGGCGCCCGCCAACGCGTACTTGAGCGGCTCGGGCTTGCCGATGCCCTCGTAGGGATCGCGCAGGACATCCTCGACGAGCCGGTTGATGCGCTTGAGCACCTGCCGGTCAGCCGTCTGCCAATGGACGTAGTCCTCCCAGCCTTGGCTGGTGAACGCCACCTTCACCGAGCAGCCTCGTCGCCCAGCAACTCGTGCCGCTCATGACGCCCTTGGACCGCTTCCTGATAGGACTCGATCAGCCGGCGGGCGTTGGCCGGGGAACGTAGCAGGTAGGCCGTCTCCTGCAGTGCTTCGTACTCCTCTGCGGCCACCAGGTAGGCGCTGCCGCTCTTGGAGACGATCTCCACGGCGGTGCGGTCGTTGTTGACCTCTTCGATGAGGGGGAACAGACGACGGCGAGCTTCGCTGGCGGTGATGGACATGATCGCCTCCTCCGAGTGGTACCACTTCACGGTACCACTCGGAGGGGAGTCAGCACTCGATGACGTTGACGGCCAGGCCGCCGCGGGAGGTCTCCTTGTACTTGTCGAGCATGTCGCGGCCGGTGTCGCGCATGGTCTTGATGGCCTTGTCCAGAGCCACGTAGTGGCGGCCGTCGCCGCGCAGGGCGATCCTGGCGGCGGTGATGGCCTTGTTGGAGGCCACCGCGTTGCGCTCGATGCACGGGATCTGCACCAGGCCGCCGATCGGGTCGCAGGTCAGCCCCAGGTTGTGCTCGATGCCGATCTCGGCGGCGTTCTCCACCTGCTCGGGGGTGCCGCCCATGACCTCGGTCAGCCCGGCCGAGGCCATCGAGCAGGCCGAGCCCACCTCGCCCTGGCAGCCGACCTCGGCGCCGGAGATCGAGGCGTTCTCCTTGAACAGCACGCCGATCGCGGCCGCCGTGAGCAGGAAACGCACCACGCCGTCGTCGTCGGCGCTCGGGACGAACTTGGTGTAGTACGTCAGCACGGCCGGGATGATGCCCGCGGCGCCGTTGGTGGGGGCGGTGACGATGCGGCCGCCGGCGGCGTTCTCCTCGTTGACGGCCAGGGCGAACAGCGCCACCCAGTCCATCGCCTGCAGCGGGTCCTTCTCGGCCGACTCGGCCTGCAGCCGCCGGTGGAGCTGGTTGGCCCGGCGCTTGACCTTCAGGCCGCCGGGCAGCACGCCCTCCTTGGTGATGCCGCGCCGCACGCACTCCGACATCACGCGCCACAGGTTGAGGATGCCCGCGCGGATCTCCTCCTCGGTGCGCCCGAACGCCTTCTCGTTCTCCAGCATCAGGGCGGAGATCGACAGGCCGGTGTTCGAGCAGTGCTTGAGCAGCTCCTCGCCCGAGGCGAACGGGTAGGGCAGGACGGTGTCGTCGGGCTTGATGCGGTCGGCGCCGGTGGCCTTCTCGTCCACGACGAAGCCGCCGCCGACGGAGAAGTAGACCTTCTCCCGCACGGTCCCGCCCTGCTCGTCGCGGGCGGTGAAGCGCATGCCGTTGGGGTGCTCGGGCAGGGAGATCTTGCGTTCGAAGACGAGGTCATGGCCCACGACGAAGGGGATCTCGTGCTCGCCGTAGAGCTTGACCGTGCCCGAGGCGCGCATCTCGGCCAGGCGGGCGTCGACGGAGTCGACGTCGACCAGCTCCGGCTTCTCACCGGACAGGCCGAGCAGCACCGCCTTGTCGCTGCCGTGGCCCTTGCCGGTCAGGCCGAGCGAGCCGTACAGGATGACCTCGACGCGGGCCACGCGGGGGAGCAGGCCGTCGTCGTGCAGCCCGCGGGCGAACTTGTGCGCGGCGGCCATCGGGCCGCCCGTGTGGGAGCTGGACGGTCCGATGCCGATCTTGAAGAGGTCGAAGACGCTGATCGCCATTGATGGGCGCCCTTCAGTTCAGGAAGTGCCGGGGCCCGCCGCGGGCCCCGGCGTTGGTGTCAGGACTCGCCTGAGGTGAGCGCCGTGTACTCCTCGGCGGACAGCAGGTCCTCCGCGTCGCCCTCCATGCGGACGCGGAACATCCAGCCGTCGCCGTACGGGTCGCTGTTGGCCAGCGACGGGTCGTCGGCCACGGCCGAGTTCACCTCGACGATCTCGCCGCCGACGGGCGCGTAGATCTCGCTCACCGACTTGGTGGACTCCACCTCGCCGACCGAGTCACCCGCCTCGACGGTCGAACCGACCTCGGGGAGCTGCACGAAGACGACGT
>NZ_JBFAOM010000067.1:0-39184 GCF_040675235.1 Nonomuraea sp. NPDC049637
CCGATCACGGGCAGGCCCTTGTAGGTGCGGTCGTAGGCGACGTAGAACATGTCACCGGCGCCGGGAGTGACACTGCGGCGGCTGTAGGCCTCGTCAGGGCCTCTGCTGAGGTTGTCGAGCTGGCTCGAGACGGCCTTGTCGGCGACCGCCGCGGCGACCGCTGCGGGGTCTGCCGCCCTTCCCGTGGAGGTGCCGGGGTCCTGTGCGGGGGTGGCTCCGGGTGGGGCGGCGCTGACGGGGAAGGCTTGCAGCGTCATGGTCGCGGCCGTGGCCAGGCCGGCGACCGCCGCGAGTAAGGCTTTGCGTTTCACGCTGTGGTGCTCCTTTCGGCGAGCTCCCTTCGGGCCGTTGCCGCTTTGGGCGCGCGCCGGCCACCGCGCCGTCAGGGGTGTCCTGAGTCGCGGGGGTGAAGGGGGTCGGGGGGGGGTGATAAAGGGTGACGGATACAGCAAGCGAACCGTTTCGCCTTGTTGCCGCCAGACGCTAAGCGTTGGTTGACTGCGCGAAAATACGTATGTTCATCGGTAGGCATACCGACATTTCTGTTACCGCTGGTCACACCCATCCACGTGCCAGAATCGGCCGTCATGCCGGACAATCGGGCAGGGAAAGTCCGGCATTCCGGACCCACTGAAGGGCGAATCAGCCTGCGGCGACCGGCTCGGCGACGCCCGATCAGGGCGGCGGCGTCACCACAGTTGGGCGGGACCGGAACGTGCGTCGGCGCACCCGTGATCCCCGTCTAACCGGCACCGGACGGAAACGTCACGCCCAGGATGCATGCGGCACGGGCCGGCTGTTCGGTACGGTCCGGGTGTTCAGTACGGTTCGGGGGCCAGACAGCTTCCGCTCTCGTGGACCTGGTCCTTCGGCGGCGGCTCGACGGACACGTCGTTGCCCCAGTCGGTGAAGTCGATCTCGGTCACGCTGTTCCTGGGCACGCCCTCCTCGGCCAAGGGGTTGGGCGCGACGAGACGGACCCGGCGGGGAAGCCCGTCCGGCCCGACCCACAACTGCCACGAGACCCGTGCCGAGCCGTACTGCTCCCGCAGCACTGCCGCCATGGCGGGGTCGTCGCCCGGGGCCGGGATGCTGAACTCGGTCTGTGCGGCGCTTCCGGCATGGACGACGGTGGCGACCCCGTCGATGACCCCGCCGGAGGAGGGCGCAGGCGCCGCGAGCCTGTTCAGCACCTCGGGTGACAGGACCGTCCGTGCGCCGAGTACCCCGGCCATGCGCGCCGCCATCCCGCAGTCGGGGCTGCCGTGGTGCAGCCAGCTCTTGCCGGCGGGAACGTCCCTGCGGTCGGCTCGCTGCTCGTAGGTGCCGGAGCCGCCGACGGAGATCGCCCTGGTCGTCATGCCGGACAGGTCGTCCGGGATGAGGTGCTTCAGGTCTTCGGGGATGTTGGTCCGGCGGAAGGTCGTGGTCAGGTCGGAGGCGGCCGTGCCGAGGCGCAGGATTCCGGTGGTCCGGCTCTCGTCGTACTCGCCGATGTCGACCGACACGAGCAGGTCTTCCGCCGCCCGGGGCGTGTGGCCGTAGGTCAGCCGGACGACCTTGGTGACCTTGACCCCGGCCCCGTCCTTCGCCTGCTGGGCCACCGCCTCGGCGGGCGTCCGGGCCGCCGTCGCGTCCTGCCCGCCGCATCCGGCCGTCAGGGTGAGCACGAGCAGCGTCGGCGCGATCCTCGGTAAGGGCACCCGATGATCATAGGAGAAGGCGGGATCGGTGTGGCCGGCGCGGCGAGGCAACCTGACCACGCCGGCACCGCGTCAGTACGTGTGTGCCAGACAGGAAGCTCTTCGACGACTTCGTGGCCTCACGGTCCGACCGGTTACTGCGGACGGCGTACCTGCTGACCCGCGACTGGGGAACGGCCGAGGACCTGCTCCAGGAGTGCCTGGCCAAGGCGTGGTTCGCCTGGCCCCGCATCGAGGAGCCCGAGGCGTACGTGCGGCGGGCGCTCGTGACGACCTGCACCTCGTGGTGGCGGCGCCGATGGCGCGGCGAGGTGCCGAGCGGCACGCTGCCCGACCCGGGCGTGCCCGACGCCGAGCGGTCCGGGCGCGAGGAGCTGTGGGAGGCGGTGGGAAGGCTGCCCGCCAAGCAGCGCGCGGTGATCGTGCTGCGGTTCTACGAGGACCTGTCGGTGCAGGAGGTGGCCAGGATCCTCGGCTGCCATGACGGCACGGTTAAGAGCCAGACCGCCAAGGCGCTGGCCAAGCTGCGCGTGGACGAGTCGATCGTGAAGGAGTACCGATGAGCGTGCAGGACCTGCGTGAGATGTTGCGGGAGCGGGCCGAGGGCCCCGCGCCCGCGGTCCCGGACCGCCACGAGCTCGTCCGCCGCCGCGTGCGGCGTACCTGGCGGCGCAGGGTCCTGACCTCCGCCGCCGCGACGGTGGCGGCGACGGTGGCGGCGGGCGCGGCCGTGCTCTCCCTGCTGCCCGAAGGCGCCGTGACGCGGCACGAGCCCGCGACCTCGGCCTCCGCCCCCGCCCGGGAGCTGCCGCAACGGTTCACCGCCCACGACGGCACCGGCTACCGGCGGCTGGCGACGGCGACGCTCAGGACGGACGGCGCGCGGAGGACGTCGGTCACGATCCCGGTCACCGGCAGGCCGCTGGACGTGGCCGCGCTGTGCGACGGCTCGTTCGGCGCCACGGCGCCGCGGATCTCCGTGGCGGGCCGCGCCGCCGGCGCCTCCCCGCCCTTCTCCCCCTGTCTGAAGGGCATGGAGCTGGTCCCGTTGCCGGTGCCCGCGGGGGCCGGCCAGGTCACGGTGACGTTCGACACGACCACCAGGGGCGGGGGGTGCACGCGGCAGGAGAAGGGGGCGCCGTGCGTGACCCCGGAGCCCGTCAAGGCGGTCTGGAGCCTGGCCGTCTACGAATGGACGCCTCCCGCGCGGCCGGTCGACCCCGGGCCGCTCAGAGCCTTCCCCAAGCGGCCGGCGGGCTGGGAGCTGGCCGGCGCGACGCGGGACCGGCTCTGGCCGCAGGACGGGACGGCCACGGTCACGGTCCGGGGCGAGGGCGGCAGGATGGGCCTTGAGGCGCTGTGCGCCGGTGACCTGGCCAGGCGGATGTGGTTCACGTACCGGGTCGAGGGCGGCGAGCAGGCGACGGTCACCTGCGGCCAGTGGACGAGCGGCCCGTACCCGATGGCGATGACCGAGCTGGCCGTGCCGGAGGGCAGGCGGGTCACCGTCACCGTCCGGGCGGGCATCTGGGGTCAGGACGCCAACCGCCCGGTCCGCTGGGCCGTGGCCGTCTACCGCAGGCGCTCCTGAACGTCGCCGCGCGACTGACCGGGCGCCGGCAGGCAGCTCCTTCCGGCGCCCGGGTCAGCCCGAGGACTGCGACGGGCCGAGATCGTTGAAGAAGCACGCGTCGGAGATCTCGGTCTCTCCGTCGGGGTGTCCCGGTGGAGCGGGGACACGCCCTCCAACGCCTGGTACAGCGTCACCCCGAGCGAGTACAGGTCGCCGGCGCCGCCGCTGTCGGCAGCCCCCTGGCGGCCGACGTGACGGCTCCGGGCGGCAGGGGGCCGTCCCGGGCGATCAGCTCGGCGAGGGTGCCGCCGTCGACCAGTTCCATGACGATCCACGGCGCCTGGTCCTCGATCACCACGTCGTGGACGGTGACGATGTGCGGATGCGACCGCAGCCGGGCGGCGCTGCGCGCCTCACGTTCGGCGCGGCGCAGCCGCTGCGCGTGCTCCTCCTCGGAGGTGGCCGACGGCAGCCAGACCTCCTTCACCGCCACGGGCACGTCGAGGGACTCGTCGTGGGCCTTCCAGACCCGTCCTGATCAAGTCGTGGCAGCCTATCCATGCGTGCTCGCGCGTATCTGCCGAATGTCCAGACTCGTCATCCGTCCTTCGACGCCGGCGCGCGTCACCCGGCCCCCTCGGCCGCTGGCTATCCTGTGGCAGGTCGAGCCGGGCACGGCTCCCCCACCACGAGCCCACCGGAAGGCGACGACCGACCGTGACAGCCCCCCAGCGCCGCCGCGCCCGGCCGGCCACGACGGTGGCGGCGCACGCGGTCCCGGCCCTTCTGACGGTGATCGTCCTGGTGGGCTCGCGGCAGCTGGGCGCGGCCTGGTGGCAGGTCCTGGCGGCGGCGGGCGCCGCCGTCCTGCTCCATGCCGGAGCGGCGGTGGCCGGCCGGCGGCCGTGGGCGGGGTACGCGATCGGCGCGGCGGCCATGCTCGTCCTGGTGCTGACGCCCTTCCCGGGATGGTCGCTGAGCATGCTGCCCTCGGCGGCGTGCTTCCCCTTCGCCTTGTGGCGGCTGACCGGCCTGGTCCCGGTCAGGTCCTCGGTGCCGGCGTTGGCGGTCGCGGCGCTCGGGATCGTGCTGACCGAGCTGGTGGGGTGGGCCCGGCTGCCCGCCGACCCGGTGTGGGCCCGCCTGGTCGAGGGCGGGCTGCTGATGCTGGTGGTCGGCGGTGTGTGGCTCGCGGCCCTGCTGGTACGGCGCAGGCAGCAGGCCGCCCGGCGGGCCGAGGCCGGACGGCTGGCCGCGGCGGTCGCCGGCGAACGGGCCGGCATCCGCCGCGACCTGCACGACGTGATCGCCCACACGGTCACCGTCATGGTCGCGCGGATCGAGGCCGCGGCGGTGACGACGGCCGACGCGGCGACCCGGCGCGAACTCGCCGGCATCGCCGAGACCGGCCGGGACGCCCACCAGGGGCTGCGCGCGATGCTGGCCACCTTGGGCCCGTCCGCCGCGCCGCGCGCCGGATCCCGGCCCGGCCACGTCCCGATCTCGCTCGACGTGCTGCCCGACCTGGTGGCCTCGGCGGCCAGCCCGCTGCACGCGGTGACGCTGGCGGAGGCGGGTGAGCGACGGCCGCTGAGCCTCAGCGCCGAGGTCGCCGCGGTCCGGACCGTGCAGGAGGGCGTCACCAACGCGCTGCGCCACCTCCAGCTGCCGGTCGCGGTGAGCGTCAGCCTGCGCTGGAGCCCGGCCGAGCTGGTGGTGGAGGTCCGCGACGACGGCGGCGGCGCGCCGCGCCGCGCCGCCGGCCAGGGGACCGGCCTGATGGGGATCGAGGAACGGGTGCGCACCGCGGGCGGCACCCTGTCGATCGACGACGGGGACGACGGATGGGTGCTGCGGGCGCGGCTGCCCACGAAGGAGGGGGCATGAACGCGATCCAGGTCATGCTCGTCGACGATCAGGAGCTGCTGCGGGCCTCGCTGCGCACGGTCCTGTCGGCCGACGAACGCATCGAGGTCGCCCACGACGTCGCCGACGGCGGCCAGGCGGTCGAGGTCGTCCGGCGGCACCGCCTGGACGTGGTGCTGATGGACATCCGCATGCCGCGCCTGGACGGCGTGGCCGCCACGGCGGAGATCGTCCGGATCGCTCCGGCGACCCGGGTGCTCATGCTGACGACGTTCGACGACGACGAACTGGTCGTGGCGGCCGTCCGGGCCGGCGCCAGCGGCTACCTGACCAAGGACGTGCGGCCCGCCGCCCTGGCCCAGGCGGTGTGCGACGTCGCGTCCGGCACGGCGGCGCTGGCCCCGGGGGTGGCCGCGACGATCCTCGACCTCCTGCGGCAGACGCCGATGCGCCGCACGGCGGCCCTGGACGGCCTCACCCCGCGCGAGGTCGAGATCTTCGGCCTGCTGGCCCGCGGCAGGTCCAACGCCGAGATCCGCGCGGAGCTGGTGCTGAGCGAGAACACGGTGAAGTCGCACGTGCGGGCCGTCCTGCAGAAGCTGGGCCTGCGCGACCGGGTGCACGCGGTGATCCACGCCTACGAGAACGGGCTCGTGGGCCGCGACGATCTGCCCGGCTGAAGACTCCCTCCCTGCCCCGGCGGAACGTACCGGCGGGCAGGGACGGGACGGCGACCGGGCGCCGTCAGGGCCGGTAGCCGATGTGGCGCAGCAGCGCCCGCAACCGGTGCTCGATCTGTGCGGCGGTCACGTCGTCGGCCTGCTGGAGCAGGACGGACCCGATCGAGCCGGCCAGGATGTCCTGGACGACGCCGGGGTCGGTGCCCGCCGGAAGGTGACCGGCCTCGACGGCCCGCTGCGCGACCTGCGCCACGGCGTTGAGCCGTGGCCGCAGGTAACGCTCGGTGTAGGCGGCCACCAGCTTCGGGTAGTCGACCGAGGCGCCGATGACGCGGGCCATCAGCGCCCGGAAGCGGGGCCGGCTGAGCAGCTCGGCGGCGGAGCGGACCAGTTCGTCGATCGACTGCCCGGCCGGGGCGGCGTCGATGTCGGGAGCGCGGGCGTGCTCCAGGGCGGCCATCAACAGGTCCTCCTTGGCCCGCCAGCGCCGGTAGACGGTCAGCTTCGCCACGCCGGCGCGCTGGGCGACCGCTTCCATGCTGGTGCCCGCGGCGCCGCGTTCGATCAACAGATCCAGCGCCGCCTCCAGGATGGCGGCGTCGTTCTCCGGGTCGCGGGGACGGCCGTGGCGTTCTACGCCGGCCACAGCACCTGGTTCAGCCATGTGGTCAGTCTGTCGGGTGCCGGACGGCCACGCCAACCGATGTGCCCGTCGGGGCGGATCAGCGTCACGTCGGACGAGATGGGCTCCACCGGCGTGAGCGCGCCGACCAGGTCGGCGCCCAGTCGCGCCGCGGCGGCCTCGGCGTGGCGGGCGGCGACGAGCTGATCGGCGGCGAGCACGACCCAGCGTCCGCGGACGGCGGCGTGCAGGGTGGTGCGGACGCCGTCCGGCCGCCGGCAGGTCAGGTCGGGCATCCGGTCGCCGGGACGCAGCCCGGGCCTCCACCGGTGCTCGGCCGGGGCCAGCGGTCCTCCTCGGTAGCTGATGCCGAGCTGGGAGGCGGCCAGCCACAGCCGGCGCTGCACGGCGGGCAGCCGCACGACCGGCAGGACGACGTTGTCGCGCAGCAGGCGTTTCCACGGGGCGTTCGGCAGCATGATGTCCACGGCGGTGCTGGTGGCGCGCAGGACCTTGCGGGCCAGCGGCCGGCGTTCGCCTTCGTAGGTGTCCAGCAGCCGCCGGTCGGCGCGACCGCGGGCGACCAGCACCAGCTTCCAGGCCAGGTTCTCCGCGTCGCCCAGCCCGGTGTTCTGTCCCTGGCCGCCGGTGGGGCTCTGGATGTGCGCGGCGTCGCCGGCCAGCAGGATCCGGCCGCCCCGGTAGGCGTCGGCCAGCCGGCGGTGGATGCGGAACTCCGAGGCCCAGCGGATGTCGGTGACCGTGTCGAGGCCGATCCCGCTGCGGCGGGAGAACTCGCTCAGCACCCGGTCGCCGATCTCGCGTTCGGACAGCTGGTCCGGCAGCTGCGAGGGTGGTTCGGTGAACACCCGCCAGGTGTCGTCGGGCAGCGCGGTGACCGACAGCATGTGACCGGCCTCCATCCAGGTCGTGCTGCCGTTGCTGTCCAGCGGCCACCGGGCCCGCACGTCGACCATCAGCAGGCGTTCGAGGAGCATGCGGCCCGGGAAGCCGATGCCGGCGAGTTTGCGTACGGTGCTGTGCGCGCCGTCGCAGCCGATCAGCCAGTGGGCGTGGATCGGGCGCCGGCCGCCGTCGGCCGTCGCGACGGTGGCGGTGACGCCGGTGTCGTCCTGCCGGGCCGCGACCAGGCGTGTGTCCCACTCCACCTGGCCGCCCAGTTCGGCCAGACGTCGCCGCAGCGTGCCCTCGACCTCGGCCTGCGAGATCAGCAGCGTCTGTTTCGGCTGGTCGGCGACGGCTTGGCCGACGTGGAGGCGCAGCACGGTGCGCGAGCCCTCGTTGTAGGACATGTTGAGCGAGGACCGGGAGCGCTGAGGCAGGTCGCCGAGCGCGCCGATGCGTTCCAGGACCTCGATGCCGCGTGCTTGCAAGCCGAGGGCGCGGGAGGTGGTGGCGGGGGCGGGGGCGGCGTCGACGACGCGGACGGGGATGTCGTGCAAGGCCAGGTGGACGGCCAGGGCCAGCCCGGTGGGGCCGGCGCCCGCGATGAGCACGGTGTCAGTCACTTAGTAAACGATACGGTACCGATTACTAAGTCCGGCATCCCGTTGGGACGATTTGTGCGAACTATCACATTGATCACGAAGTGCGTGTGGCAGAAGTGAGCCGGTGGTAGTCAAGATCACAACATTGGGCAATCGAAAGGATCTTCGTGCGAGCACGCAAGCTGGCGACCCTCCTGGCCGGCGCGACCCTGACCGCCGCCACCACGCTGACGGCGACCGCCGCCCCGGCCGGCGCGGCCGGGCCCTGCGGCAGCGGCTACACCCGGGTCGGCGTCTACAACATCGGCATCGAGAAGTACGGGTACCGTACCGGCATCCTGGAGGTCTACTACAGCTCCGCCTCCGGCAAGAACTGCGCACTCACCTACGGCGACGGCCCCTACGCCAACACCACGAGCTGGAAGGGCGTCGTGATCTCCAGGGGCGACGGCAGCGGCAAGGACAGCGACGCCGGAAACTACCAGTACTACGCCGGCCCCGTGTACGTCTCGGCCGCCGGACAGTGCATCGACGTCGAAGGCATCTCACCGTCGTGGACGAGCGTCAAGCTCGACAACGTGCACTGCGGCTGAGACCGTCCCGACCGGCGGGCCCGCCGTGAACGGCGCTCCGTCGACCTGCCGCCACCCCCGCTGAGCACGCCGCGTCGCACGGTCGGCAGCGACGGCCCCGGCAGGGAACCCGAGGAGAGCCCGCACCCCAGGGGCGAGGGCACTGGCGTGCACCACGGGCTCTGACGGCTCAGTGCGTCGTCACCGATGTCCGCGTCGACGACGCACTGAGCACCGACTGCTCGAACGAAGGCATGACCGCGGACGCTGAGCGCACGCCGAACCGGGCCGCGACGATCCGGCCCCGCGGCATCGCCGTCACCAGGCGTCCGGGGAGCCGTTCAGGAGGGCTTGCCCGAGCGGCGTCAGGGCGTGCAGGACCGAGCTGCCCGTCCGGACGGTCGAGATGAGCCCGGCGTTGCGCAGGACCGTGGTGTGCTGGCTGGCCGAGCCGAGGGAGACACCGACGCGTCCGGCCACGAACGTGGTGGTGGCCGGGCTGCGCAACGCGGCCAGCACCGCCGCACGGGTACGGCCCAGCAAGGGCACCAGCACCTCGTCCGCGCCGGCGGACCGTCCCGTGACGCAGATCGGATACACCAGCACCGTGGCCGCGTCCGGCCGGTACATCACCATCGGGCGGGGCGCGAAGTAGGACGGGATCAGCAACAGCCCCCGCCCGCACAGCGCGACGTCGTGATCGCCGTCGACCGGGATGTGCAGGGTCGGCGGCAGCCAACGGCACCCGGGATGCAGCGTGGCCAGCAGGGCGTCCACCCCGCCGCGCAGCAGGGTCTCCGCGCGCAGCGCACGGTCGGCGCCGGCCTCCGTCTGGATCTGCGACCACAAGGGCTCCACCGACGAGCCGAAGAAGCCACGCAGGTCGTCGGCGAGGGTCTGGCGCGCCCCGCAGCTGCCGCCGGCCAGTTCCCGCGCCCAGCGCCCCGCCCGCTGGGCGGGCGACAACGCGCCCAGATCGGCCGCCAGGTAGGAACTCGGCGTCTGACTGGCCAGCTCGACGCCGGCGGCGAAGTCACCGGCGTCCGGCTGGAGCAGGAACGCCGGCACCGAACTCCGCGGCGGAACCAGGGGCGCCAGCACCCCCGCCCGCTCGGCCAGACTCCCGCCCACCTGCCGGAACAACCGGCGCACTCCGGGGCGCGTCCAGCTCCTGCTCGCCGGCGCGCCCAGCAGGAGGCGCACACTCAGCACCGTCTCCCACAGGGCGTTGGGACCCGGGGCGAAGGTGATCTTGCGCAGGTCGGCGTCGGAGAAATGCACACGGATCATGACAATCGATTCTCACCGAGCCGACTCCCTCCGGCCAAGGAGACCGCCTGACGGGCCGCACCGGAGACAAGCCCACAACCGCGCCGGACCCCATGCGCCTCGGCCCGACCCTCGGCTTCCTCGTTCGGATTCGACTACGCCGAGATCGCGCGCGCTAGGCGGTCGCACGCGACCGGGCCTCGGCGGCCCAGTGAGGGGCGTCCCACCGGTCGGCGACGGTGGCGGCCAGGGCGAAGTGGGCCGCGGCCTCGGCACGCCCCAGGAAGACAGCCAGCTCACCCAAGGTGTGAGCCACCGGGCGCAACGCCATCGACAAGCTCTCCGCACCCGCCGGAGGGCCGTCGCGGTACGGAAGCAGCACCTCGTAGATCTCCTCGGCGGCGTCCCGGTCGTCCAAGGCCATGACAGCCATCGCGCGCAACGTGGCGAGGAACGTGAAGAAGAAATCCCGACGAATCGGGCCAGGTGGCGTGCGGACCTCCCGCGCTTCGGCATCCAGCCCATTGGCATGAAGCGCGAGCGCCAGCAGATCCGACACCATGGAACCCAGCACGGCGTGCACAGCACGCACCTCCTCCAGATGCCCACCCAGCGTGCCCTCGTTCACCCAGATCGTCGCCAGAGCCAGCTCGAGAAAACCCGTCGCATGCACCGACCCGATACGCCGCATGCCCTCACCGGCCTCCACATACAGAGCCTCGGCATCGGCGAACCGGCCCTCGATGAGCGCCAGCCCCGCCAACGTGATCTCCGCGACGGCGATCGCCTCACGCATCCGATACGCACGCGCAAGCTCCAGAGCCTCCCCGATCACCCGGCGCATCGTCACAGGATCATTGGCCGCAGCGGCGACACCCGCATGATTGAGCAACCCGGAGACACGATAGACCGGCAGATCATGCTCAACCCCGATCTCCACCAACTCCCGGCACAACCCGGCATCACCCAGGACCTCGGCCAGAATCTCCAGCGCCGCCGCCCGCAACCGCGGCTCCGTGGCCAGATCGAGCGCCTCCCGAGCCGCCTCCACAACGCTCGGATCATCCTCACCGACCAGCTCCTGCGCGTACGCCGACAGCAGCCGCGACCGCACCGCAGGAGCCAGCTCACGCTCCAACAGACCACTCAGACGCTCCACGACAGGACGATCCACCGTGCCGTACGTACGAGCCTGCCAAGGAGTCGGCTCCGTCCACGCCGCGAACGCCGCGATCATCAGATCCGCACGCCCCAACGACTCCGCGAACTCCACGGCGGCCCGCCGCGTCTCACGGGCCGCAGCCACGGCCCCCGCCCGGATCTGCGCACGCAGCAACCTGCCCAGCAGCTCCACCCGCTCCTCCGGCCCGGCCGAAAGAGCGACCGCGTCAGCAAGAAGATCAGCCGCCACATCATGGGCAAAACGGGCCTCCGCCAGCTCAGCGGCCCACACACAGTACCCGACCGCCTTCGGCGAACCCGCGCGCGCAAAATGATGGGCCAACGCCGCCACGTCATCGCCCCCCTCAAGAGCGGCGGCGATCCGGCCATGCATCCGGGTGGCACGCAACCTGCTCAGGTCCGCGATCAGCGCGTCCCTCACCAGAGCATGCACAAAACGGACGACGCCCGGACCAGGCTCGTCGAGAAGCCCGGCGATGACACCCGCCTCCAACGCGTCCAACACCCCGTCCTCGTCCGTGTCAGCAGCCTTGACCAGGACGTCCACCGAACTCTCCCGACCCGCCACCGCAGCCAGCCGCAGGACCGACACCCCACCCTCCGGCAACCGCGCGAGCCGGCGGCGCAGCACGTCCCGCACCCCCTCGGGAACCTCCGACAACGCCACCAGCGCACCCTCACCGCTCAGCAGCCGAGCACTCTCCCGCACATAGAACGGGTTCCCACCGGTACGCTCCGCGATCCCCGCGACGGTCTCGTCATCGGCCTCGCACTCAGCCCGCACCAGCCGCGCCACGGCCTCCCCGTCCAACCCCGGCAACGCCACCCGAAGGGGCGCCGCCCGCGCGAGGGAAGCCAGCGTCTCACCGAGACGCCCGCCCTCGTCCGCACGGTACGCCCCCACCACCAGAATCGGCGCCCGCAGCCCCAGACAACCGCCGAGCAGCTCCAGCGTGGCGGCATCCGCCCAATGCAGATCATCCAAAACGACGGCGACCGGACGCTCCGCCGCGACCACCGCAAGCCACTCCCACACGGCCCGCCGCAGCCGGAACCGCCCAGCAGTGGCGTCGGCGTCCCCCGGCCCGGCATCGGCCAGCAACGGCGCCAGATCGCGCGCGAACTCACCCGGAGACGCCGACGCGGCCACGGCCCCCAGCACCTCCGTCCAGGCCCACGCCGGCGGCGCACCGTCGACCTCGGAGCAACGGCCGACGGCCACCAGCCACCCCTCACGCTCGAGCCGCCTGCCGAAATGATCCAGCAACGTCGACTTGCCGAGCCCCGCCTCGCCGGTGACAAGAGCGACACGGGCGCCGTCGGCCGCGGCCTCGGCGGCGGCCGCGAGCAGCGCCGACAGCTGCGCCTCACGTCCGACGAACGACGCCCCGACACCCGACGCCCCGACGACCGGATCCGTCCCCCCGGCAGCAGCCACCCGCGGCAACGGGACGGCCGCCACAGGCGATACAGGCGGGACGGCCGGCACAGGCACAGCCGCGCGCAGGACATCCATCCGCCGAGTGAGAATCGCCTCCTCCAGCTCCACCAGGTCAGGACCGGGATCAAGCCCCAGCTCCTCGGCGAGAACACCACGCGCACGACGCAGCGTCGCCAGCGCATCCGCCTGACGGCCACTGCTCCACAACGCCAAGGCGTGCAACCGCCACCCCTCCTCACGAAGAGGCTCCTCGCGGGTGAGCCGCTCGGCCTCGGCAACCACCACAGCGGGATCACCGACACGCAGCCCCGCCGCCACATGCAGCTCGGCAGCCACCGAACGCAGCTCGTCCAACCGCGCCGTCTCGGCCGCGGCCCACGGCTCGTCCGCGACCTCGGCGAACGCCGGCCCCTGCCACAACCCCAGCGCCTCACCGAGCAGAGCCCGCGCGACACGCCCATCGACGTCCGCACGCGCCCGGCCCAGCAACTCCTCGAACCGCCACGCGTCCACCGCCCCCGACGGCAACCGCAACGCATACCCCGGCGCCGCGCTCACCAGCAACCGAGCCGGCGTGCGCGGCGGACGCCCCGGCTCCAGCAACCGCCGCAAATTGGACACGTACGCCTGCAACGACAACAACGCCCGAGCAGGCGGCTCCCCACGCCACAGATCCTCGATCATCCGGTCGACCGGCACGACCCGCCCCCGCGCCGCCACCAGCAACGCCAGCACACCCCGCTGCCGCGGCCCGCCCAGCGGCACCGCCTCGCCGTCGACCTCGGCCGCGAGAGCGCCCAGAACTCGGATAAAGACCATGATCTGGACATCGTATGCGGACGTCCCAAATGACCCCCAAACCCTTCCACCCCCACGAACAGACCGAACCACAGGCGCCAACCACGGGAACATTCGTCCAAGACCGCCGGCCGGCCGCCCGCGCACAGTCTCCCCATGAGCGAAAACGACACAGAGCACCCGCAACGCATACACGTGGTCCACGACGGCCCACGACAGGCGCCGCCATTGCTGCTCATCCACGGATCAGGGGCCTCCGGCGGCTTCTGGGCCCCAGTGGTCCCGGCGCTCGCCCGCCACCATCACGTCATCCGGGTCGACCTGCCAGGCTGCGGCCAGTCCCCGCCCCCGCCGTCGTACGACGTCATTGATCAGCAGCGGCCCGAGCCCGGACGCGCTCCTCCGGCAGCCGTTCATTCTTCGGGCGCTGCTGGCCCCGCCATTGGGCCCGCTCATCTGGCCGAGACGTTCGGCGGCGATGATCCGCAAGGGAATCAGCGCCACGGCCGTCCGCCCGGTGAACCTCCCGGACGACGTCGTCGCCGACGTCCAGGGCATCACCTACCGCGCGATGCGGACGGTGCTGCGCCAGAACACCGCCTACATCGCCGAACGAAGCGTGCCCGAACGCAACGAGGCCGCCGACCACCCGTAGCGCCTGATGCGCAGAGCACGAACAAGCGGGTCGCGGCCGTCTTCCGGGCGAATCACGCGGCGTTTTCGTCGATGAGTACGGGCGAAGCCCGTGCCTTTGAAGGGTTTTTGTTCGTGAACCAACCCAGCGCCTTTACATTGTAGATCACATCTGGTGCCAGTTCTCCGCTGCGTGACCCACCCCGGGGTGGGGCCGTCGGCGCGGGGGTGTGCCGCCGTACTCCGGGTGGTGCTCGAAGTGCCACCACTCGTTGTCGAACATGCGGTAGAGGTCGTAGCGGGCGCCGTGCTCCTCCAGCCAGCGCGCGCCCTCGTGCGGACGCACGTCCAGGGCGATGCCCCTGACGTGGTTGGACTCCGTCGGCGGCAGGACCAGCATGCGCGCCAGGGCCGGGGAGCCGGTGCGGCGCACCTCCTCGTCGAACATCCGGAGCTGCACGAGTGGATCCCGGTATCCGGAAGTCAGGCCGAGGAGCTGGCCGTGACGCCAGAGCGCCTCGGTGCGTGCCGCGGTGAACGCCGCCAGGGCGCCGTCGGTGAGCCCGGTGAGGTCCTCGGCGGGGAACCGCATCCGTAACGCCCACTGGCAGGCCAGCTCGCGGGCCCGGCCGGGGCGGCGGACGAGCGCCGCCGGCAGCAGGAGCACCGCGAGCACCAGCGTCACCACGGCGAACAGCCGATCTCGGGGCCGAGCTGGGATGGTGCGTGGTTCGTTCATGACGAACTACGATTGGCGCCGAATGTGAGTGGGTCGTCTGCCGAATGTCACCGTTTGTCGACGGCCACCACGCCCGGCACCACCGTGACACAACGATGACAGGGCGCTGACCAGACGGGGACATGACCGGCCCACAGTGGACGGAGTTGACCGGCGAGCGAGCTTACGGAGCGTGCTGTGGTACTCGGCGGCGTGTCGCGAGTGTTGTTGATCGAGGATGACCCGGCCGTGCGGGAGGGCCTTGAACTGGCCCTGACCCGCCACGGGCATCGGGTGGGCGCCGCGGAGTCCGGCGAGGAGGGGCTGGAGCGGCTGCGCGCCGACCGTCCCGACGTCGTCGTGCTCGATCTGATGTTGCCCGGCATGAACGGGTTCGAGGTCTGCCGCCGCATCCGGGCCATCGGCGAGGTGCCGATCATCATGCTGACCGCCCGCGGCGACGACATCGACGTGGTGGCGGGGCTGGAGGCGGGCGCCGACGACTACGTGGTCAAACCGGTGCAGCCCAGGGTGCTCGAAGCGCGCATCCGCGCCGTGCTCCGGCGGATCGGCCGCGACCAGGCGGAACTGGAGCGGCACGGTGAGCTGACCATCGATCGGGCCGGGCTGGTGGTCACCAAGCGCGGTGCCCCGATCGGGCTCACCCCGGCCGAGCTGCGCCTGCTGCTGGAGCTCTCCGGCACGCCGGGCCGGGTGCACAGCCGCCAGCAACTGCTGGACTCGGTGTGGGAGCACGGGTACTTCGGCGACTCGCGGCTGGTGGACGCCTGCGTGCAGCGGCTGCGCGCCAAGATCGAGGACGACTCGGCCTCCCCCGTCTACGTGCAGACGGTGCGGGGGTTCGGTTACCGGTTCGGGCCGGTGTGAGCCCGGCGGTGACGTCCGGGCCGAACCTGGGGCTGCGCGCCCGGCTGTTGTTCGCGTTCGCGCTGCTGTGCGTGGTCACCACGGCGGCGGTGACCGGCGCGCTCTACGTCCAGGCCCGCACCGACATCCTGCAGCGGGCCCAGGATGCCGCGCTGCAGGCGACGAGAGCACGCATGGAGGCGCTCTTCCCGTTGCGCACCCCGGCTCCGGACCGGACGGAGCTCGGCAGGATCGCCGCCACCATGGCCGAACGGAACAACTACGCGATCGCCGTCTACCGCGAGCTGTACGCCCAGGCGGGCCCGCCGTCCGGGCCGCCGCCGGGCCTGATGGGCAACCAGCCGCCGGGCGGCGGGAGGGGCGAGGGGAACGAGCCGTCCCTGGAGCCCGAGGACCTCAGGCCGCAGACCCTTTCCGTGAGCCTGCGGCGGAAGGTGGCCGAAGGCGAGATGGCCTGGCAACGGGTCGTGCGGCGGGGCAGGCCCTTCCTGATCATCGGCGCGCCGTTGCTGATCGCCGAGGGTGACCGGTGGCGGGTGTCCGGCATCGAGGTCTACACCACCCGCAGCCTGCTACCCGAACAGGACAGCATCGACTGGCTCGCCACCCGCGCCTGGCTGAGCGGCGGGGCGGCCATGGCGTTCGCGGTCATCGTGGCGTTGCTGGCGACCCGCAGCGTGCTGCGCCCGGTGCGCGAGCTCGGCCGGGCGGCCCGCCTGCTGGGCCAGGGCGAGCTGCGGACCAGGGTCGAGGTGCGCGGCTCCGACGAGCTGGCCGACGTGGCGCGGACCTTCAACGACACCGCCGCGGAGCTGGAACGGCACGTCATGCAGCTGCGTGAGATGGAGGCCGACGCCCGCCGGTTCGTGGCCGACGTCTCGCACGAGCTGCGCACCCCCCTGGCCGCGCTCGCCGCCGTCGCCGAGGTCCTCGACGACGAGGCGGCCGAGCTGCCCGAGCCCGCCGGCCGGGCGGCCAAGCTGGTCAGCCAGGAGACGCTCAACCTCACCGCGCTGGTGAACGACCTCATCGAGATCAGCAGGTTCGACTCCGGCGTCGCGGCGCTGTCGCTGAACGAGGTGGACGTGGCCGAGCTGGTGCCCGCGACCCTGCGCGTCCGGGGCTGGACGGACGCGGTGCGCACCGAGCTGCCCCCCTCGCTGACGGCGAGGCTGGACCCGCGCCGCGTGGACGTCATCCTCGCCAACCTGGTCGGCAACGCCCTGCGGCACGGCGAGCCGCCGGTGTCGGTGCGGTTGTCCGCCGACCCGCACTGGATCACCGTCGAGGTCCGCGACCACGGGCCGGGCCTGGACGAGGCGGTGCTGCCGCACGCGTTCGACCGGTTCTACAAGGCCAGCGCGGCCCGGGCCAGATCCGAGGGCAGCGGCCTGGGCCTGGCCATCGCGCTGGAGAACGCGCGCCTGCACCGGGGCGACCTCACCGTCGTCAACGCCCCGGACGGCGGCGCGCTCTTCACGCTGCGCCTGCCACGCAGGGCCCCCGAGCAGGACGGGGCAGCCGGGTGAGGGCCGCACTCCCCCGCCGCGCGCTCGCCGCCTGTCTGGTGGCGCTGGTCGCGGGCTGCGGCGTGCGTCCCAGCGACGCCATCTCCGCCGGCGAGCCGCCGAGGGGGTCCGTCGCGCTGACCACGACGATCGTGCTCTACCTGGTGAAGGACGGGCGGCTCAGCGCCGTGACCCGGCCGAGCGCCCGTCCGCTGTTCCGGACCGAGCGGCTCGCGCTGCTGGCGGCCGGGCCCACGGCGGAGGAGCGGGCGTTCGGGCTCAGCACCGAGGTGCCGCCGGAAGCCGAGCCGTTCGTGGTGACCGTCAAGGCGCGCGGCCGCATGGTGCTGACCCCGTCGGCTCCGGGCGGTGACCTGTCCTCCCTGGCCGTGCAGCAGATCGTGTGCACGGCCGCCGCGTTGCCGGACAGCCCTGCCCGCATCGCCGTCGCCGGGGCGCGGACGGGCGTGGACCCCCGCGACTGCCCGGCCTGACCGCCGGCGTCCGGGACCTCCTCAGAGGCGGTCGCGGACGTAGTTCGCCGCCTCTGTCCTGTTGCGGACGCCGATCTTGGCGAAGGCGTTGTTGATGTGCGTCTTCACCGTCGTCTCGGCGATGACCAGGGTGGCCGCGATCTCGCCGTTGTTCAGCCCCCTGGCGATCAGCCGCAGCACCTCCACCTCCCTGGCCGTGAGCCCGTCCAGCAGGTGCGTGACCGGCTCGGGCCCCTGCCGCGCCAGTGCCTGGACCAGCCGCCTGGAGACCGGCTCGGCGAACGTCGACTGGCCCGAGGCGGCCGAGCGCAGCGCCGCGGCGATCTCGGCCCGGCCCGCGTCCTTGGTGAGGTAGCCGCGGGCCCCCGCCAGCAGCGCCGAGGTGATCGATCGGTCGTCGTCGTAGGTGGTGAGCACCAGCACGGCGACGTCCGGGTGGTCGCGGGTGATGCGCCGGGTCGCCTCCACGCCGTCCATGACCGGCATGCGCAGGTCCATCAGCACGACGTCCGGGCGTTCGGCCGCGACCAGGGGCAGCGCCTCCTCGCCGTTGGCGGCCTCGCCCACCACCTCGGCGCCGTCCATCAGCGAGATGAGCGCCACCAGGCCCTCGCGCATGATCTGCTGGTCGTCGACCACCACCACCCTCATCCGGGCACCTCCGCTCGCACCAGCCAGTCGTCGCCGTCCGGGCCCGCGTCGAGGGTCCCGCCGATCAGGGCCAGCCGCTCCCGCATGCCCGTCAGGCCGTGCCCGGGCGGGCCCGCCTGCGGCGCGCCGAGCGGGTTGCGGACGGTCAGGGTGACCATGGTGGCGGTGTAGGCGAGGGTCAGCGAGACCGGGGCGCCCGGGGCGTGCCTGGCGGCGTTGGTGAGCGCTTCGCGTGCCGTACGCAGCAAGCCCACCTCGACCGCGGGGGCGACCGGGCGGGAGACGCCGGCGGTGCGCATCGCGAGTTCGGCGCCGTGGTCGCGGCGGTGCGCGTCGGCCAGCGTCGACAGGGCCTCGGGCAGCGGCGGGACGTCCTCGCGGAGGGCGGCCACGGCCGCGCGGGCCTCGATCAGGCCGTCGGTGGCCAGCCGCAGCGAGCACCTGACCCGCTCCGCGGCGCCCTGCACGTCGCCCTTGTCGGTGAGCAGCACGTCGGCCACCTCCAGCTGGACGCGGAGCGCGCCGAGGGAGTGGGCCAGCACGTCGTGCAGTTCGCGGGCGATCCTGGCGCGCTCGTCGAGCGCGACCGCCCTGGCCCGGTCGAGGCTGCCCTGCCGGTACTGGCGCCGGTGCAGCGCGAACATCAGCGCGCTCACCAGCACGGCGGCCAGCGCCGCCGTCGAGGCGGGGGTCCGCCCGAGCAGCGCCATGCCGCCGGCCATGAGCGCCAGGTCCACCGCCGCGACGCCGAGGATCACCCAGACGGGCGGCGTCAGGTGCGCCGCGAACAGCATCAGCTCGGCGAAGAGGAAGATCACCCCTTCGGTGTCGCCGGGCCCGACGGTCACCGCCGCCAGGACCGTCCCGGCGGCCAGCAGGGTCAGGGCCATCCGGTGGGCGCGCCGGTCGAGCACGACGAACCCCAGCCAGCAGGCGAGCGACCCGCCCAGCGCCGTCCACACCAGGACGGGCTTGGTGGCGGGCGTCGCCGTGGCCAGGGTCAGGACGAGCAGCAGCGTGATCACGTAGCGGATCAGCCGCCCCGTCTCAGGATCGTCCGCCGACAGCAGCCGGCGGACGTTCTCCCACACCTAGTGCGACCCCCTGCTCAGATTGACCACCATCTCCACCATCAGCAGCCGGAAGACGATGAACCCCACGACCACCACGACGGCGGCGACTGCCAGACTGATGATGACCTTGCCGTTCATCTTGCCCCCATTCGAGTCCAGGATTCGCTGGAAGACCCAGAGCAGCTTCTCCATGGCTCGACGGTAGGAAGAGGGCAGGGTGGAGTCGCACCTACGAACGGTGGAGATCCGGGTGGAGATCCGCGAGCAGGCCCGGCCGGGCCTGCTGGACGCGACTCCGGTCAGGTCTTGGCGGGGATGCGCTTGCCGAGGTTGACGAAGAACAGGATCAGCCCGACCGTCAGCACGATGTGCCCCAGCCCGGCGAGCCCGGTGATCGCCGGGCTGGTCTCGGCGCCGAGCACCGTCTGGGTGCCGTGCACGATCATCATCGTCACCGTCAGCGCCAGCCCGCCGTTGTAGACCCAGAAGAACCAGGTGAACAGCTTGCCGCCGGCGCTCAACGTGAACACCTTCTCCAGCACCAGCACGATCAGGAAGAACAGCATGCCGAGAGCGAGCAGGTGGGTGTGCACCACGCCGAGCTGGGTGTCGCCGGTGAAGTCGTTGAGCTTGGTGATCTCGCGATAGTAGAGGCCGCTGACGACGCCGACGATCATGTAGATGTGCGCCGCATGGTAGATCTTTTTCACGGTTGAGACCTTAGAGGGTTGTTTGGCACCATTCGTACCGGCATTCCACCGACGTCCCGCCGCCGGACGGCTGCTCTCAGCCCTGCCGGACGGTTCACAGCCTCGGCGGACGGTTCTCAGCCCCTGCCGGACAGTTCACAGCCCCGCCGGACGACTCTCAGCCCTGCCAGGCCCGGCGGAAGCTGGCCCGGGCCCGGTGCAGCCGGGACTTGACCGTGCCCGGCGGGACCCGCAACATCCGCGCCGCGACGTCCTCCGGCACCCCTTCCAGGTCGCGCAGCACCAGCACCGCCCGATGCTCCGGCGACAGGCGCTCCAGCACGTCCCGGATGTCCACGGCCCGCTCGACTTCGTGCGGCGAGGGCACGCCGGCCAGTTCGGCCGGGCTGGAACGGCCGTCACGCCGGGCGATCCGGACCGCCTCGCGCACGGCTATCGCCCGCGCCCAGCCGAGCAGCGCCTCTGGTTCGCGCAGGTCGCGCAGATGCCGGAAGATCGCGATCAGCGCCTCCTGCACGGCGTCCGGCCCGCTGTCCAACGCGATGGGCCCGCAGATCCGGCCCAGGTACGGCGTAAGCTCGGCGAGCAGGTCGTTCATGGCCATCGTGTCGCCCCGCTGGGCGGCGAGCACCCGGGCGGCTGTCATGACGCGCCCCCAGCGTCCCGGCCCGCGTCCCGGCCCGCGTCCCGGCCCGCGTCCCGGCCCGCGTCCCGGCCCGCGTCCCGGCCCGCGTCCCGGGCCGCGTCCCGACCCGCGTCGTCGGCTGCGTTGTCGGCCGTGACCCGGGAGGCGAGTCTGGCCAGTGCCTTCTCCCCCGCCACCCGCACGCCCCAGGGCACCAGCGCCGCGCGGCCCGGGACGCGCACCCCGCCCGTCTGCGCGACCAGCGTCCCCTCCGGCACGGCGGTCGCGGCCAGGCCGACGAGCAGGAACCGGCTCTGCATCCAGCACCAGCCCGGCCGCAGGTCGACGTCGAACCGGGCGCGCATGCCGTACCGGCTGCGGGCCCTGGCCACCAGGCGGCCCTCGTCCGGGCCAGCGGACTCGACGGTGAGATGCCGCATGTCGGGTTCGAACGTGCCGAACTCCCCCTCCAGATCGCTCACCACGGCCCAGACCGCCGCGAAGGGTGCGGGAATGACGCGCTCGGCGACGGACGCCCCGGGAATGGCCGCGGCCAGCGCGCGCAGGCGGCGTACGGGGTCCAGATCGGCAACAGGCCAGCTCATGTCCATCCAGAGGCGGGAGGGGCGCGAAAGGTTCCATGGAACCATTACGGATTTCGCCGACTCCTGCCGGACATGAACATCTCACGCCTCGGCACCCTGACCGCCTCCGTCCTGCTCACCGACGCCGCCGCGCACCTGTACTGGCTGACCGGCCGCACCTGGCCCGCCCACGACGTCAGATCCCTCTCGCTGGCGGTGCTGAACTTCGAGGTGCCGTTCACCCCGCGCGTGCTGGTGCCGCTCGTCGTCGTGCTCGGCACCGGGGCGGTTGCGGTGCTCGCCCGCTCGCGCGGCCGCGGCGGCCTGCCCGCCCGTCTGGTCACGGCCGCCGTCGCCGCCGGGACCCTCGTGCGTGCGGCGGCCGGGCTGGTGTGGATCGCCGGCGTCGGCGCGGACACCGCGACCCCGTTCTACTGGCTCAACCTGTTCCTCTACACGCCCCTCTGCGTGGTCATGGCCACGTCGGCGGCCCTCGTCGCCTCCCGCCGCGGCTCCCGGCGGCTCTAGCCGGAGCAGAGCTGGGCGCGCAGGGTGCGGAAGGCCCATTGCTCCCAGCGCTCGCGCCGCCAGCCGCGGGCGTGCACGACCAGCAGGCACAGCTCGGGGCCGAGCAGGCCGTACAGCAGGTCAGCGGCCTCCTGCCCGGACACCTCGGCCCGCACCCCGGGCCGCGCTTCGGCTTCCCGAGCCCCAGCAGCGCGGCAGGACCACGACCATCAGGATGCCGGGCCGGGCTGCTGACCCACACCGCCGGCCGGGCCCGCCCGGCCGGCCCCGGGGGCCGGTCCCCGCAGGCCGGCCACGGCCGGGCGACTCCCAGTCGTCACCGGTGGTGGGGGCGGACATCACGTTCGCGCCTTTCGTCAGTGGGGGGATCGTGACACGCGGCGTGCCCGCCGTCTGGCGTCACTTCTCATGATCGATTGTAGAGTGAGGCATTCGTCCCCTCCTCCGGCAGGAAGCCCCCTGTGTTACGTCGTCACCGTTCGGCCGTGCCCGCCCTGGTTCTCACCGTTCTGTACGGTGCCGCGGTGACAGTCACCGCCGTCGTCGCCCTGGTCTCCGGTGAGCTCGGCCCGTTGTGGGGGCTGACCCTGTTCTCGGCCGTGACCGAAGGCGTCACGGCCACCGGGCCGAACCTGTTCCTCCTGGTCCTGGCCGGGCTGTCGTGGTCCTGGGGGATCTGGCAGATCCTGCGCGGGCCGTCGGCGGGGCCGCCACCACCGCAGGACGCCGACCTCCTGCGGTTGCGCCTGGCGCTGTACGCCGCGGCGGCCTCGCTGTTCGTGCTGCACCTCACCGCGTCGATCTGGGCCGACACGACGGTGATCGACTCCGCGGTGATGTGCGTGCTCGTGGTGCTGTTCATGCGGGTGCTGGGCCGCGGCCGGCCATACATGCGCGGCGCCGGGCTGCTGGGGTACGGCGGATACACCGTCATCGGCGTGCTGGACCTGCTCGGCCGGCCCGTCCCGGAGGGGCTGGAGCTGGTCTGCGGCCTGGCCGGTCTGGTCTGGACGGCGCTGGTCCTGCGGGCCCAGGGCTCCGACGACCGCTGGGCGACGGCGACCGTCGCGTACGGCGTCGCCGCCCTGGTGACGCCGCTGGTCCTGGTGCTGGCGACGTTGCCGTTCACCGGCGAGGAAAGCGCGGTCGAGGCTCTCGGCGTGGTCTCCAACGTCCTGATGATGATCTGGCTGGCCCGCTCCGCCCACGACCTCGCCGCCCCGCGCCGCCGACCGGTCCCCGAGGCGACGCTGGAGGCCTGAGCTCGGGGGCCGGTGAACCGGGGCTCAGCGTCTGCGCTGCCTGGTCCGCTCGGTCCGCTCGGTCGAGGGGGTCTCCCGCGGCAACGACGGCCTGGCCAGGGGCGCCAGCGACGGCCCCTGCCACTGCCGCCTGGCCGGCCCCGACCGCTTGTCGTCGTCGGGATTCCCGTCGTCGATGGACAGGATGCGGCCCCTGAACTTGGGGTGCCTGGTCTCCCAGTACCGCCAGCCCTCCACCCTGGCCGGCACGTTGGCTATCCCTGAGCCGACCTCGACCTGCTTGCAGGTGCCGAGGACCGACCAGGCCGACCAGCCGATGCGGTAGCCGAAAACGCGATACCACATATTGCCGTACATCCCTTTAGTGATGGTCCGGCTGTATTCATGGCCGGTGAAGACCATATGCCGCTCTTCGAGATGCGGAACGCCCATCTTGCGCAGGTTGCGCACCAGATCTCCGGTCGTGATCACGAGTTGCTGCTCGTTCTCCGTCTCCCGGAACGCCCTCACCTCGTATTCGCGGGTCACCGTCACCGTGATGGTTCCGCCGGGGCCGTCAATGTAGCGGGTGCGGGGAATGAAGAAGTTTCTCGGCGAGAGCGAACGGATTTTGAAGAAGGTGTGCGGGTCGCACCGCCCGTCGCCGTCCGCGTACGCGGCCGGGCTCATGGCGGGGGTCATGGCCAGGACGAGGGCCGTCGAGAGCGAGCCGCGCACGGCCGCTCGTGTCATGGTCCGCCCAAGACGAGGTGCCGTCGGCCGGGTGGGGTTGCTGAGGGCATTTGCTCGTATTTTGGGTGAGAACATGTACCGTTCCTTTCGGAATGCAGCCCGTAGTCGCCATCCGAACCCTTGAACCGGAATGCGGCCTTTTCGCACGCCGATCAGGGCATCTAGACCGGTACGATGTTTACACTTGCCACGAATCACTCATCGACGCCACACCGAAACCGCATTCCCGGTGACCGGCAAGATTCAGTTGTCGCAATGCCATGGCTCAGGGGCGCCGCTCAGCGAAATCGTCCCCCCGGAACCCGTGACCCCGCGACCGCGTGAAGGCCCGGATCCGTTCGGCGATGACGTCGGGGGCGTTGAGGTCGGGGGCGTTGTGGTCGAGCCCGGCGATGATCTCGTGCCGGGCGTCGGGCATGAGGCGGGCCAGGCGAGCCGGCACACCGGTGAGGTAGCCGGGGGACCGGTCGCCGCCGAGCAGCAGCGCCGGGGAGCCGACGCCGGAGTATCTGGCGCCGTCGGAGTCCAGGCGGACGATCTCGCCGATCTCGGCGGGGGTGGTCGCCATCATCGCCCGCATGTCGCGCCCCTCCGCCCCGCGCAGCATCAGGAACGCCAGCGCATGGAACACCGGAGCCGGCGCGTCGCCCACCGGGACCAGGCGGGTGGCCTTGAGGAAGGCCGCCATCGCCGCAGTGTGCCTGCCCGCCGCCAGCAGCCGCTCGAACGCCGGCAGCCACCGGGCGGGGAAGGAGCCGTCGATGCTCACGCCCGGTTCGTAGACCATGAGCGCGGCCACCCTGCGCCGCAACCCGAGGTGCAGGGCGACGAGACCGCCGTAGCTGTGCCCGAAGACCAGGCGCGCGCCCGTGCGGTCCATGACGGCCAGCGCGTCGTCGACCTCGGTGTCCACGCCGTACGCCGGGCCCTGCGGGCCGCTGCCGCCGCGTCCGCGCCGTTCGATCACGTGCACGGTGTGCGTGCCGGACAGTGCCCGCGCCAGCGCCCCGTAGTGGTGGGCGCGCCGGTTGTTCCCGGGGATCACCAGCAGCCCTGGCCCCCGGCCCGCGCTGAGCACGGCGATCGTCGTGCCGTCCTTCGAGGTCACGTCCGCGCTCTGCCACCGCATCGACTTCTCGCCGCCCATCAAGCCCTGCCTTCACGTTGGTGGAGACAGCAGCCTGGCCGCCGGGGCTGTCACCCGGCTGGCAGAACCCTGGCACCGGCGCCCGGCAGGAGAACGCTCAGTCCCAGTAGTCGCCGTCGGGCAGCCGCAGGTAGATGTCCGGTTCCGTGAGCGAGCGGGCGTCGGCCGGGCGCAGCCCCGCGCCGGCGAAGCAGTACGCCTCGGCGCACCCGTCGTACAGGTACTTGCGCAGGATCTCCTCCGGCGAGTCCTCCGGGGAGGCGTCGCCGCCGCCCGGATGGGTGTCCCATTCCGCGACCTCGCCGTCGCGGTAGACGCTGCCCTGGTTGCCGCTCTTGGGATTGGCGTACATGCCGTAGGCGACCGTGCCCGCCGACAGCGCCTTCATGACGCCGGGCGTGGCGGCCATGTACCCCCACTCCTGGAAGACGACGCACCCGCCGGGCACGTCGGTGACGCCGACGAACCGCAGCGCGTCGTCGTCGGACGGATCGTCCTCGACCTCTTCGAGCTCCTCCTCCGTGGCGGGTTCGGCGGCCAGCAGGCGCGCCGCCTCCGCCGCGCCGACACCGCGCACGCACGTCAGGCTGAAGCCGTCGCCGTCGAGGCCGTCCAGGACGCCGACCAGGCGCGCGGCCTCCGCCACGGCCGCCGTCTCGGCCTCGGTGAGCCGGGCGTGGCCGGGCGGGAACGGGAAGAACAGGCCGGGCGTCGGCCCGGCCAGACTCAGCCGGCCGGGCGACCAGCCGCCCATCATCGGCCGCCACGGGTCGGCTCCGGCGGCGACCAGCGCACGGGCGTTGTCCGGCTGGTCGCGGAAGACCGCCTCCCAGAGCGCGGTGCGGCCCTCGCACTCGGCGTCGACGTCGGCGACCCGGCCGGCCAGCTCGGCGACCACCTCCGGCGAACCGCGCTCGGCCGCGACGTGCAGGGGGCGCTCGAAGAAGTACGCGCCCTCGTCGGGGTCGGCGCCCGCGGCCAGCTTGGCGCGGACCAGCGGCAGGTTCCTCCAGCCGTCCCACCCCAGATCGGACCAGTCGGGCGTTTCCTGTGCGGTCATGACAGCTCCTTCAAGATCCCTCATGCGGAGACGAGCGGTGCCATCATGGCGCAGGGCACGGACAATTTTCGAAGATCGTCCAGACGGCGGGCGGCCGCCCTTCGCCGGGGACGCCCGCACGGGCAAACCCTTGTCCCCGGCGGCCCACCGAGGACAAGGGCGGAGCCGGATCAGGGCTGGGCGTCGAGCCATTCCCGGAAGGTCGGGCCGGCGAGCCTGGCGTGCGGGCCGGGCAGGAACGCACCGGCGGCGGCCAGGGCGGCATCGGGCATGCCCGCGCCGTCCACGCCCACGACCTTGACACCCCGGCGGGCGCCCAGGAGCCGGGCCGCCTCCGCCAGCGTCTCCCTGCGCGGGCCGGCGATCTCGGGGATCGGCGTGCCCGCCACGGCGTCGGCGGTGGCCAGGTCGGCCAGCTCCTCGGCCACGACCCGGCAGGCCACGAGCTGGGTGGGCAGCTCCGGGACGTAGGCGACGTCACCGGGCTGCCAGTCCAGCAACTGGCCCACGAACTCGTGGAACTGCGCCGCCCGCAGGACGCGCACGGGAAGCGGCCCGGCCGGCAGCAGCTCCTCGTGCACCTTCTTGGCGGCCAGGAAACCGGCGGTGGCCCTGTCGGCCCCGATGACGGACGCCACGGCGATCCGCGCGACCCCGGCCCGGCGGCCGTACTCGTGCAGGTTGCGGGCCGAGGCACGGAAGAACTCCGTCGCCGCCTCCTGGTCGGAGGAGTGCCAGGAGGCGACGTCGATGACGACCTGCGCCCCGGTCAGCGCCTCGGCCAGGCCCTGACCGGTGACGACGTCCACGCCGGTGGCGCGGGACATCGGCACGACCCGGTGCCCCCTCTCGGTCAGCACGTCGACGACGTGGCGGCCCAGCCGGCCGGTCGCCCCGGCCACCGCGAACGTGGTGATGCTCATGTCAGGCGCCTTTCTCACTCGCTGGAGTTCCGGCCGGGAGGCATGCCGGGGATCGGCTTGGCGATGAGGGCCGCCTCCACCAGCTCCAGCGTGACGCGCTCGGCCTCGGTGAAACAGGTGGCGTCCCGCCAGGTGGCCACGGCGGTGATGCGCTCCTCCGGCTCGCCCAGCCCGCGCAGGCCGGCGGTCTCCCTGACGGTGAAGTACGTGCTGCCGAGCAGCTGAGGGAGGGGATTGGGCATACGCGACCGGCGGCCGGTCGTCGTGGAGGTGGACATGAGGAAGACTTCCCTTCTCACTCTGGACTCGTCCTCGCGCCGCACGGATCGTCCGCGCGGCGTCCTGACGACCACCAGACGCCGCCGCCCCGGCCCCCGTAACACCGGCGGCCCTGTGACGTAGCCCACTGGCCGCAGGTGTTACGCGGCGGCGCCGGACGGCGTCCTGTGCGTGTGGCAGTGCGGAGAACGGACAGGCAGGAGCGGGACATGACCGATCACGACGAACACGCCGGGCCGCCCGGCTCCGCCACCCAGGTGTTCGTCGCCCACCGCAACCTGCTGTTCACCGTCGCCTACGAGATGCTCGGCTCGGCCGCCGACGCCGAGGACGTCCTGCAGGAGACCTGGCTGCGCTGGGCGGACGTCGACCTCTCCGGCGTGCGGGAGCAGCGCGCCTACCTGGTCCGGATCGTCACCCGGCAGGCGCTCGACCGGCTGCGCGCACTCGGCCGGCGCAAGGAGTCCTACGTCGGGCCGTGGCTGCCCGAGCCGCTGCTGACCGCGCCCGACGTGGCCGAGGACGTCGAGCTCGCCGAGAGCGTCTCCCTGGCGATGCTGCTGGTGCTGGAGACGCTGCAGCCGACCGAGCGGGCGGTGTTCGTGCTGCGCGAGGTGTTCGAGCTGGACTACGACGAGATCGCCGAAGCCGTCGGCAGGAGCCCGGCAGCGGTCCGCCAGATCGCCTACCGGGCGCGGGCGCACGTCGCCGCCCGCCGGCCGCGCGGCAACACCTCACCGGCCGAGACGCGGGCCGCGCTCCAGGCCTTCCAGCGGGCGGTCGAGACCGGCGAGCTGCAGAGCCTGCTCGACGTCCTCGCGCCGGACGTCGTCGCCCTGAGCGACGGCGGCGGCCTCCGGCACGCCCTGCCGCGGCCCGTGGTGGGCATCGACAACGTGGCCCGCCTGCTGGCCACCGGCTGGTGGAGGCACGACGCGGACAGATCGGTCGAGCTGGTGCAGGTCAACGGCGGGCCGGGGCTGCTCGTGCGGATCGACGGCGAGATCGACGGCGTGGTGGCGGTGCGCGTGGAGAACGGTTACGTCACCGGCGCCTACCACGTGCGCAATCCCGACAAGCTCTCGCGGATGGGACGGGAGACCCCAGTGACCCGCTGAGCACGGAGGGTCAGCGCGGGGCGCCGAGGACGCAGAACTCGTTGCCCTCCGGATCGGCCATCACGACCCACGGGACGTCACCCCGGCCCACGTCGGCGGGCTTCGCGCCGAGCCCCTCCAGCCGGACGACCAGCTCCGCCTGATGGGCCTCGGAGGTGGTGGCGAGATCGAGGTGCACGCGGTACCTCACCGTCTCGGGGTCGGGAACGGTGACGACGTCGACGCAGACGGCGCTGGGATCGGGCCAGGCGAATCCCACGGGCTCGACGTTGGTCACGCCGGGGCCCTCGCTGGAGACACCCCAGCCGAGCGCGTCCGCCCAGAACCGGCCGAGCGCCGCGTCGTCCCGGGCCTTGAAGTTCACCTGAACCAGCCGCAATGCCATGCCGATCACCCTATGCCCGACGACCGGGCCGCCCTCTGCGGACCGGACCGCCGTCTCGGCGCCGGTCAGCCGGCGAGGAGGATCTCCAGGAGCCGTTCCGGCGCGCGCAACGGCAGGTAGTGGTCGGCCGCGGCCACGATCTCCAGGCGCGCGCCGGCGATGCCCGCGGCGAGCCGGCGGGCGATCACGCCGATCTCCGGGTGGTCGTGGTCGCCGACCACCACGGTCGTGGGCACCGCGACCCGGTCGAGGAGTTCGACGGCCCCCACCTCCGCGAACAGGGCATGGCCCTTCTCGGCGGCCACCCGCAGCCTTGCGTTCTCGGTGACCATGTCCCGGATCGCCGCGTAACCCGGCGCCCGCTCGCCCAGCGAGGCCCAGAGCGTGAGCTCCGTCTCGGCCAGGCGGCCGGGGTCGTCCCCGCGGTCGGCCGCCGCGTAGGCGTCCAGCTCGGCAGAGCGCGGCCAGTCGTGGCCACCGGCCGACGCCGCGACCAGGGTCAAGGAGCGCACCCGCGCCGGGTGCTCCAAGGTGAAGTCGAGCGCGACCTCGCCGCCCATGCTCAGCCCCACCAGTGCGGCACGCTCGACGCCGAAGTGGTCGAGGACCGCGAGCAGGTCGTCCTCGTAGCGGAACGGCGCGGTCGGCGGCGTCGAACGGCCCAGGCCCCGCGCGTCGTACCGGATCACGGTGCGGTGGCGGGCTAGTTCGGGGAAGACGCCGTCCCACAGGCGGCTGTCGTGCACGGAGCCGTGCAGCAGGACCACGGGAGGTCCGTCGCCGGCCTGCTCGGCCCACAGGCGGCCGTCACCGGAGACGGGGAGGTACTCGATCGTCATGGGAGCGATTCGACCACACTCCCGCCTTCCGGGAGGACGACGTCCCGGCCGCGGAAATCATCCCCGAGGGGGACGGGGAATCAAGGATCGCTTTGACGACCGCGGAAGCGGACGACTTCTACCGTTCCGCCCATGGTTATCAACACGAACACATTCCGCCGCGCCGCGGCCGGTGTCGGACTTGTCCTGGCCACCCTCGCCTTCCCGGCCGCGGCCCAGGCCGCCACGGCGCAGACCTCCGCCACCCCCGTCCTGTACGGCGTCTACCCGACGTCGGACGCCTGCGCCCGTGCGGCGGCTGCGTACACCGCCGCTGGCAGAACCGCCACCTGCCGCCTGAGCAGCATCTACGCCAAGCCCCCCTACTGGCTGCTGTACGTCTCCTAGCCGCACGCGTCTCTCGGCTCGGCGCCTGCGATCATGAACGGATGCCCGAGCCGAGAATCCGCGTCGCCGCCTACGTCATCCGCCACCGCACCACCCCGGAACTCCTCGTCTTCGATCACGTCGACGCGCCCGAAGCCGGCACCCAGGTGCCGGCGGGCGGAGTGCTGCCGGACGAGAGCCTGGAACAGGCCGTCCTGCGGGAGCTCGCGGAGGAGACCGGCCTGACCGAGGTCACCCTCGTCGGGCCCGTCGCGGTCGACCACACACCCCGTGAGGACAACGGCCGGCCCCGGCGCACGACGTTCTTCCACCTCACCGCCGCCCCCGACAGCGCCGACGCCTGGCGCCACCGGGTCCATGGCGACGGCGCGGACGCCGGCATGGAGTTCGCCTGCCGCTTCGTCCCGCTACCGCTGGCAGAGAAGCTGGCCGACGCCCAGGACGCCTGGCTGGGACGCATCGAGGGGTGAGGCCGGGCCGTCTGCCACGATCGCCGTCCGGCTCTCAGGGGAGGGACCCCGTGCTCAGGACGGCCGAGGCACGGCGGGCGCACGACGGCGGGCGGTCGTCAGATGGCAGAGCAGCGCCACGGCCGTGACGCCGGCGGCCGGCAGCCCCAACGCGGCGGGCACGACGGCGAACCACTCCTGGGCCAGCCCGCCCAGACCGCCGCCGAGAGCCATCCCGAGGTAGACGGCCGAGGAGTTGAGGCCGAGCAGGACCGGCGCCGCGGCCGGGCCGAGCGCGATCAGCCGATGCTGCTGGGGCACGACGACGACGCCCAGGGCCACACCCCAGACCGCCGCCCATGCCAGGGTCGGCACCAACGCGGCGGTCGCCACCGGCGTGAGGGCCAGCATGACGACGGCGACGGCGAGGGGCCAGGTCAGCACGTGCGCGGGGTCGTACCGGTCGACCAGCCGTCCGGCGACGATGTTCCCCGCCAGGACGCCGACCCCCCAGGCCGTCAGCACGGCGGCGAACAGCGGCCCGGAGCCGCCCGTCGCCTCCCGCAGGGCCGGCCCGACGTAGGTGTAGAGGGTGTAGGCGCCGAGGAAGACCAGCGTGGTGACGGTCAGCAGCGCCACCACCCGGCCCTCCTTCAGCGGACGCAGCCGCTCCCCCAGCGAGGCGGCGGGAAGCCGCACCCTGGGCAGCCCGGCGGCGATCCCGAGGGCCGCGACCAGGCCGACCCCGGCGACCGCCCACAGGGTGACGTGCCAGTCGGCACGGCCGATCAGCGTGCCGAGCGGAAGACCCAACGCCGTCGCCGCCGTCAGCCCGCCCAGCACGAACGCCAGAGCCCTGCCCCGACGTTCCGCAGGCGCGATCGCCCCCGCGGCGCTGGAGGCCGCGGAGTTGATCATCCCGGCGCCCACCGCGGTGACGACGCGGGCGATCATCACCACCTCGTAACCGGTTCCCAGGGCGGTGACGGCGTTGCCGGCCACGAAGACGCCCAACGCGACCAGCAGCGCCGTCCGCCTGTCCAGCCCACCGGTGAGCGCGCCCATGATCGGCGCCGACAGGGCCATCACCAGGGCGAACACCGTCACCAACTGCCCGGCGGCGGGCGTGGAGACCCGCAGGTCGGCGGCGATGGCCGGGAGCAGCCCCGCGATGACGTAGCTGTCGGTGCCCACGGCGAAGGTCGCCAGGGCCAGAGGGAGAAGCCGTCGCAACACCGGACGGTGCCACCTTTCCATAGGGGCCTCGGACGTATCGAGGGGAACCCTAGGCAATACATGGATGCTTGTCCATATATCCATCAATTGGTAGCGTGACAGGCGTGCGGAACACAGGGAGCGACCATGCGTGAGGTGTCACAACCGGCCACCGACGCCATCCGGCTGGTGGAGGTGCTGCGCGCCCTGGCCGACCCCGTGCGCCTCGACCTCGTCCAGCGGCTCGACCGGATGGGCGAGGACCACTGCAACGCCATTGGCGCCGACATCGACGTGCACCAGACCACGCTCTCGCACCACTACCGGGTGCTGCGCGAGGCCGGCGTGACCTGGACGACGGTGCAGGGCCGATCCCGGCTCGTCCGGCTGCGCCGCGAGGACCTCGACACCCTCTTCCCCGGCCTGCTCGACTCCGTCCTCGGCGCACAACGCCGCACCTCCGAGCCCTAAGGGCACAACGCAGAGGTCAGCACGGTCATGGCCGCCTGATGAGGGTCGCCGGAGAACGGCGTGATCGACAACGTGACCTGCCGCGAACCGTCGGCCGAGCTGAACGCCACCGTCAGGTAGCCCGGGGCACCGCCGCCGTGACCGAACGCGGCGCCACAGGGAAGAGGCGCCAGCTCCAGCCCCAGCCCATACCCCCCGGTCGTGCCGGGATCCTTCATCTCCTTCAGCAGACCAGGGGGGAGCAGCCTGCCCTGGAACAGGGCACGGTAGAACCGGTTGACGTCCGCGGTGGTGGAGACGATCTCGCCCGCCGCACCGGCCATCGTGGGATTGAACCGAGTGACGTCAACGGGGACCACCCGGCCACCCCTGGTGACCGGCACATAGGCGTGGGCGTGCGGGCCGCGCACCTCCGGCGAGGCTCCCGGCAGGCGGGTGTGCCGCAGGCCGAGCGGCCGCAGGATCCGCTCCCCGACCTCCGTCGCGTACGGCCTGCCGGTGACCCTCTCGATCAGCATGCCGAGCACGATGTAGTTGGTGTTGGAGTACCCGTACCCGGACCCCGGCGGGAAGTCGCGTGGGAGCTTCTCCGCCCTTTCCACCAGTTCGCGGGCCGACCAGGTGCGGTAACGCTCCTTGGGGATGCCCGCCTCGTCCATCATGCCCGTCGAGTACTCGGGAAGGCCGCTGGTGTGCTGGAGAAGGTGCCTGATCGTGATGTCGGCGCCCCCGTCCACGAGCCCCGGCAGCCACTGCTCCACACTGTCGGACAGGCGCAGCCTTCCCTCTCCCACCAGTTGGAGCACCACGGTCGCCGTGAACGACTTGGTCACGCTCCCGGCCCGGAAACGCCCGTCCACCGGGGCCGGCCGGGCGTTCTTCAGCCTCGCCCTGCCGGCGGCGGCCCGCCAGGTCTTGTCCCCGTCGCGAACCTCGGCAATCGCGGCGACCGCACCGCCTGCGACGATCTTGTCCAGCATCGCCTGCACACGCGGACTCGCGTCCGCCGGCGCGGGTGCGGCCACGGCAGGCGCCGCCGTCAACGACACGGTCAAGCACGCCACGACGGCCGCGCTGGTCCGTCTTCCTCTCACGTTGCCCCTCCTGATCAACGGAGCCCGGCTCTCGGCCTCCGCCGTATCAAGATCCGGCACGAGAGGGCGGTACGGCGTCGGAGAAATCCCCTACGGAAACCCTGATTCCCCACCGGCGATCTCCGACTTGGGAAGGACGCCTTACCGGCCTTCTGGCCGCGTTCGTCGGTGCTTGGTTGTCGATGGACGGGACAAATTTATGAACTCAGAGCCCGCCTTTACATTGTAGATTCGTTGAGGATGCCGACGCTCAGCCGGACGCAGAGCTCCCGCATCGCGTTCTGGTTGCGTTCGTCGAGCGCGCCGGCCGGCAGCGGCTTACGGCGGCACCGGTCGTCGAAGTAGGCGCCGGTGAGGCCCTCCGGCCAGGCCGCGCGCGGTCTCCATGCCGATGCCCCCGGTGCTGCCGGTGATCAGGGCGGTTTTGCCGGTCAGGTTGTTTAATGTCATCTGTGCCTGTCTCCTTGGGGTCGGGGCGCCGGGGTCAGCGCGCGATCAGTTCCTGCGTGAGCTTATGGAGGCGCAGGGCGTTGTCCCGGTCGAAGGCGCGGCCGTCCAGCGGCAGCCGGCGTTTGCCCCAGTGGGCGGTGAAGGGCTCGGCCGGCGGGTCGTCCAGGAGCGCGGTCATGGGCCCGGTCGCCTTCGGCACCGACGTGGCGAGCACGGTGAACAACGCCCGGGTCGTCGCACGCAGCGGTTGCGGCAGGCTCGCCGGCATGCCGATGGAGACCACGCCGGGGTTGTAGCCGACGTAGGAGACGCCGCTGCCGGCGTGCACGACGCCGAAGGCGACCCCGAGGAGGTCGTTGGCCCGGAAGGACTGCAGGGTGGCCTTGACGCCGCTGTAGGCCCTGGTGGGGGGCAGACCAAGTACGAGTGAAAGGGGCAGTGAGTCGCTGAGCCGCTGGCCAGAAGGTTTAATCGTCCGCTGATGTGACCCTCCGCATGGGTTTGGTTGCGGTTTGGTGAACAAGACCGTTCGGCATGGTTGATCGCCGCTACGGTTTCGGCGTCTGGACGCCGGGATCGAGGCGAGGGACGGCCTTGGGATGACGTGGATCGAGCGGACCGCCTATCCGCAGTTCAAGCGGCTGACGTCGGCGCGGTTGCTGCACGTGTTCTTCACGCCTTCGCCGGAAGAGATGGACTGGGCCGAAAAACGCACCGGCAGCCCGGAGTCGTGCTTCGCGCTGGTGCTGGCGTTGAAGTGCTTCCAGAAGATGGCGCGTTTCCCGTCCACGGACGAGATCCCCGAGGTGGTGATCGACAACGTTCGGCGCTGTCTGGAGCTGGCCGAGGACGTCTGGCCGGATCACGGCTCCTCTCGTAGTGCGAAGGCGCATCGCAAGCTGGTGCGCCAGCGTCAGGGCGTGAAGTACGACGCGGGCCGGGCCCGGGCGATCGCCGCGATGGCGATCCGGAAGGCGGCCCAGGCCAAGAACAACCCGGCGGACCTGATCAACGTGGCGATCGAGGAGTTGCTCCGGCTCCGGCTGGAGCTGCTTGGGTACACGACGCTGGAGGACCTGGCTACCAGCATCCGCGCCGAGGTGAACGCCACCATCTTCGCCACGATCCTGCAGCGGATAGGCGAGGCCGGCCGGGCCCGGATGGAGGGTCTGCTCGTCGTCGGACCGGACGGCAAATCGACGTTCAACCGGCTCAAGAAGCCCGCCCAGCGGGCCACCTGGTCACGATTTCGTGACCAGGTGAGATGGTTGGATCAGGTGGACGCGCTCGGCGACACCGACGCCTGGCTGGAGGGCATCGCGCCGTCGAAGATCGCCGACTTCGCGGGTGAGGCCGACGCGCAGGACGCCGACACCTTGTCGCGCTACGACCCGGTCAAGCAGGTGGCGTTGCTGGCGTGCCTGACGCACACCGCTCGGATGCGGGCCCGCGACGACCTGGCCGAGATGTTGTGCAAGCGGATGGCCTCCCATGTCAAACGGGCCAAGGCGGAGCTGGAGGAGATCCGCGCCCGGCAGCGCGCGACCAGCGAGCGGCTGATTGGCACCTACCGTCAGGTGCTGGAACGTCTCGACCCCGGCAGCGAGACCTCGGCCGCCGGACGCGAGGCGGTGGCGCGGGCCGTCGAGGCGGTGACCTCGTGCGCCGGTAACGCTGGGCAGGTCCAGGCGCTCGGCGAGATGCTGTCGGCTCTCGTGGTCCAGACCCACAGCGTGCAGGCAGCGCGGACGGCAGTGGAGCAGGCTGGTGGGTTCGCCGCCCAGTTGGCGGACATCGAGGAGGTCGCCGCCTTCCACGGCGACGCGCACGAGCTGCTGGTGTACCGGTTCTTCAAGAAGGACCGGCCGGTCGCCGAAGGCCGGCAGATCACCGCCGACCAGCTCGGCCAGATCGCGCCTTACCTGCGCTCCCACATCAGCCGCTTCGGCGCCTACGCCACCGATGACCTGCACCGCCGACCCGACCCGTTCGACCCACTGCTGAAGGAGGTCGACTTCACAAACGTCGACCTGGCCGCCTGATCGCCCGGCCAGCTCACCGGTCCCACAGGTGCCGGCCGAGTCGGCCACACTCAAATGCCACTGGGCGGATTGCTGATCGTCCGCAGTGATGTCGCTGAATCCGAGGCTGCTCCCGTGAAGCGGCGGTTGGCGCTGGCGCGTGGGATTCCATCACGATAGGACCTTGAATGTCGAAAGACGTCGATCCCACCCCGTTGGCTGGAGTCGGTGGCCGCCGGGGCGGCAGCCTGTCGCCCATGATTGCTCGTGACATCGACCGGATCGACCACTCCGTCCTTTACACCACCGACATGGACGCCACCGCGGCGGCCTACGAGGCGCTGGGCTTCACGCTCAGCCCGCTGTCCATGCACATGGGCTCCGACCGCCCCGGCGGCGAGCGAAGGCCGATGGGTGCCGGCAACCGGTGCGCCCTGTTCGGCCGCACCTACCTGGAATTGCTCGGCCTGTACGGGGACGGCTCGGTCGACCCCTGGAACATCCGCCCGCTCATCGCCCAGTACGAGGGCCTGCACGGGTACTCCTTCGGCTGCACGGACATCGAAACCGCCGAAAAGCGCCTGCGAGCGGTCGGCTTGTCCTCCTCCGGTGTGCTGCCGCTGCAGCGGGATGTGGACACCCCTGACGGTGTGGAGAGCGCCTGCTTTCAGGCGGTCCACCTCGACCGGGCGCTCACACCCGAAGGGCTGATCCACGCCGCGTACCACCTGACCCCTGAACTGATCCACCAGCCGCGCTACCTGGAGCACGCTAACGGCGCCACCGGCCTGTACAGCGTGCTGCTCGTGGTGGACGAGGCCGACCTGGAGTCCACCGTCGCCCGCTACGCCCTCATCCTGGACACCGAACCGGTGACCGAGGGACCAGTGCACGTGCTGCCGCTGCCGCTGGGCCGGGTGGAGGTCGTCGCGGTGTCCGCCTTCCGCGCGATGATGCCCGGCGAGCCGGTGCCCGCATTGCCGTACATGGCCGGGCAAGCCGTGTCGGTACGTGACGTGCGGGCGGCCCGCGACCTGGTGGAGGGCAACGGGTTCACCACAAGGGACATGCCCGGCGGGTTCTTCGTCGGTGCCGCCCAGGCCCGCGGCGCCGCGCTTGCCTTCCTGGAGATGTGACCGGTGAGTGACCTGATCCACGCACCCGCCGGGACGCTGCGCGGCGTCCCCGCGGGCGGCGCGGTCACCGCTTTCCTCGGCATTCCCTATGCTCGCGCCGAGCGGTTCGCCGCGCCGCGGCCGACGCGGTGGAACGGCGTGCTGGATGCCGTCCAACCGGGCCTGGCGGCCCCGCAGCCGCGCACATCCCGGCTCGAAGGCGCCCTCGGCCCCGGCAGCGATCTTCACCAGGGTGAGGACTGCCTGTCACTCAATGCGTGGGCACCGGGCGGCAGAGGGTTGCCGGTCCTGGTGTGGCTGCACGGTGGCGGCTTCCTGACCGGTTCCGGCGCCCAAGCCTGGTACGACGGCGCGCTGCTGGCCGAACGCGGCCGGATGGTGGTCGTCACCGTCAACTACCGGCTGGGAGTCCTGGGCTACCTGTACCTGACGCCGCAGTTCGCCCCGGCCAACCTCGGGCTGCTCGACCAGATCGCCGCCCTGCGCTGGGTGAGGGAGAACATTTCGGCGTTCGGCGGTGACCCGGCTCGCATCACGCTGGCCGGCCAGTCCGCCGGAGCGCTGTCCGCGCTGGCCCTGCCCGGTCATTCCGCGGGCCGTGACCTGTTCCGGCAAGTCATCCTGCAAAGCACACCGGCCGGCGTACGGCCGTACAGCATCGGCGAGGCCGCCAAGATCGGGCAGATTTTCCTGGACGTCCTCAATCTGCGCCCGGGTGACGCCGAACGGTTGCGCACCCTACCGCTCGCCGACCTGCTCGCCGGCCAGGAGCAGATCGCCCGCCGCATCGCGCAGCCCACGGGGGTGACGCCGCCCTTCCAACTGATCGCCGCCGACGGCGTGCCGGCCGACCTGCTCGCCGGTCCCCAGGAGGGGGTGCCCATGCTGATCGGCACCACCCAGGACGAGGCTCGGGCCTTCTTCCCTCAAGCTGAGGCCGAGCTCACCGCGCGGCTGTTCCGCGACGGCAGCCTGCGCCTGGCCGGGCGAGCCCGCTCGGCCCACCTCTACCAGTTCGACTGGTCACCGCCAGGCAGCCCGTTCGGTGCCTGCCACTGCATCGAACTGCCGTTCGTCTTCGGCAATCTGCCCGCCTGGCATGCCTCCCCGATCCTGGCCGGCGCCGAACCTGCGCAGCTTGAGCAGCTCGTGGCGCACGTGCAAGACGCCTGGACGGCTTTCGTCCACGACGGCTCGCCCGGCTGGCCCGCCTTCCCTCACGTCGAGCACATCACGCTGACCTGACCACGGTGATCGCCCCTGTCCTGGACAAGCTCGATCGCGCCATCGTCCACGCCCTGCACGTGGACGGCCGCGCCCCCTTCAGCCGTATCGCGTCGGTGTTGAAGGTGTCCGACCAGACAGTGGCACGCCGCTACCACAGGCTCCGCTCCGCAGGGCTGCTGAAGGTGATCGGTCAGGTCCAGGCGCGACGGCTGGGCTGGGCGGAGTGGTTCGTCCGAATCCAGGTCGTACCTGACGCGGCCGTCCCCATCGCCGAGGCGCTGGCCCGCCGAGCGGACACCTCCTGGGTCAGCCTCACCTCCGGCGGCACCCAGATCGTCTGCGTGGTGCGGGCACGCAGCTTCCGTGAGCGCGATGCGCTGCTGCTGGGCCAGTTGCCCCGCACACCGCGGGTGGTCGGGGTGACGGCGCACTGCCTGCTGCGGGTCTTCGCTGGCGGCCCCACCGGCTGGCACGGCAGAGCCGACTCGCTCACGTGCGAGCAGATCGCCACGCTCGCCCCGCAGCACGCACCAGGGGCTCAGCAGGAGCGGGTCGTCTTGGACGAAGGCGATGAGCATCTGCTGGGGGTCCTGGCTCGGGACGGTCGCGCCGGATATCCGGAGCTCGCCCGTGCCACCGGATGGTCTCCGGCAACAGCCCAGCGCAGGCTGGGCCACCTGCGCGACTGCGGCGTGCTGTTCTTCGACGTGGACATCGACCCTCTGCTCCTGGGCTTCGAGATGGTCGCCATCCTCTGGCTGACCGTCGAGCCCTCCGCCCTGCGCCGCACGGCCCAGGCGGTGGCCACGCATCCTGAGGTCGCTTTTGCCGCCGCCACCACCGGCCCGACCAACCTGCTGATGTTCGTCGCCTGCCGCGACGCCGATGCGCTCTACGGCTACCTCGAGGGCGGCATCGGCAGCCTGCCGGGAGTTCGGCACATCGAAAGCGCCCCGGTCATCCGAGACAGCAAACGAGCCGGCACAGCCAGAGCAGGAACGTAGCCAGCAGCACGGGCACACCGAACGTCGCTATCCAGTCCAGATCGCTCATGTACGTGATAATTGCCTATTATCACGTACATGAGCGATCACAGCGGCGCGGTGACCCGGACAACCCTCCGCCGGGGCGGTGCGCGACTCCGGCACGTTATCCGGTACATCGCCGCAGCGGTTGTACGGCGGTCGGCATGAGCGCGGCGACGAAGGTCACCGCCCTGCGCGGTGAGGGCGTCAGCCTCGCCGCGGCCGCCGACGCCTTCCTCGCCACGGCGCGTACCGCCAACCCCAACACCCACCGCGCCTACGCCTCGGCCATCGACCGCACCATCGCCCTGCTCGGCCGCGACCGGCCGCTCGCCGAC
>NZ_JBFAOM010000068.1:0-37213 GCF_040675235.1 Nonomuraea sp. NPDC049637
CCCGGCCCGGCCCAGCGCGTCGGCCCCCGCGCACACGCCGGCCACCGTGCCGCCCGACGCGTGGTGTTCGCGCAGCCGGCGCAACGTCTCGCCGCTCGCCGGCCGGGCCGGCCCCCGCCAGCCCGGCACGACGATCAGGTCGTCGGGCGTCAGGGACGGCCACGAGGTGCGGGCGTGCAGCGTCAGCCCCTGCACGCTGGCCACCTCGCGCTCCTCGGCGACGTAGTCGATGGTGTACGGCCGGCCGAGGTCGGCGGCGGTGGAGAAGACCTGGGCGGGCCCGGCCACGTCGAGCAGGTGCACCCGCGGGATGAGCAGGAAGACGACTCGGGACATGACCGGCGCCTCCTCAGTTCCCGGTGAGCTCGTCCACGGTCCTGATCGTGGCGAAACGACCCGACAGAGCGTATTCGGTACGGGCGAGGATGTCGTCCACGCCGAGCGTGCGCGGGTCCCGTACGAGCTCGTCGAAGGGGACGTCGTCGGGCGCGTCGCGGTGGGGGAGCGGCGTGGTGGCGGTGGCGTCGATGGCGAAGTCGACCTCGAAGCCCAGGTCGGAGGCGAGGCGCGCGGTGGTCTCGCAGCACTGCTCGGTCCGGATGCCGCAGACGGTCAGCCGCCTGACGCCGCGCCGGGTGAGGAACTGGTGGAGGTTGGTGGTGGTGAAGGCGTTGTGCGCCGATTTGGTGAGGACGGGCTCGTCCGGAAGGGGCTCAAGGCCGTCCATCAGCTGGACGAACCCGCGGGCCGGATCGAAGACCGTGCCCGAGCCGGGCCGCGAGCCGAGCACCCACACGACCGCGTCCCCGGCCTGCCTGGCGGCCGCGGCCAGGCGGTTGACCTGCGGGACGATGTCCGGCCTGGAGGTGTGCCGCCAGTCGGGAAGCTGCAGGAAGGAGTTCTGGACGTCGATGACGACGAGGGCGCTGATCACGCCACCCAGGCTGGCCGGACGAGGCGCCCCGGCGGAAGGCACGACCTGGTCAGCGTGTGGACCGATCCAGCCGGCGCCCCGCCGCCGGGCCGATATCCCCCCAGCGTGACACCGTAATCCGCGGGCCCTCGCAAGGGCCGGTGCCGCCTGCCACCATGGAGGCGCCAGCTGATCCGGACGATCTCTGGAGGGGGCGTGTCATGAAGTGGTGGGAGGGCGACGACGGACGCCACGAAGGCTGGGATGCCGCCGTCTTCCCCGACGGGCGGGTCTCCACCGGCCCGGCCGACGGCGGGGCGAGGGTGCACCCGATCGGCTCCGACGGCCGCATCGGCTTCGGCCGCGGCGACGTCGTGGACGGCCGCACCGCGATCGGCTGGCGCGGCCACTGCGCCTGCGGATGGCAGGGGCCGCTGTGGGAACGCGTGGCCCAGGTGCGCCACGACTTCGCGGCCCGGCGCATCTACGCGCTGAGCGAATGCCTGCTGTCCGGCGCCGCCCCCGACGACGTGGCCGTCGCGATCCGCGCGGAGTGGGAGACCCACCTCGACCCGCCGAGCCTGGTCGCCGTCCGGCAGGCCGCCGAGGCCGTGCGCCGGGCCCAGGGCCACCTGGACGCCGCCGTGCGCGCGGCCCGCAAGGACGGCCGCTCCTGGACCCGGATCGGGGAGTCGGCCGGCGTCCGCCGCCAGTACGCCCAGGAACGATGGGGCCCCGACCCGGCCGGCCCGTGGGATCAGGCCACCGACCGGCGGTAGCGGCCGGGGGCGACGCCGAACTCGCGCTTGAAGGCGTTGCCGAAGGCGAACTCCGACCCGTACCCCACCTGCTCGGCCACCCGCGCCACCGGCGCGTCGGACTCGCGCAGCAGGCGGGCCGCGCTCATCAGCCGCCACCACGTCAGGTACGCCAGCGGCGGCTGCCCCACCAGCCCGGTGAAGCGGCGGGCGAAGCCGGCCCGGGACATGCCCGCGTGCGCGCCGAGCGACTCGACGGTCCAGCGGCGGGCCGGGTCGCGGTGGATGGCGTCGAGCGCGCGGCCGACGACGGGGTCGGCCAGCGCGGCGGCCCAGCCGGAGACCGTGCAGGGCTCGTCCTGGGTCTCGAAGTAGGCGCGCAGGACGTACAGCTGCAACATGTCGAGCAGGGACGACACGACGGTGTCGGTGCCGGGCCGCGGGCCGTCGATCTCGGCGGCCAGCAGCTCGACGGCGGTCCGCAGCTCCGGACGGCTGCCGAGCGTCGCGGGCAGGTGGATCACGCCGGGCAGCGAGCCCAGGATCGGGTGGGTCCGGTCGAGTTCGAGCCGGTAGCCGCAGGACAGCACCACCGTCTCGGCCCCCGTGCCGCCGAAGCCGGCCGAGGCGAACAACTCCGAGTGCGGCTCGCAGTCGGACTCGACCAGGGGCCGGGCGGGATCGTCGGCCAGCCCGAAGTCGTCGCCGTGCGGCAGGAACACCACGTCGCCGACGCTGAGCGGGACGGGCTCGCCGTCGGGCGGGATCAGCCAGCACGACCCGCGCAGCACCACGTGGAAACCCGCCGACCCCGGCACCGAGCGGAACGCCACCCCCCACGGCGCCCGCCAGGAGATGCGGGAGGAGGTGGGGCGCCCGCACCGCATGAAGGCCATTACGTCGCTCAGCACGTCCATGAGGATTGAGTCTAAGGGCTGAGACGCTCACGTATAAATGGTGGACAGCAGCGCATTCAGTATCTCAGCCGTTCTTCCTACGGTTGGTTTCCGTAACCGAACTGAGGGAGAGGCACATGCTCAAGGTAGGGATCATCCTCGGCAGCACCCGCCCTGGCCGCAACGGCGAGGCGGTGGCCCACTGGGTGCGCGATCTGGCGGCCAAGCGGGGCGACGCCGAGTACCGGCTCATCGACCTGAAGGACTACGACCTGGGCAACCTGGACGAGCCCGAGCACCCCGCCATGGGCAACTACCAGCACGAGCACACCAGACGCTGGTCGGCCACGGTGTCGGAGCTGGACGCGTTCGTGATCGTGACCCCGGAGTACAACAACTCCTACCCGGGCGCGCTCAAGAACGCTCTCGACTTCCTGTACGCCGAGTGGACCAACAAGGCGGCCGGGTTCGTCGGCTACGGCGTGGACGGCGCGCCCCGGGCCATCGCGCACCTGCGGCACGTGCTGGGCCTGCTCAGCGTGGCCACCGTGTCCAACCAGGTCGGCCTGTCGATCGCCACCGACTTCGCCGACGGCTTCCGGCCCGCCGCCGCCCACGAGGACCGGCTGAACGCCGTCCTCGACCAGGTCCTCGCGTGGGGCTCGGCGCTGCGCCCGCTGCGGGCGGCCTGATCCCGCCCCGACAGCCGCACTCTGGCCGCACTGCGCCCGGCACTGTGGTCGCCCGGCGGTCGCGCGGCGGGCGATGGGTAGATTGCGCAGAGTGGAAGATGAGGTGGTCAGCGGCATCCGGGTGCGCGGCGCGCGGGTGCACAACCTGCGGGACGTCGACGTGGCGATCCCGCGCGACGCGCTGGTGGCGTTCACGGGGGTCTCCGGGTCGGGCAAGTCGTCGCTGGCGTTCGGCACGATCTTCGCCGAGTCGCAGCACCGGTACCTGGAGTCGGTGGCGCCCTACGCGCGTCGGCTGCTGCAGCAGCTGCCGATGCCCGACGTCGACGACATCACCGGCCTGCCGCCCGCGGTCGCGCTCGGCCAGCGGCGTGCCACGCCGTCCGCGCGGTCCACGGTCGGCACGCTGAGCCGGGTCTCCAACTCGCTGCGCATGCTGATGTCCCGCGCCGGCGTCTACCCGGCGGGCGCGCCGCGCCTGGACTCCGACGCGTTCTCGCCCAACACCGTCGCCGGGGCGTGCCCGCAGTGCCAGGGGCAGGGGGTGTTGCACGAGGTCACCGAGGAGTCGCTGGTGCCCGACCCGTCGCTGAGCATCGCGGAGGGCGCGATCGCGTCGTGGCCGGGCGCCTGGCAGGGCAAGAACCAGCGCGACATCCTGGCGACGCTCGGCTACGACATCCACGCGCCCTGGCGCAGCCTGCCGCGCGAGCAGCGGGAATGGATCCTGTTCACCGACGAGGAGCCGGTGGTCACCGTCCATCCCGTACGCGAGGCGGGCCGGATCCACCGCCCCTACCAGGGCAAGTACGCCAGCGCCCGGCGGCTGGTGCTCAAGGCGTACGCGTCCTCGGCCAGCGAGAAGAGCCGCCTGCGGGCCGAACGCTTCATGACCGCCCGCACCTGCCCGCTCTGCGGCGGCCGGCGGCTGCGTCCCGAGGCGCTGGCGGTCACGTACGCGGGCCGCACCGTCGTCGAGCTGGCCGCGATGCCGATGGGCGAACTGGCCGGCGTGCTCCGCCCGCACCGGGACGAACCAGGACCGGCGGGGGCGCTCACCCGCGACATCCTCGACCGCATCGAGGTGCTGGACGAGCTGGGGCTTGGCTACCTGAGCGTCGCCCGGCCCGCGCCGACCCTGTCCAGCGGCGAGCTGCAGCGCATCCGGCTGGCCACCCAGCTGCGCGCCGGGCTGTTCGGCGTCGTGTACGTGCTGGACGAGCCGTCGGCCGGCCTGCACCCCGCCGACTCCGCCGCGCTGTCGGACCTGCTGCGCCGCCTGCGCGACACCGGCAACACCGTCTGCCTGGTCGAGCACGACATGGACGTCGTGCGCCAGGCCGACTGGGTGGTGGACGTCGGCCCCGGCGCGGGCGGCGACGGCGGGCGCGTCCTGTACAGCGGGCCGGTCCCCGGGCTGCGCGAGGTCGCCGCGTCGGTGACCCGCCGCTACCTGTTCCACACCGTCGTGCCGGAACGCCCGGCGCACCGGCCGGCCGGCTGCCTGGAGCTGCGCGGGCTCACCCGCAACAACCTGCGGGGCGTGGACGTCGACGTGCCGCTGGGCGTGTTCACCGCCGTCACCGGCGTGTCAGGGGCGGGCAAGAGCAGCCTGCTGGCGGCCCTCGCCGAGGCCGCGGAAGGGGAGCGGCGGGTGGTCTGGGTGAACCAGCAGCCCATCGGCCGCACCCCGCGCTCCAACCTGGCCACCTACACCGGCCTGTTCGACACGGTGCGCAAGCTGTTCGCCGCCACCGACGGCGCGCGCTCCCACGGCTACGGCCCGGCCCGGTTCTCCTTCAACGTGCCCGGCGGACGCTGCGAGACCTGCCAGGGCGAGGGCTACGTCGCGGTCGAGCTGCTGTTCCTGCCCACGACGTACGCGCCCTGCCCCGACTGCGGCGGCGCCCGCTACAACCCCGGCACGCTGCGGGTGACCTACCGCGACCGCACGATCGCCCAGGTCCTGGAGATGACGGTCGACGAGGCCACCGGCTTCTTCGGCGACGTCCCCGCGGTACGCCGCCCGCTGGAGACGCTGCACGAGGTGGGGCTCGGCTACCTGCGGCTCGGGCAGCCCGCCACCGAGCTGTCGGGCGGCGAGGCCCAGCGCATCAAGCTCTCCGCCGAGCTGCAGGGCCGCCGCGCCGAGTCCACGCTCTACCTGCTCGACGAGCCGTCCACCGGCCTGCACCCGCACGACACCGACGTGCTCATGGACCGGCTGCACGACCTGGTCGGCGGCGGCGGCACGGTCGTGGTCGCCGAGCACGACATGCGGGTGGTGGCGACCGCCGGCCACGTCATCGACCTCGGGCCGGGAGGCGGCTCGGCCGGCGGCACGGTGGTGGCCGCGGGCACGCCGGCGCAGGTGGCCGCCAGCCCGCGCAGCCGTACCGCGCCGCACCTGAAGGGCCTGCTGTGATGCGCCGGGCGTTGTACCTGCCGCCGTTCGGTGAGCTGGCCGACCCGCGGGTGCTCGCCGACCTGGCCGCCCGCGCCGAGGACGCCGGGTTCGACGGCGTCTTCCTGTGGGACCACGTCGTGCGCCCGCTGAACGCGGAGCTGGCCGTCTGCGACGCCTGGATCGCCCTGGCCGCGATCGCCGCCGCCACCGAGCGCATCCGCATCGGCACCAGGGTCACGCCGCTGTCGCGGCGCAGGCCGTACGAGGTGGCCAGGCAGGCCGCCGCGCTCGACCACCTCAGCGGCGGGCGGATGGTGCTCGGCGTCGGGCTGGGCTCGGACAACGGCGGGGAGCTGAGCAGGCTCGGCGAGACCGGCGACCCGCGCGTCCGGGCGGAGATGCTCGACGAGGGCCTCGACGTCATCTGCCGGCTCTGGACCGGGCTGCCCGTCCGCCACCGGGGCCGCCACTACCGCGTCGACGACCTGGCGTTCCAGCCGCAGCCCGTGCAGCGGCCGCGGATCCCCGTCTGGGTGGCCGCCCAGTCGCTCCGGCGGGCGCCGCTCCGCCGCGCCGCCCTCTTCGACGGGCTCTGTCCCGAGACCACCCCGGCCGGGCTGCGGGACATGCTGGCCGTCGTCGCCGAGCACCGAGGCGGGCTGGAGGGCTTCGAGGTTGCGGTCGGCGTCCCGCCGGAGGTGCATCCCGGCCCGTACGAGGACGCCGGCGCGACGTGGTGCCTCATCGAGTTTCCCGAGGTCAGCAGCGTCGAGCAGGTGATGGCGGCGATGATCTGAGGCGTTTGGGCGATGACGGCAGCAGGGTAGGCCAGTCATCGCCGCCCGAGGTGCGCCACCACCCGGCCGGCGGCCCGCGCGAGTGAGGAGCGAGCTGATGCGTCCGACCGGCCATCCCGAGAGCGGCGGCCTGCGCAGCCAGGCCTGGTGGGACAACGCCGGCAATCCGGAGATGACCGCCCTCTACCTCGAACGTTTCCTCAACTTCGGGCTGACCCCGAAGGAGCTCCAGTCCGGCCGGCCGATCATCGGCATCGCCCAGACGGGCAGCGACCTCGTGCCCTGCAACCGCCACCACCTCGCCCTGGCCGACCGGGTCAGGGACGGCATCCGCGACGCCGGCGGCATCCCGCTGGAGTTCCCCGTCCATCCGCTGCAGGAGACCGGCAAGCGCCCGACCGCCGCCCTCGACCGCAACCTCGCCTACCTCGGGCTGGTCGAGGTGCTCTACGGATATCCGCTCGACGGGGTCGTCCTGACGACGGGCTGCGACAAGACCACGCCCGCGTGCCTGGCCGCGGCGGCGACCGTCAACATCCCGGCGATCGTCCTGTCCGGCGGGCCGATGCTCAACGGCTACCACCAGGGCAGGCGCATGGCCGCCTCGGGATCGGGGCTGGTGATCTGGCAGTCGAAGCGGCTGCTGGCCACCGGCGAGATCGACCACGACGAGTTCATGGCGCGCGTGGCCGCCTCCGCGCCCAGCATCGGCCACTGCAACACCATGGGCACCGCCCTGTCGATGAACAGCCTGGCCGAGGCGCTGGGCATGTCGCTGCCGTGCTGCGCGGCGATCCCCGCGCCCTACCGCCGCCGGGCCCAGATGGCCTACGACACGGGCCTGCGGGCGGTGCAGCTGGTGCGCGAGGACCTCACCCCGCGCAAGATCATGACCATGCGGGCCTTCGAGAACGCGATCGTCGTCGCCTCGGCCATCGCCGCCTCCACCAACGTGCCCATCCACGTCAACGCCATCGCCCGGCACGTCGGCGTGCCGCTGACGATCCACGACTGGCAGCGCGTCGGGGGCGACGTCCCGGTGCTGGCCGACGTCGCCCCCGCCGGCGAGTTCCTGGGCGAGGACTTCTACCGGGCGGGCGGCGTGCCAGCCGTCATGCGGTCGCTGCTGGCGGCCGGGCGGCTGCACGCCGACGCCATGACCGTCTCCGGCCGTACCGTGGGGGAGAACCTGGCCGACGCCCCGCCCGCCGACCCGGAGGTCATCCGTCCCTACGACGCCCCGCTGGCCGCGCGCGGCGGGCTGCTCGTCATGACGGGCAACCTGTTCGACTCGGCCGTCATGAAGACCTCCGTGCTCAGCGACGAGTTCCGCGCGGTCCGCGACTACCGGGCGATCGTCTTCGAGGGGCCCGAGGACTACCACGCCCGCATCCAGGATCCGGAGCTCGGCGTGGACGAGGGCTGCATCCTCGTCATCCGCTACACCGGGCCGATCGGCTACCCCGGGTCGGCCGAGGTGGTGAACATGGAGGTGCCGTCGGCGCTGCTGCGGCTGGGCGTCACCACGCTGCCCACGCTCGGCGACGGCCGCCAGAGCGGCACCTCCGACGCGCCGTCCATCCTCAACGCCAGCCCCGAGGCCGCCGCCGGGGGCAACCTGGCCATCCTGCGCACCGGCGACCTCGTCCGCGTCGACGTGGACAACGCGCGCGTCGACGTGCTGCTGACGGAGGAGGAGATCGCCGCGCGGTGGGCCCGCCACACGCCGCCGCCGCTGGAGAACCAGACGCCGTGGCAGGAGATCTACCGCGCCACGGTCGGGCAGCTCGACGGCGGGGGATGCCTGGAGCTGGCCCTGTCGTACCAGGACCTCGTACACACCAAGGGGATTCCCCGTGACTCGCACTGACGCCAGAGGCACCATCATGATCGCCGACTCCGACTTCGGCGACGTGGACATCGAACGCGCGATCGTCGAGGCCGCGGGGTTCGCCCTCCTCGCCGAGCAGTGCAAGAGCGAGGACGAGGTGATCGAGAAGGGCCGCGACGCCGACGGCGTGCTGACCCAGTACGCGCAGATCGGCTCCCGCGCCGTCGAGGCCCTCACCCGCTGCCGGGTGATCGCCCGCTACGGCACGGGCGTGGACATCGTCGACGTCGACGCCGCGACCAGGCGCGGCATCCAGGTCACCAACGCGCCGAACGAGTGGTGCGCCGAGGAGGTCGCCGACCACGCCGTCGCGCTCTGGCTGGCCGCCGCCCGCAAGATCTGCCAGTACGACCGCGCCACCCGGCGCGGCGTGTGGCAATGGCAGACCGGCGAGCCGATCCTGCGGCTGCGCGGGCGGGTGTTCGGGCTGCTGTCCTTCGGCGCCATCGCCCAGCTCATCGCCGCCCGCGCGCGGCCCTTCGGCGTCGAGGTCTGGGCGCACGACCCCTTCATGGACGACTCCCGGATCCTCGCGCACCACGTGCGGCCGGTGTCGTTCGACGAGCTCGTGGCGGGCGCCGACTACCTGGTGATCCAGGCCCCGCTCACCCCGGGGACGCACCACGCCTTCGACCGCGAGACGCTGCGCAGGATGAAGCCGGACGCGATCCTCGTCAACACCGCGCGCGGCCCGATCGTGCAGGACGAGGCGCTGTACCAGGCGCTCGCCCAGGGATGGATCGCCGGCGCGGCCCTGGACGACCTGGAGGAGGAGCCGGCCAAGCAGCGCGACTGGCGTCCGGACAACCCGCTGTTCACGCTGCCCGGCGTGATCGTCACCCCGCACGCCGCCTACTACTCCGAGCAGGCGATCGAGACGGTGCGGCGGTTCGCCGCCGAGGAGGCCGTCCGGGTCCTGACCGGGCAGGCGCCGCGCAGCCCCGTGAACGACGTGACCGTCCGGCGCTGACGGCGGCCGGGTGGTCCCGGCGCCGTAGCCGCGCGGCAGCGTACGACGGCGGGAGTAGCGCCGGCCGCCTCCGCCCGTAGGACGACGGCGGCGGGCGCGGGCGGCGAGGATCGGGACGGCAGCCACCCCCACACCCTCAAGGACGCCGAATGGGCATCACCTGCGAGCGCGACCTCGCCGACTTCCTGACCGCCTACACCCGGGACATGGCCGTCTCCTGCGAGGAGCCCGCCGCCATCATCGACCGCTACTTCGTGCCGGACTTCGAGTACTGCAACGACGGGCTCGTGATCGACCGGCAGCGCATGATCGACCACGCCCGTCCCGTCCGGCGGCAGGTCGACAAGGAGGCGATGGCCGCCGGCGACGGGTCCGGCGTCGAGATCCACGAGACGCTCGTCTCCGGCGACCGGATCGCCGCCCGGTGGACCCTGCGCACGAGGCTGCGCAAGGGCACGACCTTCGCGGCAGAAGTCTTCATGTTCGGCCGCCTGGCCCCGGACGGCCGCATCCACCGCATCGACCAGACCACCAGGCGACTGGACGAAGCCGGATAGCCGCGCCCGCGGTTCAGCCCGTCCGGCGGCCGGCCCGCCACTCCGGGGCGAGCACGGACCAGACCTCGACGTCGTGCCGGACGCCCCGGTGGGGGTAGCTCTCGCGCAGGACGCCGTCCTTGCTCATCCCGAGCCGCCGGGCCACCGCGATGCTGGCGGTGTTGCCCGCCGCGGCCTGCCACTCCACGCGGTGGATGCCGCGTTCCTCGACGGCCCAGTCGATGATCACCCGGATGGCCCTGGTCACCAGGCCCTTGCCCGCCGCCGACGGCTCCAGCCAGCAGCCCGCCTCGGCGGTGCCGAGCCGGACGTCCATCGTCCGGAACAGCACGCCGCCGACCAGCGTGCCGCCGGTCCAGATGCCGTAGATGCGCCCGGTGTCGGCCGCGGCCTTGTCCGCGTACCCCTGCAGCACCGACCTGGCGGACTCCAGGTCGGTGACGAGGTCGGGCAGGGCGATGAACCGGCCGATGAACTCGCGCCCGCGGTCCATGTGGCTCAGGAACTCCTCGGCCCGCCAGGGCTCCAGCGGACGCAGCTCCGCACCGTCGTCGCCCAGGGAGATCGCGAACATTGCTGCCTTTCCGTCCAGGCTTCACCCGTCTTGCGGGGGAATCCTCTCACGGGCGGCCGGGCCCGTTGATCGCGGCGGGCCGGGCACGGCCTGCAGGTAGGTCAGCACCGCCATGACGCGCCGGTTGTGGTCGTCGGAGGGAGGCAGGCCGAGCTTGGCGAAGATGTTGTTCGTGTGCTTGCCGACCGCCTTGTCGGTGACCTGGAAGTGGGCGGCGATGGCCAGGTTGGACAGGCCCTGGGCCATGAGCGTCAGCACCTCGCGCTCGCGCGGCGTCAGCGCGGCCAGCGGTTCGTCCCTGTCGCGGCGGGTCAGCAACTGGGAGACGACCTCCGGGTCCATCGCGGTGCCGCCGGCGGCCACCTGGCGCACCGCGTCGACGAACCGGTCCACGTCGCCCACCCGGTCCTTCAGCAGGTAGCCGACCCCGCCGGAGCGGTCGGACAGCAACTCCCTGGCGTACAGCTGCTCCACGTACTGCGACAGGATCAGCACCGGCAGCCCCGGCACCCGGGCGCGCGCCTCCAGCGCGGCGCGCAGGCCCTCGTCGGTGAAGCCGGGCGGCAGCCGCACGTCGATCACCGACACGTCGGGACGGTGCCGGACCAGCGCCGCCAGCAGCATGGGCCCGTTGTCCACCGCCTCCACGACGGTGCAGCCGTGCGCCGACAGCAGGCGGACCAGCCCGTCCCGCAGCAGCGCGAGATCTTCGGCTATGACAACGCGCACGGGACCTCCATGGTCAGTTCGGTCGGGCCGCCGGGACGGCTGCTGACGGTGAGCGAGCCGTCGAAGGCGGACAGCCGGTCCTCGATGCCGCGCACGCCGGTGCCCCGGTCGCGGCGGACCGGGCCCCGGCCGTCGTCGCCCACGGTCAGCCGGAGCACGCCGGCGGTGTGCCGCAGCCGCACCCAGGCGCGGGAGGCGCCGCTGTGCTTGGTCACGTTGGTCAGCGCCTCGGCCGCGGCGAAGTACACGGCGGACTCCACCGGCGGCTGCGGGCGGCCGGGCAGGTCGATGTCGATCTCCACCGGCATCGGGCACAGCAGCGCGGACGCCTCGATGGCCCCGGCCAGGCCGCGGTCGGTCAGCACGGGGGGATGGATGCCGCGCACCAGGTCGCGCAGGTCGCCCAGCGCCTGCCCGGCGATCTCCCGCGCCTCGTCGATCATCCGCAGGGTCTCGTCCGGGTCGCCGCAGCCGCGGGCCAGCCCCAGGTGCATGCGGATGGCGATCAGCTTGGCCTGCGCGCCGTCGTGCAGGTCGCGTTCGATGCGGCGCAGCTCGGCCGCGCGCGCGTCGACCAGCGCGGCCCTGGACGCGGTCAGCTCCCTGATGCGCGTGTCCGGCGTGGGCCGGGCGTCCAGCAGCCGCCGCGCCAGCCGCGCCTGGCCGGTGCGGAACAGCGGGACGGCCATGAGCACCACCACGGCGATGGCCACCGTGGACATGCTCAGGGCGAACGTGTTGAGCAGGCTCGTCTCCGCCGGCCGCAGCCGGAGGAAGACGTAGTCCAGGGCGGACAACATGGCCCACACCGCCAGCACGGGAGCAGGGCCGGTGACGCCGTGCACGGCCAGCCAGGCCAGCTCCCGCCACCTCCCCGGCCGACCGCCGCCGCTGTTCCCGTCGCCGTCGCTCTCCGGGATGCTGTTTCCGGTGCCTTTCCCGTCGCCGTCCAGGCCGAGCGTCCGGCCCGCCCAGCGGCGCTGGAACCCGGCCAGGCGGCGGGCGGCCGCGAGCAGCCGGCCGAGCGGCGCCCGCCCGAGCCCGGCCACCGGCACCAGGACGGCGCTCACCGGCACCAGGACGAGCAGCCCCAGCGCGGCCACGCCGGTGACGGCGTTCAGCGCCAGGCCGGTCACCGCCTTCAGCGCGTACGCCGCCAGGCCGGTCACCGCCCGCCACGCCGGCCCGCCGGGCGAGGGTCGTCTCCCCGTCACAGCTGCAGTCTGCCCGATCGGCGAGGAGAAGGCGGTGGGGCCGGCCCCACCCCCCGGGGTGGCGTTTTCCCACCCCGGCAGGTGGGCGCGCACCCATGGAGGCCGGGACCGCGGCTCGCCAGGCTCGATTCAGTCCGGCGAACGAGGGAGAGACATGATCGAAGTGAGGGCGCTGACCATGCGCTACAGCCGCATTCGGCAAGCGACCAAGGATCCGGGCGCGTTGGATTCTCCATGCTGCCAAGGTGCGGTGCGGGCCGACGATCATGCGCGAGGTAGTGCTGGGAATCACGCCTGCCGTGCGGGCCCCTGTCGCTGTCCCGACGAATCGGATCACGTCCCGCGTCCTGACGTCGTCCCCCGGTCTCAGGTGCCCGGTCGCCACGGTCATGAGCCCCACCATTCAGTCCCAAGCTGGATACGACACGCCTCCTTGATCCTTCCGAATCGCGGCTCCCGGCGCCGCTCCCGAGGCCGATCCGATCGGCGAGCAGTCGGCTCCCGGCGACGCCATGGGCCAAACCGTGGCGGTCATCGACGTCACCGGCGACGGCATGGGCGAGATGATCGCCGGCGTCCCGGGCAAGAACTCCGGGCATGGCATGCTCGCGGTGCTGCCAGGCACGGCCGGCGGCGTGCCGTCCACCGCTCAGGTCGCCCATGCCGTCGGCATCGGCGTCGGCGTCGTCGCAGAGCTCGGCGATGGCATCGGCGCGGTCGGGCGGTGGGGTGGAGGAGTTCGATCTCGCCGGGGCCGGGGCGGGTGCGTTCTTGAGGCCGTGGGAGTCGCGGTCGGGTATGCCCCTCGTTCGGTGGTGCCTGAGCAGGTGTGATGGGCGGCTGTGGGATGGCCGAATGTGGCCATCGTGATCGTCTTGACCTATCGCTTGGTCGGGCTCATCGTCGAGAGGGCTTCGACGGCGAAGCGGGCGGGGGAGGGGGGCGATGGGGGCCGGGGATGCACTGATCAACGTCCACGGGGACCTCGCGTACACGCATGTGACGCCGGCGATGGACGCGAGCCGGCGGATCGCCTACAGCGTCCTGGACGCGGCCAAGGGGGAGCCGGACGCGGCGTACACGGCCGACGGCCCCGCCGAGCCGACGTTCAAGCGGAAGGTCACCGGGGTCGGTCACGGGATCGCGGGCGCGGCCGCGATGCCGACGGTCAAACCTGGCGGCAGGATCGAGGCCGGCGCGCCCCCAGGGCCGTCGGAGAACCTGACCGGCGCCGTCACCTGCGCCGGAGCCCGCAGCGTCGACTGCAACGAGGCCGACCAGGTCGTCCACAGCGTGCCAGCGCCCGCCGCTCGAAAAGGCGATGCGCACCGAGAACACCGACAGCAACGACGAACCCATCCAGCGCCTGGATGCGGACTGATCGGCAAGGAGCTCACTTCGTGCACGACAAGAACCTGATCAAGGTCTACAAGGACCGCGAGTACACCTCCACGACAATGGTCCGGCACAACGGCACCGTGGTCGGCTTCGCCCTCGGCGCCGACCGCCGCGTCTACTACAGCGTGCTCAGCCTGGACCAGGCCGACCGGGCGCGCGGCGCACTCGACGCGGCCTACTGGAACGCCGACCCGGCCGTGCTGGTGTTCCCCACCGAGATCGTCGACGTGGGCCCCGAGACGCCCCAGGTGGCGGTCATGCCGGTCGTCAAGAAGCTGGGCTCGGCAGAGGTGCCGCCCTCGGAGAAGCTGCTGCCCGGCGAGGAGGACCCGTTCCTGTCCACGACCGCCCGGCTGACCTCCGAGTTCCCCATCCAGGTGGTTTCCGACGGCCGCTACCTGCTGGTGTTCCGCCAATCGGTGGCGGCGGGCGCGGCCGGCTCGGTCTATGAGACGACCACCGGGCGGCTGACCGGCGACGCCGCCGGAGGCAAGGCGGCCAAGGCCGACGCCGCGCTGCTGTGCGACCGCTTCGTCCTGGTGGGCGCCGAGCTCAAGCCGGTGGTGGACGTCCGCTACCAGCGCAGCCGCAGCCGGATCCTGCCCGCCTCCGGCGGTGACACGCTGGGCACCCGGGACATGGAGGGCCGGCTGTTCTACGAGCCGACCATGAAACTGTCGTTCGCCGGACGGCTCACCGGCGGCCTGTTCACCGCGCTGACGCTGCCCACGGCCGTCACCGGGCATACCCGCTGGCAGATCTTCACCGCCGACGCCTCCGGCACCGTGCACGGCCACAACCTGGAGCAGACCCCCGACGGGCTGTTCAACCCCGCCGGAACCCAACTGTGGACCAGCCCCGACCCCAAGTACGCCGCCTCGGTGCTGGAACGGTCCCCTGGGATCGACTCGCACACCCGCAAGCTGCTGGTTCCTGTCAAACCGCCGCAAGACCGGGCCGGAACAGCGTTGCGCTTCGACGGCACGGGCGCTCCGGTGATCGCGGGCGTGGACGTCACGGCCGCGCCGGCGGGGCCGTACACGCTGGAGGCCTGGATCAAGCCCGCCGCCGCCACCGGGACCGGGCTGATCATCGGACGCACCCAGCGCACCAGCATGGACAGCCCTGTGCACGTGAGCCTCCAGGCCGACGGCAAACTGCGGTTCGGCCACGGCACGCAGACCCTGACCTCGACGACGGTGGCGCCGATGGGGGTCTGGGCGCACGTGGCGGCCGTCTTCGACGGAGCGGCGCTGCGGCTGTATGTGAACGGCGCGGCGGCGGGCTCGCTCACCACGTCCGAGCAGGTCGATGTCAGCGCCCGGATCGTGGTCGGCGGGCGCGGCCCTGGTCAGACCTCCGCCGACGTGTTCACCGGCCAGATCGACGAGGTGCGGGTCTGGACGATCGCGCGCGCCGACTTCGCCACCCGGGGCCAGCGCCTGTCGGGCGGCGAGACCGGCCTGTACGCCTACTTCCCCCTCGACGAGGGCGCCGGCGTGGAGGTCCGTGACCGGAGCGCCAACAAGTTCTCCGGCCGCTTCGACCCCGGCCCCGTGTGGACCGACTCCGATGCCCCCGTCTACGACGGCCCCGGCATCACCCGCCAGTCGTTCACCGTCACCGGCCGAAAGGCTGTCGCGGGCCTGACCGCGACGCTGTACTACCAGCAGCAGTCCTCGGTGACGGGCTACGGCCAGGCGCCGGTGCCCGAACGCAGGCAGGCGCGCGTGATGCTGGCCTTCGCCACCTCCGGGCCGCCGCCCAAGGGCGAACCGGCCGATCGCTCCTACGTCGCCACCCTGGACTTCGTCGTCTCCAAGGACGGCCGGCTGGCCAGGCTGCCCGGCGTCGTCGACCTGGCCTGGATCGGCACACCCGACCCGACCAAGGACACCGAGCGACTCCGTCAGGCGGAGGAGGCGGTGACCGTCGCGCGCGGCAAGCTCTATACCGACCAGCAGCTCACCGACTGGATGCCGAGCAGCGTGGCCCGGCTGAAGCAGCTTGAGGAGGAGTTGACCAGGGGCGGCATCTTCAGCCTGTACACCCTCAACAGGACCATCGTCGGACCGGCCAGGAACGCGGAGCGGCAGCGGGAGGCCGAGATCATGGCCGAGGCGGTGCCGCTGGCGCAGAGGTACCTGCAGCAGTTGGAGGCCTCCCAGCGGCTCGGCGCCGACAAGGCGGCCCTGGACGCCGCGCTCAACACCCTGGCCACGCTGACCGGCGCGCAGGCGGGCGCGGCCGAGGCGGTGCTGCCGATGCCCACGCTGCACACCGACCGTGCCGGGCTCACCACACTCGGCGCGCTGCTGTCCTTCGCCTGGACGGGCAACGCCCCCGCGCTGCTGGACAGCTCGACCGGCGAGGTGGCGCTGTACTTCCGCGGCGGCGCCGGCCAGTATTTCGCCACCTACTACGCCGCCACGATCGCCCCTGCCGTCAAGCAGTTCACCGTCGCCGACGGCACGTTGCGGCTGTCGGCCCGCGACATGGCCCTGCGCTCGGCCGACTTCGCGGTCAAGGTGACCGCCACCGGGGCGGGCCTGTGCACGGTCGAGGTCAGCCGCGGCACGACCAAGGAGACGTTCCCCTCGGTGCCCGACCGGGCCGACCAGCTGGCCTCGGTGCTGAACGGCACCGCCAAGGGAGCCGAGCTGGGCACGGTGCTGTCGCTCCAGGACAAGGTGGTGACGCTGATAGAGCCGCTGGCGACCGCGCTGACCGCCGGCTCGGCTGTGACGGTCGGCGCCGACAGCCGGACGGCCGAGGCGACCCCGGCCGGCTCGGCGCAGATCACGCTGACCAGCGGCGGCCTGACCGCCGGCACGGGCGCCAAGGTGCGCACCCCCGCCTACGACTACACCAAGGCCACCTGCAGCGCCCCCGGCGTGTCGGTGGCCTCGGGTTCGCTGATCGTCAGCGCGCACGCCCAGAGCGCCACCGGGCCGGTCCCCGCCGGGACCGCCGCCGACGTCAGCCAGCCGCTCGGCCCGCGCTGGCACGGCGACTCCCCCGGCCGGGCGTTCTCCTTCGACCGCGACGCCAAGAACCGTCTGCACCTGGCGGACACCGCCAACATCGCGGCCCTGGCCGCCTCCGGCGACCTGACGATGGAGGCGTGGATCAGGCCGACCGTGGTCAACAACGGCGCCCTGATCCTGGCCACCGACACCGGCCCCACCCGGTACGCGCTGAGCCTGACGCAGCTCTTGAAGAGCGACGGCTCCTTCGCCTACCAGATCGACGCGACCGTCAACGAGCAGAGCGTGCGCACCGTCGACCTGTTCCCGCCGGGGGACTGGGCCCACCTGGCCGTCGCGTTCACCCAGGACTGGGCGATGCGGATGGACGGCGTCGGCTACCTGGACGCCGGCGGCCCCGGCGGCCTGGACATCGTGGAGAACCTGACCATCGAGGCGTTCGTCCAGATCGAGTCCAGCGGCCGGCACGGGCTCGTCGGCAAGGGCGTGCTCGGCGACGGCGGTCAGACGGCCGTGCCCTACTGCCTGTACGTCGACAACGACAACCGCCTTGTCTTCGCCTTCGAGGCCGGATCCGGTACGGCCGCCCCCGTCGTGCACAAATCCACCATGGCCCTCACAACTGGCAGATTCCACAGGGTGGCCGTCGTGCGCAGGAACCCGACCGGCATCGAGACGGGCGTGGAGATCCGCTTCTACGTCGATGGCGCCGACGCCGGGACGCACCGCTACAAGGGCGCCAAGCCCGTGGGCAACGACGCGCCCGCCGAGCTGGGCCGCATGGTCGAGGGCAAGACCGTGTCCGGCCTGAAGGGCATCCTGTCGGAGGTGAGGATCTGGAACGTGGCCAGGGACGCCGACCAGATCGGCGTGTCCATCAGTCCCAAAGCGCAGGGGCTGGTCGCCTGGTGGAGGTTCCCGGAGTCCAAGGGCTCCACCACTCAGGACATGTGCGGCTCCTATCCCGCCACGCTGCGCGCCGTGACCCGGGTGCGCACCCCCGACCCGGCGGGCAACAGGTTCACCCTGTACCGCAACGGCAGCCCCGTGGCGACGGAGCCGGCGACGCAGGCGGCCGTTGCCCGGTCCGCCGCGCCACGCTCGGTGGTGGGCGAGGGGTTCACCGGCGACCTGGACGAGATCCGGGTCTGGCGGACCGCCCGTACGCAGGAGCAGATCCTGGACAACATGTTCGGCCGCGTCAAGGGAGACCGGCAGCACCTGCTCGCCTACTACCCGTTCGAGGCCGACGACACGGTGGCCGGGGCGCTGGTCAAGGACGCAGGGCTGAGCGGCCAGCACCTGACTCAGTCGGCGCCCGGTCCGAAGATCGTACTGTCCACGGCGCCGATCTCCACCGACGCCGCCCGGATCCGCTCGGCGCTGACCGGCATCAAGACCTCCTTCCACGGCACGATCGCGACCACCCCGGCCGCCACCGAGTACGGCGACGTGCAGCGGCTCCCGGACGACTCGATCATCGGGGTGCTCAAGCGGGCCTACGGCTACCTCCAGGACGACAAGTCGTGGGCGCTGAGCACCGGTTTCAAGGTCGGCGAACTGGCCACCACCTGGGTCGGCCAGGTGCAGTTCGACCCCCAGCTCATCGGCTATATCGAGGGCGCGCCGCCGATCCCGTCGGAGAACATGATCGACGAGAAGAAGGACTACGCGGGCACCTCGTCGGTCGCCTTCGTGCAGGCCGACAACGTCGTCAACACCTTGTCCTCCCAGCGGGACGTCAGCGTCGACAGCGCGATGAAGATCGCCTTCGACCAGGCGTTCGGCGACGAGGTCTGGGCCGTCCTCGCGCCGCTGGGCGCCGGCACCGCCAAGCCGATGAGCGCGGTCAAGCAGGAGTGGGGCTTCTACCTGTCCCTCGACTTCTCCAACAGCTGGAGCGACACCACGGAGGTGTCCCAGGGCGCCAACACCACCCGCACCAGCAAGGTCACCCTCGCCGGCGGCTGGGAGGACGCCGACGGCACCAAGCACGTCAACCCCACCGTCGGACGCCGCTGGGTGCCCGCCAACACCGGCTTCGCCGTCGTGCAGTCCGAGACCGCCGACATGTACGCATTGCGCTTGACGCACACCGGCGCCGTCGTCGCCTACCGGATGCTGCCCAGCCCCGACATCCCCCGCGACTGGAACCTGATCCCGTTCCCGATCAACCCCCGCTACACCAAACAGGGCACCCTGGACGGGATCGTCGGTTTCCACGAGTACGGCCAGGTCCCCGGCCTGCGTCCGTTCCCCGACCCGCACTTCCCCAACGCCGCCGACGGGGTGAGCGGCGAGTACAGCTACTACCGACCCGCCGAGGCCTACCGGATCAAGAAGCGCATCCAGCGCGAGCAGCAGCAGTTGCAGGGGTTCTACGACTCGGTGTCCATCCAGACCCACACCTGGGACCCCACCCACGGCCAGGCGGCCAAGGTGCTGAACGGGATGACGGGCGGCACCGGCGCCACCACCGAGGCCGGTTCCGGCGGCGACCCCGAGGCCAAACGCGCGGCCACCAGATCAGCCTCGCGCCGCAACATCGTCAACACCTACGTGTGGACCGCCGCAGGCGGCTTCTTCGCCGAGACGACGGCCACGACCGACCAGGTCACCGAGACCACCTCGGGGGCGTTCTCCTTCAAGTCCACCTTCGGCGGCAACTACGCCATCAGCTTCGACGTCATGGACTTCGGCCACAAGTTCGGCCTGGAGGCGTCCATGAGCGCCGGGTACAGCGTCACCCGCAAGAAGTCCAAACAGGCCACCCGCACGTTCAGCCTCGATGTGAGCTGCGGGCCCGGCGCCGAGCTGCAGAAGTTCGTCGGCGACAAGCCGCAGTTCGACGCGGCGGGCAAGCCGATCCTGGTGCCCGGCCGGGTCGACGCCTACCGGTTCATGACGCTCTACCTGGACACCACCACCGACAACTTCGAGGACTTCTACGGCAAGGTGATCGACCCCGAGTGGCTGGACCGGGGCACCGACCCGAACGCGCTGGCGCTCAAGCGGGCCCAGCAGGCCGAGACCAAGCCGCCGTGCTGGCGGATCATGCACCGGGTCACGTTCGTCAGCCGGGTGCTGGACACCGGTGTGAGCACACCGTCACTGGCCCAGGAGATGGGGTCGCTCGGCATCGCCAGCGACTACGCGCTCATCACCAAGCTCCAGCCGCACCTGACCGGCGCGACGAAGGACTTCGCCGCACTCAACAAGGCGGCCAGGGCTGCGCTGGTGGGCAACTTCGCCCGGCTGGCCCCGTACGCCGACACGATCGTGGGCCGCCTGGCGGCCTACTACAACCTGCAACCGGACGACGCCCCGCTCACCGCCGCGCCGCCCGCCGCGGCGGCGGCCCCCGACGGCAAGGTCACCCTGGGCGCGACGTCGGTCCCCAAGGGCACGAGCCTGACCTTCACCTACTCCACGCTGCCCGCCACGGTCAGCGACAAGAACTGGATCGGCCTCTACCCGGCCACCAAGGCCCCCAAGGACGGCGAGTCCATCGACTGGCGCTACACCCCCGGCGCGACCGGCACGCTCGTGATGCCGACCGACAGACTCCCCGGCCCGGGCGCGTACGCGGCGTACTACCTCCACAACGACGGCTACACGGTTCTGGCGGGCCCCATCCGCTTCACCGTGACCTGACGTACCAGGCGACGCCGGCCGGCCCCGGCCGGCGTCGCCGACGACAGCGTTCACCCGCGTCCTTGGGAGGCGTCCGCGGTCCGCCCGGGCCGGCCCTCCCACTGCGCGAACACACCTTGCTGCCGATCAGCCTCACCGCGCGTCACGGCCGCAGGTGGGCTGGAAGGGGTAGCCCGGGAAGTGGGCGGCCCAGTCCTCCGGCATGAGGTCGAAGCGCTGGTAGGGGAGGTGATCGCCGGCGACGTAGAGGACGTCGCCGTCCAGGCTGATGGCCAACACGAGATCGCCGGCAGTGAGAACGGGTGCCCCATGGGTTGCCGTGTTTCGGTGTCCCACAGCAGAATCGCGCCGTTGGCCATCCCGACGGCGAGCACGCGCGCATCCGGGGAGAAGGTCAGGGCGGTGACGTTCGCGGCCGAGGTGGTGGACGTGAGGGTGCCGAGGTGGCGTCGTACGTTGCCGTCCCAGAGGGCGGTCTGCCCGCTCCCCGTGCCGACGGCGAGGTAGCGCCGTCGGCGCTGAAGGCCAGCGCCCGGACGCGCCGATCCTGCCCGCGCGGCGGGTCGGCCCTGCCGCGGTGAGATCGGCGACGTGCCCCTGCGAGCTGACCAGTAGCCGCTCGGTGGGGTCGACGGCGAGGCGGCCGCTGATGAAGGGCACGGTCGCGGAGATGCCGCCTTTGATCGGATCCCAGACGATGGTCTTGCTGAGGTGGGAGGCATCGTTGCCGAGGATGGGATTTCCGCCGATCAGGATGCTGTCGCCGGCGAATGCGAGGCTCTTTCCGTCTTGGAGGGGCGGGGAGGTGGCACTGAGGCGTCGGCCGTCGAGATCCCCAAGCCATGCCCTGAACGGCGGTGTCTGCAAGATGTCGCTGTAGGCCAGGACCCGGCCGTCGCGCCGGAAGGCGGCGACCACCAGGCATCCCGCCGGCACTTCTGAGGCGGTTACCGGACAGTGCAGTGGTGGCGGGCCCGCTGCTGCCGTCGCGTAGCTCTACGCGGTCACCGTACGTGATGGCAAGCCGGTGGCCGTCCGAACCGAACGTCGCCATGGTGGCGCGGTCGTCTCCCCGGCCGCCGTCGGAGAGGGCAGTGAGCCGAAGCGTGCGGACCGTGGTCATCCCCGAAGAACTCGAGCCCGTGAGTGCCCCCGCCAGGTAGCGGACGTGGCAGGCGGCCGGGTCGATCTTGATGTCGAAGGCGAGCTCGCCGCCGAGCGGGCGCCGGAACAGTGGATCCACCATCTGGTTCAGACTCCAGACCAGGAGCTCATGCCTGCCGCCCGTGGCCAGGAAGGAGCCGTCCTGGCTGAAGCCGACCTCGTACACTCCCGGAGCGGCGAGAGCGGGGGCCTCCTTGCCGTCGGGCAGGTGCCACTGCCGGACCTGGCCGGGGCCGGAGGACTCTCTTCGTGCCTGCCCCTCCGGGAGGAGATCGCCGGCACCTTCGTGATCTCCCTCCTCGCGCTCAACCCTCCAGATGTCAGTGTCGATCTCGTGGTGCGGCATCCGAACGCGACAACGGATACGCACGGTGCCACGTTGATCAACTTTGCCCTGTTCGACCTGGTCGGCAAGGCGCTGACGCCGCGCCTGCGGGACCTGACCCGGGTCACCCTCGTGCGCGATGAGACCCCGACCGAGATCGCCAAGCGCTACCCGCACGCCGGGCCGCTGCTGGGCGCGCGCTGGAACGAGGACTTGGTGGCCGCCTGCTGGCCGGATCTGCTGCGGATGGCCGGGGCGTTGAAGTACGGGCAGGCCACCGCCTCGCTGATCGTAGGCAAGTGGTCGGCGGCCTCCCGGCAGAACACCCTGGCTGCCGCGCTGAAGGAGTGGGGCATGCTCAGAAGGACTGTCCACCTGGCCGAATAGCTGTCGGATCCGGCCTTCAGGGGGAAGATCTCGCGGCAGCCGAACAAGGGGGAGAGCCTGCACGCGCTGCGCCGCGACCTGCATCACGCCCAGCAGGGCACGATCACCCGCCCGCATCTGGAGCAGCAGGCCGAACAGGCGTGGTGCCTGACCGTGCTGACCAACTCGGTGGTCGCACATCTCGCCCGGCCACAGCGACAACATCAACTTCCTCGGCGTCATCAACGTCGACGTAGAGGCGGAGCCGGCCAAGCTCGACACCAGCGGATGGCGGCCACTGCGGCCCGCGCAACTGCGCCAGCTGGGACCGACTCCCTGAGCAGCCATCGCTTCGTGCCGTTGAAGGAGGCACGGGCAGGGTGAGATGGCCCCGCGACCGACGACGGGCCATCGTGCTGCCGGCGGGGCGAGCCGGAGTATGCCGTAGACGTCCGTCATGGGGGCCCGGCCGTGAATGTCACGGTGCGCCTGCGTCTGGCGGCACCCAGGAGACGAGCGCGGGGGTTCGATCGATGCCTTCCGCGTGGCGTGTCAGGCGTGCAGGAGATTGATGGCGCGCTCGTCGAGCTGCTGGGCGCAGCGCAGGCCGCGGGCGCGAAGCGGGACAGGTCGCGCCGCATGGGTGATGGTCCTGCGGGTGCGGGCGGAGGCGACGCCGTCCATGTGGTCCATCGCCCGGCCCCATGGGGCGCAGGCTTGTTCGATGCTGCCCTGGGCGAGGAGGAGTTCGGCCTCGGCGGCCAGATCCAGCATGACCGCAATTGGATACCTCGCCGAGTTGGAGGCGCTGGCCGGAGGCGAGTGTCCGGCCCCGGCCCGCACCGCCTGTACGTGGACGAGATCTCCTTCTCCTGCGCGCGCTGCGGCGGCGGCCCCGTGAGGATGCCCGGCGTGACCGGCGCCTGGTACGACACCCACCCGGAGCCGATCGAGGTGGCCTGCGGCTCACGTGGCCGGCTGTACTCCCTGCGGGCCGCATACGGTGCCCGCCGCAGGTAGGCGCAGGCTGATCAGATAGCGGTTGACGTGGGCGATGATGCAGGATTTGCCGGCGTTGTAGAGGCCGTGACCGTGGTCCTGGTACTCGACCGTCCCCGATCCGGGCACCCGCCGTACGAGGTCCGCGGTGGCCTCGAAGTCCGTCCAGGAGCCGACGCCCAGGTAAGGCGGCAGGCCTGTGGAAGGCAGCGGCGCGGGTGGGTTGGTCGCGGGGGCCGGCCAGCCGACGCAGGCGAGCGGGTGCCACAGCTCGGTTCCGGCCAGGTTCGGCAGCAGGCGCTCGCCCTCGCGGCGCGAGGCCCGGTACTCCGCGTAGTCGCGGAAACCTAGGCCGTCGAGGCATTGGGTCATGTTCATCCCGGTGAACGAGGGGACCTTCGGGCTCTTCGTGCTCTGCCGGACGTAGTCGGCGAAGCCCGAGGCGTCCCCGCCGGCGGCCCGCTTGATCGCCTCGGCGAGCTCTGTCCACCGGGGGTAGCCGGGCGCGGGGCCTGGGGAGACGATGCTGGGAGCGGCCGCCTCCTTGAGGTCGAAGCCGCTGTAGGCGGCCTGCGGCGGCTCGCCCTCGACGGGCACCGGGACGCGGTCGGCCCGCGCCACCAGCGACCGCCAGACCTCGCCGACGTCCTGGCCGTGCAGCGCGCAGGCAGTGCTCGCCGTGCACCAGGCGGCGAAACGGGCGAACGACTCCTCGTGTGGAAGCCTGGTCTGCGCCCGGGACATATACGGATTGGCCGTGCCGTCGAACACCATCGCGCGCACCCGGCCGGGGAACAGCCGGGAGTAGGCGATCGCGGGGATACCGCCGTAGGAGTTGGCGATGAAGCTCAACTGGTCCTCGCCGAGGGCGGCGCGGACGGCCTCCATGTCGCGTGCCACGGAGGCCGAGTCCATGTGGTCAAAGAAGTCGGGGTCGGCGGCACGGCAGCGCTCGGCCGCCGCCCGGTTGCGCCTGCCCAGCTCCGCGTACTCCGCGCGGGTGTCGGGCCAGGTGATCCAGGGGCCGGAGACGAGGCAGTCGTAGGGCAGCACGCCCTTGTCGATGGTGTTGCGAGGCTCGACGCTGACCACGTCGAACCGGTCGCGCAGCTCGGCGAAGCTGCCCGCGTTCTCGCTCAGCTCCGCCACACCCGAGGCCCCCGGTCCGCCGGGGATCGCGAACACGGCACCGATCCGCCGCTGGGCGCCGGTGGCGGGCAGCAGGCCGACGGTCAGCTCGATCCGCCGTCCTGACGGCTTCGCCCAGTCCAGCGGGACGGTGACGGATGCGCAACGCAGCTCTTCGGCCAGCCGCTTGTCGGCGCAGTCCGCCCAGGCCGGTGTCGACGGGCCCGCGCCCGTGTCCGGCAGGCCTGTCACAGCCGGGAGCAGGACGACCGTGGCCACGCCGATCGCCGCCACCCTGATCCGGCGCCCGGCGGGCGCCATCACGGTGGCGCCCGCCGTCAACGCGACGGCCACGTACCCGACGAGTAGCCCCGCCGCCACGGCGGCGGGCAGGATCCCGCCGCCGGTCCCCGCGATCTGGAACGGCAGGTTTTCGATCATGAACGAACCCGCCTGCGCGCGCAGCGGCATGGGCAGCGTCCTGGCCACCACCGGCAGCACCACGATGATCACGGCCAGGGCGACCAGCGCGCCGGGCGTGGAGCGGACGACGGCACCGACGCCGAGCCCGATCAGCGCGACCGCGGCCATCGACAGCCCGGCGACGATCACCGAGGCGAGCACCCCCGGCTCAGACAGCGGCGTGCCCAGCGTCACCCCGACACGCAGGATCTGCCCGGCCCGATCGCCGAGCACCGCCATGGAGGCCGCGTGCATGGCGAACGCCAGCACCTGGCCCGCCACCAGCGCCACCGCCGCCAGGGCCGGAATCTTGGCCAGCAGCAGTACCTGCCGGCGCGGCACGGCCACCAGGCTCGCCTGGATCGTCCCGGTGCTGTGCTCCGAGGTGATTGTCAGGGCACCCAGGACGGCGAGGACGAAGTAGGCGAGGGCGATCCCGTTGCCGATGCCGTCCCCGTTGGTGGGGAAGGCCAGTCGCTGGTCCAGGGGCTGGCGGTCGAAGCCGCGGCCGATCATGAAAGCTATCGCGGCGCAGGCTCCGATGGCCGACGCCGAGCAGGCCAGCAGGTAGAGGTTCGAACGCAGAGAGCGGAACTTCAGCCACTCGGAGGCGATCACGTCGATCATCGCGCGGCCCGCCGTACTGGGGCGCGCCCCGAGCCCTCGCCGGTGACGGTCGTGTAGTCGGTCCTGTCCTCGCTCACCGTCGTGTACTCCGTGCTGTCGCCGGTGAGCCGTATGAACGCCTCCTCCAGGGACGCGCCGCGCGGCGACAGCTCCACCAGCGCGATCCCCGCCGCCAGCGCCAGCTCACCGATCCGGGCCGCGCCCAGGCCGCGCACGGACAGGGCGCCGTCGTCCTCGGTGGTCACCGTCGCCCCCTGCGTGCGCATCACGGCGGTGAGCCGTTCAGGACGGGACGTGCGCACCAGCACGTCCCCCTGGAAGTGCCCCGCCAGGTCGTCCATGGTGGTGTCGGCGATCAGCCGGCCCCGCCCGATGACGACGACGTGGTCCGCCGTCACTGCCAGCTCGTTCATCAGATGGCTGGACAGCAGCACCGTGCGGCCTTCGCCGGCGAGCGAGCGCAGCAATCCTCGGAGCCAGCGGATGCCCTCCGGGTCCAGGCCGTTCAGCGGCTCGTCCAGCACCAGCACCGCCGGATCGCCGAGCAGCGCCGCCGCAATGCCCAGCCGCTGCCTCATCCCCAGGGAGAACCCCTTGATCCGCCGGTCCGCGACGCCGGTCAGGCCGACCTGTTCCAGGACCGCGGCCACCCGGGCCATGCCGATGCCGTTGCTGCGGGCCAGGCAGCGCAGGTGGTCGCGGGCGGTCCGACCGCCGTGCACCGCCCCGGCATCGAGCAGCGCCCCCATGGTGCGCAACGGACTGCGCAACGACACATACGAACGCCCGTCCACCAGCGTCTCGCCTGCGGCGGGAACCTCCAGCCCGAGCACCGCCCGCATGGTCGTGGACTTCCCCGCGCCGTTCGGCCCCAGGAATCCGGTCACCAGGCCCGGTCTCACGGTGAAACTCAGATCGTCCACGGCGACCGCGCGGCCGTACCGCATGGTCAGGCCTCTCACTTCGATCAAAACGCCCCCTCGTCGATGGCCTCGGGACCGCCCGGTTCGGCGGCGTGGCCAGCCTGATGGCCGAGGAGCAGAACCTCCATGGGCCTGCGCCTACGGGGCAGGTGGACAATTGCCACCAAAGCAGGTGGGGCCAGCCCTACCTCCGCAGTCCTGGGAACAAGGCAGACTGCAACGATGATCCGGACACGACCCGCACCCGGCAGCGGGTCAGCCGCCCTCGCGCTCAGAGCGGCGGCCGGCCCGGTGGACCTCCCGCCCGCCCACGCGGGAACCGGCCGTGCTGCGTGAAGTACTTCAGCAACAGCGCGAAGGCCAGACGAGTGCCCTCCTGCTTCGCACTGACCAGCCCGATCTCATCGCCCAGCACAGTCCAGTGCTCGATGAGTTCAGCCATGCCAAGCGGCGGCACTTGGCGAAGGCCACTGCATCGCCCTGTGACGCCCTGGACGCCTCGGTCCGGCCGGGTTCCTCGTCACCTCCGCAGGCCGCGGCGGCCAGTGCGACTGCGGCTAGGGCGACGGCCGCCATGATGTTCCTGCGCGAGCGCCTCTGACCGGGGATGCCATCCATGTCGATCTCCATCGTCGTATGAATGTCCGAGGTCGTCGGGGCGTCGGTCGTCGGCGCTGCAGGGCGGGGTTGCGGTGGGCCTCACCCGGTTGCTCCACGACGCGCGGGGATTCATGACCGACCGCAGGCCTCGGGGCAGAATTTGACCTCGGGGTAGCGTGATGACGGCTTGTCCATGAGGGGTTGCCGTTGGGATTTCAGGTGCTGGTCGAGGAAGGCTGCCACGTAGGTGCGGGTGAGCTCGGCGGCGCGCGCCGCGGGCAGAATCCCGTACGTGGGCTTGATGCCGAGGGCGCCCGCCAGCAGCGGGCCGTCGGTGAAGGACTGGTGTTCGGCGCCCGACAGCACGATCCAGCGCTTCCACCCGGTCAGCAGCTTCCAGTCGCGGTCCCAGGAGGTGTCTCGGCCTCCGGGGATGTGCTGCGGCGAGCCCAGGAACATGAACGGCCGAGAGAATCCGCTCTTGGGGATGCGGGCGTAGGTGGTGCCGTCCATGTCGATCCCGGCGCGCACCCGGGAGTCCTTCACCATGGCCGCCATGGCGCCGGCCCCGCCGATCGACTGGCCGGCCATCGCGATCCTGGAGCGGTCGATCCGGTCGGAACCGTCCCACTGCGATGGCAACTGGTCGAGCACGAAGGAGACGTCGGCCGCCCGGCCCTGAACCACTCCCGTGCCGAAGCCCGGGTCGGCGTCACTGTCGCAGGCGAGGCATTCGGCGACCCGGCCGTCGGACAGGGTGGTGGCGTAGCTTTCGTAGGTGTGGTCGATGCCGGCCACGACGTACCCGCGGCTGGCCAGGTCCTCGGCCAGGGACGTGAGTGTGCTCATCGGCTTGGTGAAGCCGGGGGACAGCACCACCAGCGGAAGCTTCCGTCCCGCGGGTTCGGCGTCTTTGATGGCGTTCGTGCGCGTCTTGCTCAGCGTGTCGTCCGGCACGCCCGTGATCCCCAAGCTCTTCAGGGTGAGCTCCGATTCCCTCGGCGTCATGTACGGCGCCCGCTGCCCGTCCCGCTGCTTGGTCGGATACCACAGGGTGACCTTGAGCTCCCTGGCGTCGACGTCGAGGTTCCACGGATCGGGGCGGGAGGCGTCCTTCAGATACAGGGCGGTGGTTCCCACCGGCTGGTCGCCGGTGGGGGCCGGCAGGGTGGCCGGCCTGGTCGGCGTGGGCGACGGGGCGGCGGAGCGGGGCGGCGCGGGTGCGGAGCAGGCCGATGCGGCCAGGACGGCCAGTCCCGCGGCGACGGCCAGGAGGTGTCTCATCGAGCGGTCCTCACTGGTGCAGCAGGGTCAGGGCCTTGGCCAGGGCGGGGTCGCGCCCGGCGGCCGCGTCCTTCGGGGTCAGGGGCACGTGGTGGTCGGGCGGCACGCCGATCCGGTCGATCACCTCGCGGTTGGGCCCCAGGTGGTGCCTGGCGGGGAAGCCCAGCGTGGTGTTGTTGCCGAGCAGGTACGACTGCGCCGGGCCGGAGATGACGCCGGCGGTCCTGGTGCCGACCAGCCGGCCGATCCCCAGGTCCTTGACCGCGGAGCTGAAGTGCTCGCACGCCGAGGCGCAGCTGCGGTCGGTGAGCACCATCAGCGGCAGGTTGAGCAGCTCGACGGTGTCGTCGGTCCACGAAGTCTCGCACCTGCCCTCCACCGTGCACTGGTAGGCGGTGACCTTGCCGTGGGCGAACGCGCTCACCAGCCGGATCGCCTCCCTGGGGCTGCCGCCGCCGTTGCCGCGCAGGTCCAGCACGACGCCGGTGAGGGCCCGGCCGGTGCGCAGCCTGGAGATCGCCTTGAACACCCTGGTCGCGGAGTCGGGAGCGAACCCGCGCAGCCGCACATAGGCGATGTTGTCGTCCAGCAGCTTCGACTGCACCACTTGCAGGGTGGTCAGATCCCGCTGGTAGAGGCCGGGCTTGAGCGTCACGCTCCAGCGGCGGCCGGTGCTCTGCCGAAGGAGCCGCAGCCGGACCGGACGCGCCTGCGGATATTGCAGGTTGAGGGCCTCGATCGCGGGCGTGGCCTTCCCCTCGATGAAGGGCGCCGAGCCGTTGATCGATTCGATGATGTCGCCCGGGCGCAGGCCGGCGGCCTGCGCCGCGCCGCCCTGCACTTCGGTGACGAACAGCGGGGCCAGCGCGACGCCGGGGTTGCCCTCCATCTGCGGGCCGTTGACGTTCGCCTGGAGACCCAGGCCGTAGCCGTCGCCGTCGTAGGAGTCGGGGTGCCGCCCCCCTAGGTCGTGCGCCCAGTGGGCGTGATTGTCGCCGAGGCCGGCCACGATGGCCTCGAGGGTGACGACGGCCAGCTTGTCGCGCAGGCCGGGGACCCGATCGGTGATCTTGCGATAGACGGCCTCGAATGCGGTCCAGTCGGCTTTGCGGTCACCGGTCAGCGCCGGCATGGCGGCCTCGGGCAGATCGCGTCCATTGCGGTTGAGCTCTTGGGTCAGGGCGATGAATCCGGCGCCCAGCAGCGAGCGGGCGTCCAGCGTAGCGCCGCTGTAGTAGTTGCCGAGGATGCAGAAGTAGGCCTGCTCGATGACGTCGATCGTGGTGGCCGTCTCCGCCCCGGGAGGTGCCTGGGGCGCTGCGCAGACCGTGCCGGCTGCCGCGTTCGTCTGGCTGCGCGGCGGCGCCGGGGCTGTGCAGGCCGCTGCCAGGAGGAGGGCGAGCCCGGCGGTCGCGGTCCTGATGACGGTCATGACAGGCGCCTGCGGATCCACCAGAAGGACAACCATGTCAGGCTGAGGGTGAGCAGGGAGTAGATCCCGGTCTCGATCCACTGGAAGGGCCAGAAGCGCTCAAGGGGCTGGTAGGTCGCCTGCTGCCGGTAGCCGAGCCGGTTGATCTCGACTAGGCAGCCGTCCCCGGGGCCAGCTGGCGGTGCGCAGGGGCCCGATGTCGTGGAGACCTTGATGGCGGCTCCCTCGCCGCTGGTGGGGATCAGGCGTCCGGATGGGTCGAGCAGGTTGTTGGACAGGATCCAGGAGCCCAGGTGGCCGGGTACGGCCGGATTCAGGGAGAGCCGCGGGGGCGCGCCTCCGTCCCGGGGGATGTTGAGGCCGTCCACGTTCGTTATGCCGAGCTCGAAGGTAGAGGTGATCGGGGGCATCAGGTGGGGCCGGACCAGCAGCGGCATGGCGAGCTGGATCGCGGCGAAGGCGGCCAGGGTGAGGGCCATGGCGGGCAGCGTGCGGCGCACCAGCATGCCCACGGTGATGCCCAGGACGAAGGCGAAGGCCGCATACCCCATCGGGGCGATGCCACGCGCGCCGAACACCAGCGGAGCCATCAGGGCCAAGTCTTCAGCGGCTACTTTGTCCAGAGGGTCGGACCACCAGGTCACCATAAGGCCGCACAGGCCGGCGGCGGCCACGGCGACCAGGCCGGTGAGGGCGAGCTTGACCGCCAGCCAGCGGCCGCGGGTGATGCTCTGGTTCCACACCATCAGGTGCGTGCCCGCCTCCAGCTCGCGGGTGATCAACGGTGCTCCCCAGAAGAGCCCGACGAGAGCGGGCAGGAGCAGCACGACAAGGCTGACGGCCATGAAGGAGAACTCGTGCCCGCCGAAGAATTGGTCGTAGAAGCGGTCGCAGGTGTTGGCCGGGGTACAGGCGGCGATCCCAGCGGAGTATCTGGCGGCCAGGTCCGGGCCGGTCAGAGCCAGCGCGACAGCGAGAATGACGAGTACGGCGGCCATCATCGCGGCCGAGCCGCGCAGCTGGCGCCAGGTCAGCCAGATCATCGCTGCACTTCCAGGGCGACTCGCCGGTTCTCGGTCGCGTGCTTGTCCATGTAGGCCAGGACGATGTCTTCCAGGCTGAGCTGGGTGACCGTCCAGGCGGGGTCGTGGATGGGGGCGTCGGTGCGGATCACGTACGTGCTCTGCCGGTCGGTGTGGCTGGCGGAGATCACGTGCTGGTCGGCAGGGAGCCGGTCGGGATCGCGGCGCGGGCCGGTGAGCCGGTGATGGGTGGCCAGCAGCTTGTCGGTCTCCCCGGCCACCTGCACGCGGGAGTCGACGAGCACGATCAGGTAGTCGCACGTGCGTTCCAGGTCGGAGACCAGGTGAGAGGAGAGCAGCACGCTGAACTTGTGCTCGACGGTCGCCTCCATCAGGCCCTGCAGAAACTCGCGGCGGGCCAGCGGGTCGAGCGAGGCGACCGGCTCGTCCAGGATCAGCAGCTCGGGCCGCTTGGCCAGGCCCACAGTGAGGGCGAGCTGGGCGCGCTGGCCACCCGACAGCTTGCCCGCCCGGTGGGCGGGATCGAGACCGAGTCTCGCGATTCGTTCGCGCGCCATGAGGGCGTCCCAGCGGGGGTTGAGCCGTGCTCCCAGCCGCAGGTGATCGGCGATGCTGAGCCCGGCGTAGGTGGGGGTGTTCTGGGCCACGAAGCCGACCTTGGCCAGCTGCGCCGGACCGCCGGCGGGCCGGCCGCCGAGCACGGTGATGCCGCCCGCCGAGGGCTGGAGCTGGCCGCTGGCGAGTTTCAGGAGCGTGGTCTTGCCGGCTCCGTTGGGGCCCACGAGCCCGACGACGTGGCCCGCCGGGATGTCGATGGTGCACTCGCGCAGCGCCCAGCGTCTGCCGTATTTCCTGCCCAGTCCCTGGGCCTGCAGGACCGCGTTCACGCTATGTCCTCCTGAGCGAAGGTCCGAAAGGTGGTCATGAAGAGGGCCTCGATGCTTTCCTCGTCGAGGCCGGCCCGGCGGGCCTTGGCCAGCCAGCGCTGCAGCTCCATCCGCAGCGGGCCGTGCGCGGCCAGCGAGGTGTCGGTGAGCGTCGCCGTCACGAACGTCCCCACCCCCGGCCGGGCGGCCACCAAGCCCAGGTGCTCGAGCTCTCGGTAAGCCTTCAGGACGGTGTTGGCGTTGATCGCCAAGTGCGCCACCACCTCCTTGACGGTGGGCAGCTGGTCACCCTCGCGCAGCACGCCGAGCCGCAGCGCCTGCCGTACTTGCTGGACCAGCTGCAGATACGGCGAAACGCCCGACCTGCCGTCCAGATGGAACTCGATCACCTGGATCCTCCATATATCTAGCCTGCTAGCACTTTAGAGTCCCAGATGTTAAAGGAGCATAAGCATCGCCGTGAAGGTCTTGCCCAGTGACACCCGAAGTGGTCCATCGCCCCAGCCCGACCGCGGCCCTACTACGCCGAGGCAGATCTTTGCCGCACCGAATGACTGCCGCAGTAAATGCCGCATTTACTGCGGCAATGGTCCTGGAGGCGTCACGGTGCACATGATCTACATCGACGACAGCGGGCAGAAGGAGCCCGCCGTGGACAGATGGGCGAGCTCGTCTCGGTGGGCGGTGTGATCGTCCCCGAACCTGCGGTCGCGGGGTTCGCGTCGGCGCTCGACGGCATCCGCACGGAGCTGGAGATTCCCGAGGGCGAGGAGATCAAGTGGAAGCCTCCCAAGAACACATTCCAGGCATCGGCGGGCGGACAACTGATCACTGAACTGCGCCAGCGGATGCTTCAGGCCGCCATCGACCAGGGCATCAGGTCTGCCGTCGTGGTGTGGGATCGCGGCCACCTGCCGTGGGAGAAGGCTGATGTCGAGGCCGAGATCCTCAAGTACCTCTACGAGCGGGTCACATTGCATCTGCGGGAGCGGAATGATGTCGGCATCATCATCGCTGATCAGCCGGGCGGTGGCCGCAAGGACGAAGTGAAGTGGCTGGCCGACACCCTCGGCCTGACCCGGGACGGCACTCGCTTCGCCACACCCGATCGCGTCGTCTCGCCCATCCTCACCGCGCCCTCCCATCACGTTCCGCACCTGCAGCTGGCAGACCTCGTCACTGCGGCGACCACCGCGGCGGTCGCCGGCCAATTCGCCGGGATGAAGCTGGCGAAGTGGCTGAAGGAACTGGCCCGCACCAACGCGCATGGACTCGTCGGCCAAGCGGGCGTGGTGCTGTGGCCTCCCGATTTGGTGGACCTGCACTACTGGATTCTCGAAGAAACCCACTACGCCAAGGGATCCTCGGGGACGTATCCACATCCATGACGGGGAGCAGCAGCGCATGACCGTTCACGCCCTCGATCGCAGCACGCCCGCCGACTACAGCACCGCCGTGGAGGCATACCTTCTCTCGGCTGGAATAGCTGCCTCCTCCCAGCGGATCTACCGGATCTCACTGCTCACCTGGGCCTGGCTGGCCACGGGGCAGCAACCGCCATTGGGCCGCAACCGGCGCGGCGCCGAGCCACCCGCCGTGGCGGTGGCCTCGTTCGATGAGGTGCCAGCCGACGTGCTCGCCGAGATGTTCGCGCAGCGGGCCCGGCTGGTCGACGCCGATACCGTCAACCGTGAACTGTCGGTGATGAAGGCTGCCGTCACCTGGTGGCGCGCCCGCGGATGGCTGGCCCGCAACCCGATCAGCGGCATCGAACGCCGGCCCGCGCCCCCTGACCGGACTCGGGCGCTGTCCCGCGCACAGATCGCCGTGCTGTTCGACCTCAAGATCGGCGTACGCGAACGTACGCTCTGGAAGGCCCTGTACGAGACGTGCGCACGAACCGAGGAGATCCTCTGCCTCGACGTTGAGGACCTGCTGCTGACCGACAAACGCGGCCGCGTCACCTCCAAGGGCGGCACCATCGAATGGGTGCACTGGCAATCGGGCACCGCCCAACTCCTGCCCCGGCTGCTCAAAGGCCGCACCCGCGGGCCCGAACTCGAGGCACGCGGCGGGTGGACGCTGCATCAACTGCGCCACTCCGCTCTGACGCATGAAGCCGAGGACGGCACCAACACCCCAACCTTGTTGGCCCGCTCCCGACACGCCTCCGTACGCTCCCTGGAGCGCTACGCCCGGCCCAGTGTCGACGCCGTGGCCGCCCATGTCGCCGACCGCGATCCCCTGCGCCGCCGGAAGGGAGGCACCACCGCATGAGCTCCGGCGTGGTGCGCTACCGCTAATTCCTGCGGACTTCCTCCTCGGGGGACTGCTGCCCGCGCGTCAGCAGCCGGGCAAGGACACCGACGCCGTCGCCCCCGATACCGCCCCGTCCTCGCCCCCGATGCCGCCCCGTCCTCGCCGCCGTCTGCGCCCGCTCCTGACGCGACAGCCGAACAGGCGCGGGAGGTCCAGGCCCACGTGGCCGAGCGTCGTCAGGTGCCTGAGGGGCCGCCCGACACGTTCCCGGTCGGGGTCTACCTGCTGCTCGCCGTCATTCAGGCGGCCAGCCGTCGCCGCCGCTCGCGTCGCGTGGACAACTACCAGCTGGTGGTCGAGGCCATCGACGCTTTGCGCGCCGAGCTGCCCGGCCTGGTCGCGCGCAGGCACGCGAGACCGGTGCGACGTGAGGACAGCCTGTTCCCGCCTCGGCATGGCGCGTCGACCACGGCGGCCGCCGCGCGGGACGGCCGCCGTCGCCTGTGGTCCTTCCAGGCCACGGAGGCGGACACGAACGTCATCGACGACCTGGTCGACGCCACAGGCGCCCGTTCGCGCAGCGAGCTCATCAGCTGCGCCCTGGAGGCTCACCTGCTACCTCGCCACCGCCGGTAAACGTCGCGCCGCCGGTTGCGGAAGCAGGCCCTGGCGGAGGGGCAGCAAAGCGCCCTCCCGAGCCGGGTTCCAGGTTGTTCACTGTCCGGCTGCTACCTGCTACCGGCCTGTTCAGGGCGTGGTTTGGGGTGCTAGCGGGGGTGCTTCCGGAAGCAGGGAAGGCCGCTGCCGGAAGCACCTGTCACCTGCACCGCACCTTGGCCGGGGAGCTGCACCATTATTTGGCCGGATGTCACTCCTAGTGACGGGGCCGCTGAGCCAGATCACGTTAAGTGGAACCAGACCGCGGTTGTGCCGTTCCGGCGGCTGGCGTACGTATGGCGCCGCACCTTCTGCTGCGGCGCCATACTCACTCATGCGGGGTATTTCTCGGTCAGCCTTTCGGGCATCCGGCCATCTTCTTCTTCACGTGCGCGGTCAGCTCGGGAGTGAACTTCATCCCTTCCGGCTGCGCCCAGACGAGCACCTGCCCAGGGGCTGTCGGCACCGCGTCGCTGACGAACCAGCTGCCCGGCACCTGCTGGGCGCGGTCCGACTTCTTGCCGACCCTGAACTCCTCGATCGAGCCGTCCCGCTCGGCCAGCACGGCCCGTACCTCGTCCACGGTCATGCCGCGGAACGGCACGCAATGCAGCAGCTCACCAGCGGCGTCGGCGTCACCGGCCGATTCGTACCGCTCCCCGGGCCGGGCCGGACGGGCAAATCAGATCTGCGCGCTGCCCTTGAAATCCCCGGGAATGCGGAACGAGGCCGCGCATCGGCCGGCCTCGCACTCCACCGACTCTTCGATGCCGGGTTCCTCCGAATTATCCGTGGCCGCGACATGACCGACCATGCTTGGGGAGCCTGCGGCGATCGACAGGCGGATGTCGAGCCCGCGGGCCTTGAACTCGGATGCGAAGCGCTCAGGGTCGGCGTAGAGGTCCTTGACGGTGACGATCCAGTCGTCGCCCGAACGCTGGAATGCCAGCGCGGTGGCCGGTGCGATGCCGCTTGGTGCGTCGGTGGGGATGAACGCCACCCCCATGACGGCCGCGGCCGCCAGCATCGCGGCGAGGGGCATCACCACCGGCCAGCGCACCCTGCGACGTGCCTTGGACGGCGTCGCAACGATCTCGTGGAACAACTCCCGCGCGTCCTGGCCCTGTTCTGGCGGGTGGGGCGCGGGGTCGATGGCGGCCACCAGCCGGTCGATCTTGCTCACAGGCTCTCTCCTCTCAGTTCCACGATCGCCTGGTCTTCTTCCGTCAGCCCCAGCGCCTTGGCCAGCCGCTTGCGTGCGCGGTGCAGCCTGATGCGGGCCGCCGTCGCTGTGCAGCCGAGCACTTTGCCGATCTCCGGGCCGGTCAGGCCTTCCCAGCAGGCCAATGCGAGCACGTCGCGGTCACGGGCGGGAAGGCCGTCGAACGCCTCCCGCACATGGTCAAGCCCGTCCGGCCCGGACGGCCGCGCGGCGGACGACGCGTCCTTCAGCCGTTCTGCCAGCCCGGCCCTACGGGACTGGCCGTGCCGCTGGTTGGCCAGGACGCGACGGGCCACGCCGTACAGCCACAGGCGGGCGTCCTTGCCCTCGGGCACGTCGGCGATGCGCCGCCACGCGGTGAGGAACGTCTCGGACATCACGTCCGCCGTGTCCTCGGGCGAGTCCGTACGGCGGGCGGCGTGCTGGTGGATGGCCGGGTAGTGCGCGTTGTAGATCGCTTCGAAGCGGTCTCGCGCTCCCGGGGGATGGGGCACAGATGACTCTCCTCGTACCAAGGTGTCGGACATCTCGATACATGTCCGGCACCTTTTCCGAGTGTTTCACCCCACCGTTCCGAGGGGCCTTCCCCGTTCGGTTGCAGGCAACTTCCGGCTGGTCACCCGGCTCCTGGAACAAGCCGAACGGGTGATGAAACTCAACGACGGCGTCGACCGGATCACCGCCGAGGTCATCGACGCCGCCCGCGATGCTCTGGTCATCGGCATCAGCTGACCGCCCGTTGCTGTCCGTGACCGTACGCGGCCAAATGATGTTGCATATTCCCGGCCAAGCTGCGTTGCAGATCACAGAAGCACCCGAACCTACGCGCGTGCGCGCACGTAGACCGGGCCGGAAAGTCCAGAAAAGCACCGTTTACCGACTACGTCCGGCGAAAGACTCGCTCCTTCACGGCGTGTCTTTCGGTAGTCCGGTCAACGGTGCGCTGTTTCCCGCCGGCGCATCCGATGGCGATGGAGCGCGGGCCCGCCGGCAGCATCGCGTAAGCCACCAGGTTGTCGGCCGGCTCGGCGACCTCCGCCCGCGCCGTGGCGGCCTTGGCCAGAGCGTCGGCGGCCTCCTGATCTGCCTGACGGACGCGGGCGAGTGCGCCGTCACGGCCCGGCGCTCGGGTTTGTGTCATCAGGGGCAGAGCAGAGCGTTGCCGCAGGCCACAACGGGTGACGGCTGCGGTGCCCGACCCCGGGTTTCGGTCCGGGCGTTCGGGGAGGAGTCCGGCGCTCGCGGCCCCGAAAGCGACGGCGGGGCGCGTTATCGCATGTCGCGTTGCTCGCTAACCGGCCCTTATGTCACGCGGCTGCCGGTTACTCACGGCTACTTTGCGTCTGGTGACACGGACCCGAGCGCCGGCCTCCTAGCGCTGCGCTCGCCTTTGGACGT
>NZ_JBFAOM010000069.1:0-36742 GCF_040675235.1 Nonomuraea sp. NPDC049637
GCTACCTCAGCCCTATCGACTACGAGCAGCAAACCACCGATAAGGTGCTGCTCGCCGCATGACAACCCGTGTCCACGCTTCGGGGTGAGCCCCCGATGCGCTGTCCTTCTGGCGCAGCCTCCTCGACAACGGAGACTCCTCCGCAGCCGGTCCACTCGCCGCGATGCTGGCTGATCGTGGCCGCCTCGATGACCTGCGTGCCCTGGCCGAATCCGGCAACGACCTGGCTGCCCACCGGCTGACAGAGCTTCTGGCCGAGCTAGGCAAGATCGCAGTCCTGCGCACTCTGGCCGATGACGGCTTCCCCTACGCCGCCGACCAACTGGCCAACCTTCTGGTCAAGCAGGGAGCGCCGGATCAGGCCATCGCTGCCTTACGCGCCATCCCGGCGGCGGGCCGCCATCCCATCGTCGCCACCAGGCTGGCCGGGCTGCTGCTCGAACGAGGCGAGGTGGACCAGGCCATCGCCGCCCTGCGCACCCTTGCCCACACAGGGGATCGCTGTGTCGTGCGCCAGCTTCTTGAGCTCCTGGTCGAGCGCGCTCCGCTTCGAGAGCTGCGGGCACTGGTCGACGCCGGCGGCCCCGTCACCACCGCTGAGCTGGCTGGCCTGCTCGCCCAGCACGGCCGCGTCGACGACGTCCGCGCTCTGGCCGATGAAGGGGACGTCTTTGCCGCTCAACGGCTGGCCGAGATGTTGGCCGCAGAGGGCCAGACAGAGGAGGCCATCTCCCTCTTGACTCTCGCGGTCAGCGCGGATCTGCCGAACGCCGTAGCGTTGCTGGCCCGTCTGCTGGCCGAGCAAGGCCGTGCTGGCGAACTGCACGATCTGGCCGCGGCGGGCCACCACACGGCTGGCTATCAGCTGGTCGAGCTGCTGGCCGAGCAGAAGCGCATCGGCGAGCTTCGTGACCTGGCCGCGAAGGGCGATCACATCGCGGCCGACCATCTGGCCGAGGTGTTCGGCCAGGAAGGCCGCATCGACGAGCTGCGTGAGTTGGCCGAGCACGGCCACGACCGTGCCGCCCGACGCTGTGCCGAGCTGCTGGCCGGGCAAGGCCGCATCGACGAGTTGCGCGAGCTGGCCTTCGCGGGCCACGACGCCGCGGTTGAGTGGCTGGCCAAGCTGGGCCGGACACAGGATCTGTCCCAGCTCGTCGATGCCGGTCACGACAGCGCTGTGCGGCCGCTCGCCGCCCTGCTGGCCAAGCAGGGCCGGACACAGGATCTGCGATCTTTGACCGAGGCAGGCCACCACGAGGCTGCTCGTCACTTGGCCGCGTTGCTCGCCGAGCCCGGTGAGACGGCTCAGCTGCGGGCCCTGGTCGCCGGCGGCGCTCCCGGCGCTGCCGGCCGTCTGCTCGAGCTTCTCTCCACGCAGGGACAGCCTGACGAGGCGCAGATGATCGAGCGTGTCGGGCTGTCGCTGCCTGAAGACGCGTAGCAGGGGGCCTCCCGACGAAAGCACAGGTCTGGCGCAGCACGGGCACGGACAGGTCGGCGTCCCGACGCGTTCCAGATCATCGAGGTGAGCGGGCAGCCGGCCCTGGCGACCTACCGCGGTGGCGAACTGGTCTGGCTCGACACCGTGGAGATCACCGACGGGCGGATCACGACGCTGCGGAGACTGGCCAATCCCGAAAAGTTCGCCCACATCGGCTGCATCGCATCGACAACCCGGTGCGCGCCCTTGAGCACGTCGACGTCCTCGCGCAATCGCCGATTATCGCGCCGCAACGCCTCCAGTCCCTGACGTTCGCTGCTGGCCCGCCCATCTCGCTGCCCGGCATCGATCTTTGCCTGGCGCACCCACTGCCATACCGCCGTCTCGGCCGGCTCGAAGTCCTGGGCCACCTGCCCGGCCGAGCGGTCACCGCGCCGGCCCAGCTCGACGAGTCTTGAACTCCGGAGTGAACGAGCGGCGAGGACGCGGCTTCTCCTTCCCCATGCTCTTCATCATGGACATCCTTCCGGGACGACCCCTGATCTCCGATGTCCGTCAAACCGGATCAAGCCCAGCGAAGCAGCCTGATCCGCATGGCAGCCCGCTTCCCCGGCTGTGCATCGTTCATGGGCCAGCGCGCCCTGCGGCACGTCCGAATACGTACGACGGCGGGCGGCTTCGGCAGAACCAAGTGTGCTCGACTCGTTACCACCCGAGCACCGTCGCCCCACTTATCCCCATCTGAACCACTGGTACCTTTATGTCCGCTTTACCCGACTTTTAGACAAATAGGATCTTTGTGGGTTATTTCATCGGTCTCGCCCGCCTGTCTCCCCATCGGCGAAGACATCTGGCGCGGGCCACAGTCACTGCCACCGTGGCGGCCCTGACGCTCACCGCAGCGTGGCCCGCTCAGGCGGCACCCGGCAGTCGCACTCAGGCTCCCCCGCACGTCGCAGCCGCGCCGCAGCAGCCGCGGATCGCAGAGAGTCCCGACATGGTCTCGGCCGGCCTCGCGGCGCGCCTGCAGAACTCTCCCGTGGAGATCACCTCAGAGCGCACCGAACAGTCCACGACCTGGATCAACCCCGACGGAACGCTGTCCACGGAGCTCCACACCGGCCCCATTCGCGTCCGGCGCGGCAACGGATGGGTTCCCGTCGACACCACGCTCGTCAAGGACGGCACACGCCTGGTTCCCAAGGCGGCCGATGCCGACATCGACTTCACCGCCGACGGCACCGGTGCCTTCGCCTCCATCGCCGACAGCACCACGGTGAAGGTGCGCGGCAAGAAGCAGCGTAAGGAACGCCGCTTCGGGCTGAAATGGGCCGGCACGCTCGGCCGGCCCGAGGTTTCCGGCGACACCATGACCTGGCGTAACGTCGCACCCGGGGCGGACCTCGTGGTCCAGGCACAAGCTCGCGGCTTTGTGCACTTCGTGGTCTTCCGTGAGCGTCCCACCGGCCCGGTGGAGATCAAACTGCCGATCGAGCTGTCAGGCATGCGGTTCGGCAAGCGCGCCGATCGGGGTCTGCAGCTCTCCGACGACTCGAGCGACAACGTCATCGCCGCCGCTCCCGCACCCCAGATGTGGGACGCCGCCGCCGAGCAATCGCCGGACAGCGGCAAACGCGCCGAAGTGGCCTCCGAGATCGTGAAAGGTCCCGACGGGCCCACGCTCGTGCTCAAACCCGATGCTGCCTTCCTTGCCGATCCGGGCGTGCAATTCCCCGTCACTGTGGATCCTTGGATGCAGCTCACTCTGCAGACCGACACGTTCGTCTCCACGGACTACCCGGCGTCCCAGACCGGGAGCAACTGGCTGCACGCGGGAAAGTTCGGATCGGGAGCCAAAACCGCTCGAACGTACCTGCAATTCGGCCTCAACGGCATGAATCGCAAGCACATCCTCAACGCCGACCTGGTGCTGTCGAACTACAAGGCCAACGCGTGCGGCACCGCAGCAGGTGCGGGCATCCAGGCACGGCGTGTGACCTCTGCCTGGTCCGCCTCCACCCTCAAGCTGGACGCCCAGCCCACCACGACGGGCACCAACGCGGTGACCAGCACACTCAGCTACGGCTTCACCGGGTGTGAGGCCGAGCGCGACATGGGCTGGTCCATCGAGCCGATCGTGCAGGGCTGGTCCGATGGCAGCATGCCGAACCATGGCCTGCGCCTCGCGGCGGCCAACGAGTCCGAGTCGACCGACTGGCGGATGTTCCGGTCGGCCGAGGCCACCTCAGGCGGATCGGGCCCCAAGCTGACCGTCCAGTGGAACTCCTACCCCGGCGTGACCAGCCTGCAGGCCTCACCATCGGCGGGAGGCACCAACGGCGGGACCTATCTGACGTCGCTGACTCCGACGCTGTCGGCGCTGGCCTACGACGGGGAATCCGACACCCAGCGACTGGACTTCGAGGTCGAATACGACCCGGCCTTCACCGACGGCACCGGCCAGGTCTGGACCGGCTCGGCGGCCGGTCTGAACACCGGCGACACCGGCAAGGTCACGGTCGCCGCGGGCAAGCTCGCCGACGGCAAGCACTACCGATGGCGAGTCAGAGCCTTCGACGGCACCGACTACTCCCGCGCCTGGTCCGCCTGGCAGCACTTCACCGTGGACAACGCTGCGCCTGCCGCGGCCACCATCTCCCTGCCGCCCTACCCGGCGAACGCCTGGTCGGCCAAGCAGGCCGAGGCCGTCAAGGCGACCCTCGACACCAGCTCCGCCGATGGAGCGGGCTATTACTGGGGCCTGGATGATCCAGCCACACCTAATCTGGCCGAGGACAACGACGGCGGCGGCGACCCGCTGCAGATCACCCTGGACCCCGCGCAGGGCTGGCACACGCTCTATGTCAAGACGCGTGACAAGGCCTTGCGCACCTCGACGGTGACCGCCTACAGCTTCGGCGCCGGAGTCGGTGAAGTCACCAAGCCGCAGGGCGGGGACCGGACCCAGTCGGCCATCACGCTCTCCTCCCGCGCGGCGCCCGACCGCTCCCAGGTGCGCTACGAGTACAAGGCCGACCTGGAGAGCACCGGCGCATGGGCGCCCGTTCCCGCCTCCGATGTCACCACTCCCGGTTCCGCCGATCCCATCTCCGGCTGGCCGCAGACTCGCGGCGATGCCGGCAAGGACTTCGCGGACCTGTACTGGGACGCCGCCAAGACCATGGCGGCCCTGGGACGAGGCGACGGCCCGATCGCGCTGCGTGCCTGCTTCCCCGGCGCAGCCGAGGCATGCTCGGACCTGGTGACGTTCACCCTGGAACGCACCGCGTTCGGCAGCAGCTACGCGATGCAGCCGCTCGGCCCCGGCACCGTGGCGCTGCTCACCGGCGACTACGCAGTGGATGCCACCGACGCCTCGATCTTCGGACTGTCGGTCGCGCGTACCCACACGGCGCTTGCTCCCGTCACCAAGCAGGGGGCTGAGGGGGTCTTCGGCCCGGGATGGGCCGCCTCGATGGGCGGACAGAACGCGGCGGCGTCGAGCATGCAGTTCGAGGATCATTCCGATCGCGGCTACGTCCTGTTGATCGGCGCCGACGGCGCCCAGCTGACCTACACCGTCAACGCCGAGGGCGTCTTCGAAGGCGTGTCCGACGCGACCGACGGCTCCTACGTGACCAAGGATTCGGCCAGCCGGTTCACCCATGTGGACGGCACCTTGGGGATCAAGACGGTCTTCGAGGCGGTCGATGGCAGGTGGGGTGTCACCCGCGTCGACGAGCCGGGCTCGGACAACACGACCGCCTACACCCGCGACGGGCAGGGGCGCGTCACGCGCATCCTCGCTCCGGTGCCCCGGGACGTCGACTGCTCCACGGGACTGGTGGCCGGCTGCAAGGCACTCGACATCACCTACGCCTCGGCCACCACGGCAACGGGTGTCGCCAGCGGGTGGGGTGACTACACCGGGCTGGTGAAGCAGATCACGTTCACCGCCTACGACCCGGACAGCGCGGCCATGAAGACCGTCGTCGTGGCGGGCTACGCCTACGACTCCACCGGTCATCTGCGCACCGTCACCGACCCGCGCACCGGATTGGCCAGCACGTACTACTACACCGGCGAAGGCCGCCTGAGCCAGGTGACACCGCCCGGCCTGGCCCCGTGGCGGATGCGCTACGACGCCGCCGGACGTGTCGCGGACGTCTCGCGGACGACCCCCCAGGGTGAGGCCACCGAAGCTGTCGCCTACGACATCCCGATCGGCGGCACAGCGGCTCCCGTGCCCCTGACCGCCACCGACACTGCCGCCTGGAGCCAGGTCCTGGACCTGCCTCGGATCGGCGCGGCGATCTTCCCCGCCTCCAAGGTGCCGGCCCGTGATGGCTCCGGCGCCTACCGCCCCGCCCCGACGGACTACCCCTACGGCAAGCTGACGTACGTGGATGTGAACGGTCGTCCCGTCAACACCGCCGTCTTCGGCGCGGGCGCCTGGCAGATCGCCACGACACGCTTTGACGACAACGGCAACACCACGTGGGCGCTGTCGGCCGGCAATCGTGCCCAAGCGCTCGCCCCGACCGCTGACACCGCTCCCTATGTCGCCGGCCGTGCCACTTCCTCCGAACGCGCGGACCTGCTGGCCAGTGTGACCGCCTACGACGGCGACGGGAACATCGTCACCGCCGACGGTCCGGCCCATGTGTCGGTTCTGGCTTCCGGCGCGGTGGCCTCGGCGCGGGCGCGTACCGGCTACACCTACGACGAAGGGGCCCCGGCTGGCTTCGAAGGGTCCGGTCTTGTCACGACCACCGTCACCAGCCCGCTGATCGTCGACGGCTCCGCCGCTCCGGGCGCGGCCGATGTCCGCACCGTCAAGAACGGCTACGAGCCGCTGGTCTCCGGCGACAGCTCCGGCTGGGAACTTTCCACGCCGACCAGCAGGACCACGGTGATGCCCGGCGCGAGCGATCTTGTCGAGCGCACCCGTTTGGACGCCTCCGGCCGTGAGGTCGAGCGGCGTTCCCCCGCAAGCAGCGGAACTGACGCGGCGACGACCTTGACCGTCTACTACACGGCCGGCGCGCATCCGGATGTGGCCGCGTGTGGTGGCAAGCCCGAGTGGTCCGGCATGGTGTGCCGTACCGGTCCCGCGGCGCAGCCGGCGGGCAAGCCGCTGCCGGTCACCACGACCACCTACGCCTACTTCGGCGGCCCGGCAGTGACGACCGAGGACACCGGAACGGCCAGGCGGACCACGACCGTCTCCTACGACGCCGCTGGTCGCAGCGTCAAGTCCGCGCTCACGGTCACGCCGGCCACCGAGGGCGGCTCCGCCACTCCGGAGATCACCTTCACCTACGACCCGTCAACCGGGCTGCGCACCCAGGCAAGCGACGGAAAAGCGACGGTCACCAGCGGCTTCGACAGCCTGGGCCGGGTGACGACCAGCACGGACGCCGATGGCAACACCTCCACGACGACCTACACCCTCGACGGGCTCACGGCGTCGGTCGGCGACGGCAAGGGCGTGACGACCTACACCTACGACGGCACCGACGCCCTGGGCAAGGCGGAGCGCCGCGGCCTGATCACCAAGATCGACACCGGAGGCAGCGCAGGAGCCTTCACCGGAGCACACGACGCCGACGGCCGGCTGGTCACACAGGGCCTTCCCAACGGGCTGACCGCCACGAGCCGCTACGACGCGGCGGACAACGCGGTAGGCCTGACCTACGCCAAGAGCGGCACGACGTGGCTGTCGTTCTCGGCACTGCCTGACGCGGACGGTCGCGTGGCTCAGCAGAGCGGCCCCAAAGCCAGCCGCCAGAACTACACCTACGACGCCGCCGGACGGCTGACCAAGGTCGCCGACAACTACGGCACCACCTGCACCACCCGCGTCTATGCCTTCAGCGCCGGCACCAACCGCATCAACCTGTCCACCTACCCGGGCGACGACGACGGAGCCTGCTCGACGGCGACCACACCGTCCACACAGAGCTCCAGCTTCGACGCGGCCGACCGCATCACCGACAGCGGCTACGCCTACGACGCCTTCGGCCGCACCACCCAGGTACCCGCCCAGCAGGTGTCCGGCACCACCGCGGTCTCCGCGGAGTACTTCAGCAGCGACAGACTGGCCAAGCTGACGCAGGGGCAGCAGACGAGCACCTACACGCTCGATCCCGAAGGCCGCGTACGCAGCGTGGTCACCTCGGGTGGAGCCACCCCCGGCACGGTCGGGTACCACTACGCGTCAGGGGCGGACACACCCGCCTGGATCAGCGAAGCCAACGGCAGCTGGACGCGGAACATCTCGGCCTTCAACGGCCTGGCCGCCATCCAGCGGAGCGACGGCAGCAGCGTCCTGCAACTGGCCAACCTGCACGGTGACATCGTCGCAACCAGCGACGCCGCCACCACTGCCACGGGTGTGCAGGCCTACTTCGAGCAGACGGAGTACGGCGCCCCCCGCGCCGAGAACTCCTCCAACCCCGGCCGCTACGGATGGCTGGGAACGGCACAGCCCGCCACGGACGCCATCGGCGGCCTGATCCACATGGGAGTACGCCTCTACAACCCCGCCACAGGCCGCTTCCTGCAGACGGACCCCGTCGCGGGCGGCTCGGCCAACGCCTACGAATACGCGGGACAGGACCCGGTCAACAACGCAGACACCTCAGGAAAGGCTTGCTATACCAGCAAGCGATACACGCAGAATTACATGGGCACCGTCTCCATCTACGTCAACTGGTGCTCCACCTACAACAAGAAGAAGAAGCGCTATGAGATCACGACACATGGTGTCGACTATCTCCAGCGCGCCAAGCTCATCTACAAATTCGTCCGCTGGCAGGTTAAACGGTCGTGGCTGTCGCCGCAGAAGTACTACTTCTACGTGAACGCGGCGGCGGAGTTCTGTGTCGACGCCTACTTCGTGTGCAAGCTCAACGGAGTCATCGGCCTGCACTTCAAGGGCGACGTCAAGGGGAACAGAAGCGCATGGTCCTGGTAGCCAACACCCACCGCGCAACAGGAATGGCCAACGCGAGATGACGCCAGATCCTCTTCAGCCGCAAGGATGGGAGATCCTTCTCATGATCTCCATTCCCGTCGCGTTCCTCGCGCTCGTCGCCGTCGTCATCTGGCTGATCGTCAGAGCGACGAGACGATAGCCAAGGCAACGACAGCCTGAATCACGGGCGGCACCCACCCGGGTGCCGCCCAACTTTCCCGAGCGCCCGCGTTCCCTCTCACGCGAACGGCAACGAGCGCGAACAACCAGCACGAGACCGAAAAGACATTGGTAGAGCAAGAGACCGCCTCCTGCGCGCTGCGGCGGAATCATCTGGGGGGCCGACCCGCAGGAACGCCTGACGGGCCCTCGCCCTTGGCCGATCCGAGCCCCTTTCCCACCTGGCGGACACCGATGCCGGTGGTCGCGTGAGAGGAACACTGATCCTGCTGGGCGTCCTGCTGCTGACCGGCTCCCCACAGCCGGCTCAGGCAGCTCCCTCACCACAACCGGGCATGGTCGAACCCGGCGGGCCGACGTCGGACGACGACACAGGCCGGCCAGAGCCGGAACCAACGGTCACCGTCACGGTCACACCACCGGCCCAGCCGGCCCAGCCGGCCCCGGTGTCCCCCGTCACTCAGACGATCGAGCCGCCGAAGCCGATACCGACCGTCACCGTAACCCCTCCACCGCCGGCCGTTCCTGCCGGTCAGGCACCAAAGGTGAGCGCGCCCGCGATGCCCAGCCCGACCGAGGCGCTCATCACGCAGACACCGGATCCCGAAGTGACCCTGCCGCAGGTAGCCCCGCCGAGCGTCCCTGAGCCGGCACCGTCCCCCACCCCACCGCCCGTCCAGACCATGCGGCTCGCCGACACCGCCACAACGCGACCCGGCATCGGCTGGCAACACCTGCTGCTGGCCATCCCGGCGATCGTGCTGATCGTGGCCGTGGTGTCCGGCCTGGTACTGGTCGAAGCGCGCACCAGGATCACGCGTCCCAGCCGGACGCGTCGCGGTGAACTGCACATCGGCCAGCACCGGGCCTTGTGACCATGCTTCCTCCCTCCTCTCGCACAAGGACATCTCTGCTCATGCACCTTCGATGGATCACGCCGGCCCTCCTCGCGTTCACCACCGCTGTGGGCCTCGGCGCCGTTCCCGCGGAAGCGGCCACGGCCGTCACCTACACCTGCAAGTCGCCGCTGGGGACGGACATGCCCGCGCAGTTCCAGGTCCGCTCCACCCTTCCGGCCACCGCCCCACTCGGACAGAACCTCGATCTGGAGTGGACCGCCGAAACTCCTGGGCTGCTCGCCCAGGACGCCATACCGCCCGGCGCGGTCGTGCAGAAGGGCACCTTGAAGATCTCCACCACCCCACCCGGCCCGAGCACTCCTCCGGCCACCGGCGCTCCCACCACTACGAGCTCGACACCAACCCCCACCGGCAGCGCCACCCCGACGGCCGACCCCATCGCCGTCCTCACCACCTCCGCACCCAACGGCTCCGGAATCGGCAAGGGCCAGCCTCTGCTCGGCGGCGCCATGAAAGGCACCTACACACCTCGCTCCCCCGGCACGCTGAGCGTCGCCCCCGGCGACATCACCGTGATCATCACCCGTGACGGCACCACCCAGGAGACGGTGTGCACCCCCGAGGTCGCCTCGCCGATCCTGGGGTCGATCACCATCACCGATCCCGCGGGCACACCATCGACAACACCCACCTCATCACCCAGCCCCACACTGACGCCCACGACCACGCCCACGCCCACTGTGACCGTCACCGCCCAATCCACAGACACCGATCCGGCCCACGCCATGATCACTCCCGTGGGCAGCGCCCCGACCGGCGGAGGCGGGCTCGCCGGCCCGGATCCGCTGCCTTACCTCGCCGGCGGTGCCGTTGTGCTGCTCCTGGCGCTCGGCATCGGCTGGGAACGGCGACGCAGGCGCGTGCATGGACTCTGACCAGTACTCGGATTACTCCTGGCTGCTCGTCCTGGCCGCCTCGAAATCCCACTCGCACGGCACCGGCCCCCTGCCCGCCCCCCAGCCGGCGAACACACCCAGCAGACGACCCAGGAAGCTGAACACCTTCTCCTGGATGATGATCACCGCTGGGCTGATCGCTGTCGTCGGCACCCCCATGGCGATGACCTACCGCGTCCTGACCGACGCGAGCGCTGTGCCACCCGTGCCGCTGTACGTCTCCGTCCCCGCACCGCCTGCGGGGCGGCCTGTTCAAGTGGCCACGACCAGGCCCGTCGCGCCGCCCACGCACCTGGACATCGAGGCGATCGGCGTGTCCGCACCAATCACCCAGGTTGGCCTAGACCCCGGCGGGGTGATCGAGCCCCCTCCGTTGGAGGAGACGAACCTGGTCGGCTGGTACGGCTTGGGGCCCTCCCCGGGTGAGGTCGGCCCGGCCGTCCTGCTCGGGCACGTGGACACGCGTACCGGGCCGGCTGTTTTCGCGCGTCTGCGAGAGCTCCGCCCGCAGAGTCTGATCACTATCACGCATTCGGACGGCACCCGCGAGATGTTTCTCGTCGAGCGAGTCGAGAAGGTCGCCAAGACGTCGTTCCCGACGGCCAAGGTCTACGGCGCGACGGCTGATGCGGAGGTGCGCATCATCACCTGCGGCGGGGTATTCGATCATCAAGCCCGCAGCTATGCGGACAATGTGATCGTATACGCGAGCCTTCAGAAGCAGACCGGCACCTGAGTGCCGCAGTGAACGGCGGCGGCACCGCCTTGGCGACCAGGCCGATCGTCGTGGCTCAGCCACGCCCAGGCGACGGATGTCTTTACTCGAGATCAACTGCGCCAGGCCCGCGTTGGTCCGGTCATGTTCCAGGCGCGGGGAGATTGTCTAAGCTGACCGCTCGCGTGTCTGGCGTTGATTCACCCCCGGGGTCGGGAGGCAAGGTAGCGGGGCAGATGGTCATCGCAGCAGGCCCAGGGGGTGCCGGACTTGTCGATGACGGTGTACTTGGGAGGGTTGGCGCAGAGGTTGTTACGGTTCCCGCCGCCCCAGGTGCAGCGGGTGCGGCTGGCCTGGCCGAGTCGGGGATCGCCGGAGTCGTAGTCCTCGATCTTGGCGGCGGGCGGGCGCAGGCCGGTGCGGTCGCCAACCTCGACAACCTCGTCAGCCCCGAAGGCGCGGCTGGCGCCGGAGGGGCTGAGCCCGGCGGATTGCCCAAGGGTCTCCAGGGTGTAGGGGCGTGGAGTTACATAGGTGCGGCCGTAGGCGAGGAGGAGCCGGATCTGGGTGTCGGCCTCCTTTTTGACCGCAACCAGGTCCTGGATGGCGGCCAGCAAGGGATCGAAGCCGGGGCCGCTGGCGCCCCATGCCGCCTCCAGGCTCTCCATGAACGCGGCGCGGGCTTCCTCGACGCCGGCGACCGCGGCGTCGAACGACTCGGATGTGGTCTCGTCGTACTCGGTGGCAACCGGCATCGGGTGGCGGATCGCCGCGAGATCCGAGAGCATCTCACGTGGACTCATACAAGAAGCATGCAATAGATTTTGCATGAGTACAAGAAATCTGTACGAAGACTGAGAGATTGAAGGAGTGCAAGGCGTCGCAGCGATCAGATGATCTTCGCACGTGTCCCGGCAACGGGAACTCCTACATCGCCGGGAGGCTGTTCGTCCTGGCCGCTCGCGGCCACAGTCCGACCACGAGCGCTCCGCAAGAAGCCGCACCGCTTCCGGCTTCACGCCCGCGAGCGCCGCCCCCATCACCGACGTCCCGCTGCTCGACGACTACGACGCAGAATCGCTGGCGACTTCCGGCGAGGTCCTGACCCCAGTCACCCACTCGCGGGTGACTGAGGTGACTGAAAGTTGGGGTTCCATCATCCAGATGCGCGCTGGCCAGTGCCTCCCTCTCGCCGAACGCAAAACCCCGCAGAAACCGGCGAAGGCAGCGAAAAACGGTCCCGAACTGTCGGGGGAGATCGCTACGCTCTGAAACAGCATCATGACTGAACTAGCTCACTGAGGACCCCGGCGTCGTCGAGGTCGACGGGCACCGGGGTCGCTCCAGACTAGCGTTTGGGAACATACCTCGATCGCGCCGTCCCAGGCACGCGAAGCATGCGCGATGTGATCAGCGTCTCGCTGCCCAGCTCACCGGGTTTCTCACAGAACTGCGAAAGGAATGCGCACCAAGTGCACCTGATCCGGGCTCGCGTCACCGACTACCGCTCCGTCGAGGACTCCGAGGTCTTCGACGTCGAGGACGACGTTACCTGCCTCGTCGGCAAGAACGAATCGGGTAAGACGACTCTCCTGCAGGCCCTCTATCGGCTCAAGCCGGTGGAGACGGTCAAGTTCGACGAGGTGATCGACTTCCCGGCGCGCAAGACGAAGGAACGCAAGCAGCTTCCCGCCAACCAGCAGGTTCCGGTCGTCCGGGCGACCTTCCGCCTCAACGAGGAGGAGACCAAGACCATCGAGGCCGAGCTAGGTCCCAAAGCGCTCCGCAACCCCGAGTTCCAGGTCACCATTGGCTACCGGGACAGCTCGAAGCTCTTCACGATCCCCTACCACGAGGCCGCTATCGTCGATCACTTGCGGTCCGCGCTGGACCTGCCCGCCGCGGCTGCCCAGGCGCTCAGCAGCGCCACCACCGTGGCGGAACTCCTTGATGCTCTTGACGAGCTGGAGGAGCCGCCATCCAGCGCGAGCTCTCTGGCCGCACGGATCCGCGCATGGCGCGACTGCAGCCTCGCGAAGCACCTCATCGACGCCTACCTCAGCCCGTGGATGCCCACGTTCGTTTACTTCGGCGACTACGACACGATGCCGGGCAAGGTCTCCCTTCCTGACCTGATCCGGCGCCACCAGAGCGATGAGATCACCCGGGGCGAACGAGCCCTGCTCAGCCTCCTCGACATCGCCGGCGTCACCCCCGAGGAGTTCAACGATTCCGACGAGCACGAGCGACTGATTCGCGAGCTGGAAAACTCGGGCAACGTCATCTCAGACGAAGTCTTCGAGTACTGGTCGCAGAACAAGGAGCTGGAAGTCCAGCTCAAGACCCTCGCCCCGGAACCCGGCGCCACGCACCCTTACGACCAAGGGCCGATCCTGCAAGTCCGTGTCTTCAACCGCCGCCACCGAGCGTCAGTTCCATTCGACGAACGCTCCCGCGGGTTCGTCTGGTTCTTCTCCTTCCTCGCCTACTTCAACGAGCTGGAGGCGGGAGGCACCACCGACCTGATTCTCCTGCTCGATGAACCCGGCCTGTCCCTTCACGGACGGGCTCAGGAAGACCTGCTTCGGCTGATCGACGAACGGCTGGCGCCCAAGCACCAAGTTCTCTACACCACCCACTCGCCCTTCATGGTCGACCCCGAGCACCTCGACCGGGTCCGCACAGTCATCGACTTGGAACGAGGCGGCGCCAAAGTCTCCTCAGAGATCTTCAAGGCGGATGAGGATACTGCCTTCCCGCTGCTGGCCGCGATGGGCGTCGAGATGACCCAGACGCTGTTCGTCGGCGAGCACACGCTGCTGCTCGAGGGGCCGAGCGACCTGATCTATCTGGACGTCCTCACGGACATCGTCGAATCAGGCGGTTCGACGGGCCTTGACCCTCGCTGGGTCAAGACCCCCATCGGCGGTTCGGGCAAGCTCTCCACCTTCGTGACCCTCTTGGGCGCGAACAAGCTGAACGTCGCAGTCCTGGTCGATTCCAGCACCAAGGACGTCGGAGCCGTCCAACGCCTGCGGGACAACGGCCAGCTGGCCAAGAACGGCCTCGTCGAGGTCAGCGAGTTCACCGCGGCCGCTGACGCCGACATCGAGGACCTGTTCGACCGGGACTTCTACCTTGAGCTCGTCAACCGGGCTTACAGTTCAGAGCTCACGCCCCCGATCACCGCCGCAGACCTCAACGGCAAGGACCCACGGATCGTCCGGCAGATCGAGGCCGTCTTCAAGCAGCGGAAGATCGCCAAGCGGTTCAACCACTACAAACCAGCCGCTGTTCTCCTGCGCGAACAGGCAGCGCTGACGGCCAACATCGATGCAACCACCATCGCCCGCGCCGAGCAGTTGTTCACGCGGCTCAACGCTCTATTGCCCAAGCGCTGAGATCGCTCCGCGAGCTGTCTTCCTGCCCGACTTCTTCCCTGCTTCGCAACAGCGCTGAACTTGACAGGGAAAACAGCTGTCCATTCCGCGTCGGGGACTGGCCGCGATGGAGGCGGCCGGCGGGCCGGCTCGTTCGGGGCCCAAGGGCTGCCGGCGCCGCCCCTTACGGTGCTGGCCACGTCACCCCACGTTCTGCTGGCAGGGCGGGAGGCTCGTGACGCGTCCGGCGAAGTCCGGCAACCGAAAGATGATCATGCTAGTCTTGCCGCGTTCTCGCGCCTGGAAGCCGAGAGCGACATGACCGCAGAGACAGCTGTGCCCCGGGCTGCTTGCGAGCAGAGGCAATCCCGGGGCTTATGCCACCTACGGTAGCACGCCAGGTCCGGCGAGAAGAGGCGAGCCCGTGGATCAGCCTGAGGCCCGGCGCCTGCATCGGCTGCTGTCGCAGGCCCGGCTGCCCGAGTATGAGGCGTTCTGCGGCGGCGACCAGGTCGCCGTGCTGCGGCTGTTCTGCTGGAACACCGAGGTGGCCGCCGCGTTCTACGGGCCGCTGCAGCACCTGGAGCTCGTCTTGCGCAGCGTTCTCGATCAGCGCATGTTCCACCTATTCGGCCGGGACGACTGGTGGGATCACCCTCGAGCGGATCTGCACTACGGCGCGGTGGCCAAGATCCGGGAAGCCACCCATCAGCTGGGCCGGCAAGGACTGGCGCCCACCCCGTCGGAAGTGGTCGCCGAGTTGCCGTTCGGATTCTGGGTGAGCCTTATCGGGCGCGGCAACAACTACGACCAGCGCCTGTGGCGCACAACGCTCTACCAGGCATTTCCGGGATATCGCGGTGGCCGCCACGCGCTGCACCGCAAGCTGGACTTCCTGCGCGTGCTGCGCAACAAGATCGCGCATCACGCTCCCATATACCACCGGCATCTGAACGCCGATCACGAGGCGATCATGGCGATGCTCGGCTTCATCGACGCGCCACTGGCCGAGCTTGTGTCCCGGTACAGCCCCGTTCCGGCCGTGCTGGCACGTCGCCCACGCCTGCCGTGAGCAGGGCCTCTCGTTCGATGGAATCCTTCACCGGACGCGTGCCCGAGCCCGGAGCGGGCCGAGACGGAGCCTCGGGTCGTCACAGGCAGCCTCAGTGCGGCTCAGCCGCAACCACATGTGCGCGGTCACTTCCTGCTCGCGTTCGGCGGGAAGTCGTCCACAATCACGTCCCGCTGAGGTATCCGATTGGGGGCTCGGCACCGCAAACACCGGTCCTGCACCGCGTGGACGCCCTGACCGGCGCGCTGACCTGCGCGGCGGGCCTCGACGGTGCGCATGAACCTGCTCCGCTGAGGCGTGGACTCACCGGACCGGCTAAAACCGGCCCGTAGGAGGCTGCCGCGATGCAAGTACCGCAGAAGTTCGACGCCGTGACCGCCGAGATCGCCGAGATCGAAGGCCTGATGGCGCATGGCGGCGAACCCGTGCGTGCTGGTGGATATTCCCCGGTGCGGAGCTTCGCCATCGCCATTCAGTCCGGCACCTCCGACCGCGCACTGGTCTCGATCCGCTGCATGCCATAGCGCACGTTCATCACACGACCAAGCACCCTTATCAGCTCAACGCCGCCGCATCGGCAGCCTCATTAAATGAATACAGTCCACGAATCCCCTGCCCTCTCCACAATTCAAGCTTTCTCGCGATATGTGGCTCTCCAGATATTGACGACTACCATCCTGCGCTAGACCGTCAGGTCACCGGATGGCGGCCTCCGGCAAGGCGAGGGGACGGCCGCTCCGCCGGTCATGAGGTTCGCCAACCGCACGGAGAACCGAACCATGACGGTGTACGTGGCAATTTTGAGCAGCCGAAAGCCCAACATGCTGGCGCTGGAGAACGCCAGTGAATTGGTCAAGCAGAGCGTCCGCCCGATCATCGAAGTCGTGGCAGGCAGCAACGACACCGAGATCAAAGCTGTGGCCAGGCGGGTCGTGGAGTACGTCCGCAAGAGCAATCCAGACGGCAGCATCGATTTGGCGTTGGACACCGCGCCCCTGGCCGACGTGTTCGGTCCAGAGAGCGCGAGGGAGGCACTGCGGCTGCTGACGGCCGGCCTCGGCCATTACTCCTTCCGGCCCGTACTTCACGCCGACCGTGCTACCGGTGATGACCTGCGCGAGATACGCCAAGCAGTCATCGAGCTCCAGACAGGAGTGTGCCTACGAGTCGGCGCTCCCTTCGTCTACACGCTGCGCGATCCGCACCTGCTTCTCGACCAGCTTGACGAGATTGGAGTGTCCATCCAGCAGGCAGATCTCATACTGGACTGCGGCTATCTGAAGGAGCCCTCCACGACAGGCGACCTCGTGGCAATTCCCTTGGAGCATCTGCTCGACCACCCTTGGCAATCGGTGACGGTAGCCGCGGGAGCGTTCCCGCCTCCCGGAGAGTTCTCGCCGCCTTCGAAATCCACAACCGAACGAGCCCCAAGACGAGAAGCAGATTTGTGGCGCCTGCTGAGCAGTTTCCAGGACAGAGTCAGCTACGGCGACTATGGGGTCGATCATCCCGGGCTGATCCCTGGTAAGGACAATTGGCCGACTCCGAACCTCCGCTATACCGTGCAGCAAGAGTGGAAGCTGTACTACTGGCCCAAAGGGAACGACCGCAGGAACTCGCCGTTCTTCGATCTCTGCAAGGTGTTGGTAAAGTCTCCCGATTGGCCGCTCGAGGGCGCGGCATTCTCCTGGGGAGACGAGCAGATAGCCCGAGCAGCTTGCGAAGAGAGTGGCCCAGGTGGACCGACGCAGTGGAAGGCGTACTCCTTGTCGCATCACTTGGCCGCCATCGTCAAGATGCTGGGCGAATCGTCGCAGCCGTGAAGGGTTTCAAGGCGGAGTCGGCGGCCGCCGACCTGACCAGCAGAGTGTTACCGACACCCTTCGCGACCGGCGGGGACCTAAAGTGATCACCGGCTCGTCGAGCTCTGCCGGCTCCTGATAGCTGCCCAGCATCGGCCTGGCCGGTATCCAGCCGCGCCCTCCGCAGGCCGTAGCCGCCGCGCCGCTGAGGCGGCCAGCCTCCAGGAGAGAGCACGCCTGAGGGAGACAGTGTCGATGATGTCGACGGTGGCGCTGCGGGTGGGCACGCTAGCGCACACCACAGCGGCGTGTTCTGATGGCAGATGGTAGCTATAAGGCAATAGAAGACGTAGAGATCGGCGATAAGGTCCTCGCTACAGATCCAGATACAGGAGAGTCTTCGCCCGAAACCGTCCTCGATCGAACTGCGAGCTTCGGCGCGAAACACCTAGTTAAGATCTCGCTACAAGCGGCCGTGTCACTGAACGACGACGCGACGGTGGTAGCGACATCCAGTCATCCCTTCTGGGTTCCTCCGCTCAAGCAGTGGGTGGAAGCCACCTACCTCCAGGTGGGTAACCAGCTCCAAACATCGAACGGCGCCAAAGTTCGGATCCAATCCGTTCAGAGATGGTCTTCTGTGCGACAGGTCTACAACTTGACGGTCGCAGATATCCCCGCTTACTATGTGAAGCTTGGCAATGCCCCTGTTCTTGTGCACAACGTCGACAAGTGGCGCTGTGTTACCTTCTCGGGAGCGGAGCAGCAACACTTTGGAAAGTGGGCGAACACTACCTTTTCGGTGGAGGAAGGCGGCAAGCGTGCAGCCATGCAATGGCACTGGTACAAGCATCGTGACGGCTTCAGAGACTTTGGGGAATATACGGAGCGTGCCCTAGACTGGTGGACTCAAAATGAGGGGAAAGGTAAGCCGAAAAAACTTGGAGATGGTACATGGGGGATTGCCATCAAGGAAGGAAATAGGTATGGAATTTACACCACGTCTGGAAAGATTGTGACCTATGCGGAAAACTAATGCTTCCGAAGAGGAACGCCTGCGGCGCGACTTCGAAAGGTTTGCAGATCTTCCTTTCCCGAAACTTCCGGACCGGGAGGATTTGGATGAGGCGTCAATCGATCTGCTAGAGCTAGACGGATTTATTGCGGGAAAAGTGTTGCGATCCCTGAATGGCAATATGTCCGACTGGGATCTCACCGAGCTGAGAAGAAGCTATGATGATCTGACTATTATCTGTGATCGTCTCAAAGAGGCGACTTCTTCTACCTCTGGCGAAAGCGAGGTTGTTCTTCGACTTGAAAATTATGCGTGCCTTCTTCGGGATCTAGCCGAGCAAGCTCTTCGAATGCACGGTAAATAGTAGAGTAGCTATCCTTCGTACGACGCGGAGCAGCCCCCGTTCGATCGGTGAGGACTGGATGGGGCGTTGTGTTGTTGGCGGCTGTCAGACCTGCTCGTCGGTCTTGGGCAAACGCTGATCCGGACAGGCCGCCCCTAGTTCGGCCAGAGCTTGCTGCTCGGGGGGATCGATGGACAGTCTCCATCGGAGCTTGATTGTGGTCCACTCGGCCGCGTATCGGCACCTGGCCGGCTGGTAGGGCGGCTGCCAGGTGGCCACATCCTGGTCCGCTTTCTGCCTATTGCGCAAGCCGTCACTGCCACCAGGTGCCCAGGACTCGACCAGGTCATTCGCATACGCCTGGCGCTGGGCGGCGGTCCAGTCGTAGGCGCCGGAATCCCAAGCCTCAGCCAAGGGCACGAGATGTGATCGACGTCGAGCCCGGTAGTGACGTGGGCCCTGGCCTGGGAGATGGCCCACAAGCAGGCCACCAGCAGCCCGGCCACCCTCCTGCAGGGCTACGACCTCTACCGCTCCGGCGCCGTCCCGGCCCGGATGAACCCCCAACCGGGACAGATCAGCGCCCTCATCACCACCCGCCACGGCGAACCCGCCCGCGCCACCATCCGCATCGCCCCACTCACCCAGCAGGAACAGCGGGCGCTGGCCGCAGCCCTGGCCCGCGGCCGCCACAAGAACGCCGTCGTGAAGGGGCAGCTACCCGCCGCGCTGACCGATCCCGCCCACACCGGCGACATCGTCATCGTCCCCGGCGCCGCCCATCTGATGTTCGCCTGCGACTGCCGGCAGGCACCGTGCCGGCACACCGCTGCCCTCGGCCACGCCGTCGCCATGCGTCTGCACGCCAACCCCTCCCTGCTGCTGACCCTGCGCGGTCTTCCCCACCGGCAGCTGACCACCCTCCTGCAAGCGCCGGACGCCGCCGGCCCCGTCACCGCGGCAGTCCCTGAAACGCCCGGCCAGCACCGGAGGCCGCCACGCCCGGCAGGTCCCTACATCGCCGCCCATCAGGCCTACCGGGACTGGGACGGCAGCGCACCGCCCCCTCCAGCACGCGAGGCCTCCGCCGGCGGGGATGCGTCTACGGCGGGGTTCGCCTCGTTGGAACTGTCCGAGCCACCGGCTCCCGCGCCCCCGCTACACCTGCTTCGCCATCTGGTCACCGAGGCATCCCGTCAGGCCCAGCAGTTGCTGACCGAGGGCCCCCTGCTCGAGACGGACCCGGTCGTCGACGCCGTGCGGCTGACCGCTTCCCTGCCGGCCGGGGAGCGCGCCGAGTTCGTGGCCCACCGGCTCGACATGGAACCGCAAGCATTCCGCCGGCTCCTGAAAGCCTACGAGCTGGCCGGCGCCCCCGGCGTTCGCGCCAGCCTGTATCCCTACCGCGACGACCCCCAAGTTCTCCAAGACGCCGCCGCGGCCATCAGCGCGTCGCGCCCGGACTCGGCCGCTGCGCTGACCACCGCCGACAACCGCGTCACCGACCCGGCGGCAGACATCGAGATCCGCCACGGAGATGACGGCAGATGGTACCCCTTCGCCTCCGCCGGGCACGAATGGCAGCTCATCGCCCTTCCCACCGACGACCCGGCCAGCGCCTACCAGGACGCGCTCACCGTCCTCCACGCCCGCGCCCGTCCACGACGATGACGGCCACCGGCCGGTGGGACTCGACACCGCGGCCCGACCGGACCGCGGCGGTAACGTCGGCTCCCGACGCCCACGGAACGTGATCGAGAACTTCCCGCCCCACGGAGAGCGAGCCGCACATGACGGTCGGCAGGTGCACCCACGGCATCGAACTACACGATCACACGGTGACGAAACGCTATGCCTCGTGGGAACGAGGAGAACCACGCCGGGAGTGGACCGCCCTTCGCCTGCTCGCCGAACATGCACCGGGCCTGGCTCCCGAACCGGTCGAAGCCGCACTCGAGTCCGACTCTCCGCTGATCGTGATGAGCCGGCTTCCCGGCCAGGTCGTGCGCGGCATGAACGCCACCGGCGAGCAGATCGCGGCCATCGCCACCGCGCTGAACCGGCTGCACCAGATCCCTCGCGCCGTCGTGGACGACGTCGCGCCCGCCCCTTGGGGTCCAGCCACAGCGGTGCGCAAGATCCGCGCCTTGGCCGACGCACACCCCGATCTCGGCCATGATGGGCTCGTTCGCCAAGCCTTCCGCGTCGGGGCCGCGTGGGTGAACTCCAACGCTCCCGACCAGCTCCTGGCCAATCCGTTCCCGCCGGTCCTCGGCCTGGCCGACGGCAACCACGCCAACATGCTGTGGGACGACCGCGATCGAACGGTGCGGCTGATCGACTGGGAAGACTCAGGTCGCAACGACCGGGCCTTCGAGCTCGGCGAGCTCACCGAGCACATCTCCCGGCTCGACGGGACGCTCGACACCAGGCTGCTGCTGGACAGCCTCGATCTGACCTGGCGAGAAGCCGAGCGCGTGCACAGCTTCCGCCGCCTGATCGCCCTCGGCTGGTTTCTCCAGCTCGGGCCCGACGGACCGGCCACACCCCACAATCCGCCCGGCACCCTTCAACGCCAAGCCGAGCGCATCCTCTACCTCTTCACCTGACCAGGATCCCCGAACGAGAAACGGCCCAGCAGAGCGGGCACAGCAGACGCTGAGCAGGGGACGGGGGATCAGGTGCGCAGCACGGTGGCCACGACGTGGGCCAGATGATCGGCAGCTCCACGGGCGGCTGCGGGCTGCCGGGTGAGTGCGCCGCCATCATGCATAAGACTCGCCAAAGCGGTGGAGTGTGGCATCACCCGAACGTCAGCGACGCCGTCCTCCCGAAGAACCTCACGAACCTCGGCCAACTGGTGAGGGCTGATGTGGTTGGTGGTGCGGGAGATGAGGATGACATCGACCGGAACGGGCAGGGGGCGGAGCTGTCGGGTGATCTCGTGGGCCACCACGGCGGGCGCGAGCGGATGATGCCGCGTCAGCAGCAGGTGGTCATACGACTGGGTGAGGTCGTCGCCGGCTTCCAGCGCGGCCGCCCAGACCGGGTGGTAGTCCTGCCACAGTTTCTCGCCCCACCGCTGAACGGCTTCCCCGTCGATGTGAGCCAGGAACTCCTCCAGATAGTCGGCGTCGACGACCGTGGCTCGCCGGTCATCGACCGGTCCATCTGGTTCGTCATGAGCTTCCATCCAGTGGCGGGTCGCGCGCTGCCACAGGCCGGGGTGGCGTCGCTGCCCTTCCTGCTGGAGGAAGGCCAGGAAGTCCTGCCGCCAGGCGCGCCGATCGGCCTCGCCGTCCTCCAGGAGCTCGTCGGCGCTCCACACCAGCTCGGCAACGTCGTCGGCGTCGATGGACGCTGCGGGTAGCGAGTCACCCCACCATTCGTCGACCTCGCCCGGGTCGTGGATGTCGTAGACAGCCGGGTCGCCGTCCTCGTCGCGGTCCAGCACGTAGCACGAGAAGGCCAGGTCCAAGAAGTTCAGCAGGTGCCGCATCGGGGTGGTGCGGGTGAAGCCGGCGAACCGTTCATCCAGCCAGGCCATCAGCTGCACCCAGTCCGGCCGAAGGTCCACCAGTTCCGTGCTGGTCCACGGCATCGAGTCGGGGGCCAGCGCTATGACTGCGTCTGCGGCGTCGAGCACGGCCTGGTGCTCTAGCCGGAATCCGGCGTCGACGACCACGACGTCGGCCCGGCCGCGCGCGTCGTCCAGCGCGACATCCCGGGCGTCGGCCAGCAGCCCGACGGTGATGGGCAACTCAGCCGTCAGATCCTGCCACTGCCCAGGTGCGGAAGGCGGCACGAGCCCGAACCGGTGCAGGCCACTGTGGTCGTCGGCGAATCCGAGCAGCGCGACGCTGGTGCCGCCACGGGCGAGCGCGGCCGCCAGCGCCAGAGCGCTGGTGGTGCAACCCAGCCCGCCGCGGCCGTTGCCGGAGATCACCGCCACCACCCCGCGCACCCGCTCACGTCCGCCGATCGGACGCGCCCGGATCTGCTCTGGACGAGGCCCTTCCACCTCACGTCGGGAGGGAGCGCGCACCCCCCAGTCGGGTTGTTCGTCCATGAACAGGCCCGCCCGGCGCAGTGCCTGGCTCCACAGCTCGATCTCCTCGGCTTCAACTCCGGCAAGCAGTTCGCGCTGCGCGAGCAGCTCGGCAGCCTCCACTGCCAAGTTGCCCACCCACAGCGGCTCGGCTCCCGCGGCACGCTGCATGGCCGCAGCCTCGCGCATGTCGGCGCGGCCTCCGGCCACGGCGACGATCGCGCCGCCGGTGAGCTGCGCCAGGCTCACCCCCGTCCGCCGCCCAGGATGAGCGCGCAGACCAGGAACCCCGGACAGCCGTTCGGCTGTGGCGGCAGGCAGCACCTGAGCCAGCAGCCGCGCGGCTTGACCTCTGGCCGGCCGCAACAACAGGCGGTCGAGGTCGGGCGAGACGCCAGCCAGACCGAAGAATGTCCGGGCCGGCGCCGGCGGCCACAGCAGCAGCGGACGGGCCAGCGCCCGCAGCAGCGCCGCCTCCAGTCCCTGCTGCTGCGGGGTGACAGCGTCGGGCACCAGGCCGTTGTACAGACCGGCGGTCCGGTACCACTGCCGGGCCGCGTCGTACGGCTCGCCGGTGTAGGTCTGCCGTAGCACGGCGTTCTTGTCCCGGGACATGCGCCCGTCCTTCCAGCACGCATCCCCGGACCAGCGTGCCGTCGGCACCGAAGGTCGTCGTTCGTTCTGGCGAGATGTTCATCTCTTCCCGTCGATGACGCATCTGCGAGTCCGGGTCGCGTGATGCCGACGGGGGCAGCAGTCCTGCCCGTCGACCACACGCTACAACTGCGACGCCGCCGGGGCGAGGAGAAAACCCGGCCGCGCCAGAGCGTCAGGTACAGCGAAGTGGAGGCTGGCGCCCGCGCTCGCACAAGCCTTCGTTCCACGCCAGTCCTGTGTCGCATCGGGGCGGCTCCCGGAACGCGAGTTGCTCGTCGCCTCCATCGTGCTCCTGGCGGGCGTGGTCGGGCAGCTGGCCGATCGGCCCAGACCATGATGCGCCAGCGACATCCAGAGAGTTCGAGGCGAACCTGGCCTGCGTGTGAGACACGGCGTCCTTCCACCTTGCCGCTCTGTGCAGCACCTACGCGCAGGTGCTCCACAAAGGGATCGTGACCGCTGACAAGTCGCCTCCGCCCAACCGGTGAAGCTGCGGATAGAGTGCTGGCCCGCAGGCCCGATGCGTGCGCCCGGGACAGCGAGCAGAAGAGGACCGTCCTGATGCCCAAACGTGAGAAAGGCCAAAGCGCGGCGCGCAGGGCCGCCGCGCTGCAGGCCCTGCGCGAGTTGTACGCCACCTTGCCCGAGGTGGCATGCAAGGGATATTGCCAGCGCTCGTGCCGCTCCCCCATCGACGTGTCAGACCTGGAACGGCAGACCATTCATGACGCGAGCGGGACGTGGATTCCCCGGCCCGAGCAGTGGCCGCCCGGCGCGCCGTGCCCGCTGCTGACGCCCGCCGGCCGGTGCGGTGATCACGCGAACCGGCCGACGATCTGCCGCTTGTACGGCGCCGGGGCGACCGCCAACATGCAGTGCCCCCACGGATGCCTGCCCACCGCCCGGCTGACCCTGCAGCAGACGATCGACGTCCTCTTGCAGGCTCTGGAGATCGGCGGGCATCCCGACTACCGCACCGGGACCGACCGGCTACGCGAGATAGCCGCCGATCAGCGGCTACGGCCCGCCCTTCTACGAGTGATGACCGGCGACCCCACCGCCCTGGAGGAGATCCACACAGCTCTGCGCCGCCTCCCTTCCCCGTGATCGCAGCCCAACTCGGGGCTCTTGATCGACCAGCCGGACCCACCACCCCGCATGGAGGCATGCGTGCCCACCACCCCCGAGCCCGCCCCTGAGCCTGCCTTGACCGGTGGCCACAGCGCCCTGCCTTGCACCGGTCGGTCATCGTCGTCGGGATGTGCCCATCCCGCAGACTTCGATCTGCCGGCCTGGCACGCTCATTGCCGTGCCCTGCTGGCCGCATGGCTGAGGGACGAGTTCGCCTGGGCAGGCGTCCCCCTCGCCGAGCACATCACGGCCGTCACCGCCCACCTGGCCGACGGGCGCGACCTGCTGCTGTGGGGGCAACAGGCGGCGCGCGCCAGCACCGCCATCCCGCCAGAGGCCCTGCCTGAAGCGCTGCCCGCGGACCTGGCCGAGGCCCAGCACGACCCGTGGCATCCCCTGTGGTGCGACCTGACCAGCGCGGCCTGGCGCATGACGGGACGATGGCTGCACCCCGACACCGCGCTGGAGATCGACCAGATGCTCTTCGCCGGCAACGCCGGAAATCTGCTCATCTCCTGTGCCGACCGCGCAGACCCTGCGACGCGTAAGCCTCTCGATCCGAGATCCTCCCCCTATGGAAAGGACCAGGGCGTCATCGCTGTCCCGCTGTTCCCCTTCCGCGCCCTGCATCACCTGCACCAGGGATTCAGCTCTGAGCAGGCGTTGCTTCTGCTGGCAGGCACCGCGGTGAGCGAGTTCGCCGTGCACGAGGCGCTGGAGACCTTCCAGCGCGCGCCCGGCGTCCCCTACTGGGATCCCCCTGACTCGCCTCATCCACTCACCGTGACCATCACGTGGGCCGAACCGCAAACCGTCACCACCGGCTGGCCCATTCTGCCCGCCGAGGAGTAGGCCATCACCTGCGCGACTCCTCCGTGCGGCGCAGTGCGGCTCCGTGCGGCTCCGTGCGGAATTGCGCACCACTGCCTGCCCCAACGAGCGTTCGCCGGCCGCCGTGCCTCTCCCTCGCCTGTCGGATCACTCGATACGGGCCAGCAGGCCGAGCCCTGCTCAAGCACTGAAGCAGGCCAGGCATGCGGGGCAGGAGCGCCACCCGAAAATGCGGCACCATGATGGCCGCCCCGCACGCGCATGGCGGGGCGGCAGATCACCACGGAGAGGGTCCAGCCCGCACGCCAGACCATCGCACGATCGAGCCTTACCCTGGCAGACGCGCGCAAATCCCACCTGTCCCGCCTGGCTAGAGCCTGCCTCCCGCCCCTGGCTGCTACCGGCAAGGGTGTGAGCCAATCCCGACATGCTGACGATCGGGCCCTTGTCGGACCCGAGTGGCACCATGATCGGCCTCAACGCATGCAAGCAGAACAAGCCAGCCCATCCCCCGTAGGAGGTCCAGAGAATGGGTGAGTCGCGATGGTTCGCGTGGTGCTTCGATCACGGCCGGCTGCACACCTTCGTTCCCACGCCGCAGCACCCCGACGGTGCCTGGTGCAACGCAGCATGGTTGAAGCTGGCCGGCGAGAGCGAGGCGGCAGCCCTGGCCGACAAGGATCGCCGTTTCGGACAGGCCCGCTTCTTCGACGAGCTACCGGACGAGACTCAGTTGCAGGTGCTGCGGGAGACCGATCCGCGGCAGGCGCGCTGACATCCCTCATACCCCCCAGCTCAGGAACGCCTCCTCCCCCGCGTGCCGGAGGCCCGGCACAGCACACAGGTACGCCCCCCAGCGCGCGGCGCCGAAGTTCACCCGCCGCCTGTGGTTATCCGGCCCGCACGGCCACGCAGTTCGAGCCAGGCTTCCACCACAGCGCTACCGCTGTGGTGGCCCATGGTGTCCCCGGGGGCACCCTGCCGTGCATGCCGAAGCGGCCGCTGCGGACGGCAGCCCATCAGACAGCCGAACCGTGGCCGCGCGCTCGTGTCGCGCTACGCGCCGTCTTGGGGGCCGCTGGGCGCGTACCTCTCCAGCATCGCCAGCGAGTCATCCAGCCCAGGCCTGGCCGCAGACCTGCTGCCGCCATGGACTGCCTGGAAGCCTACGTCCGGTCCGCCCAGGCGGCGCGCAACCTCCTCGCGCGCTGTCGCGGTCAGTCATCACCCGGACACCGGAGATCGACAGGGACGCGGCTTCGGCAAGGAGTGCGAGCTGATAGGGCCGCGACCGAATGAAATGCCCCCGGTAGGCGACAAGAAGCTCTATGTGAGAGTCACCTTCACGTTTGACACGGGACAGCTTCCGTCATTCATCCAGGAAGGGATCGGATGGGAGCAATCGGAGCATACGCCTCTGCGATCGCCACACCATCGGCGGCTCCTGAAACCCTGCGTACTGGCACCATTTCGGCTGCGTGGGAGGTGGCGGAGCAACCGGGCGATGTCGCTGGCGATCTCTTCCATGGCCCTCACAGGTTTTCGCGACGAGTGCACATGACACGCAGTGTCATGTGAAACCCCCCGGGGAAAGGCGAATGATCAGATACAGAGATGCCGCCCCCGGAGGATGAAGAATTAGACGATAGATCTACGGGACACAGGCGGTTGACTTGTGGGAGTCTTACGCGCAAGCGGCCCGAAGCCGCCACAAACGCGAACGGCCCCCCATGCGCCGGGAGGCCGTTCTTGCGATGTCCAGATCCCGTCGAAAAGAAAAGGACTCCTCGTGAGACTACTATCCCGACCCCGAACCACGAAGGATATCGGGGATTCTGCCACGCCCGGACGTGCCGATGCCGCCGACAACGGCCCCAGCAGCCTCGCCAGAAATGCCGCCACGCACGACGCCAACAACGACGCCGACTACGACGGCCACCACACCGCTGACAGTAAGGCGCTACCCCTGCGCTGGGCAGTCGTCCTGATAACCGGCGCAGGCACGGGTATCCCGGTCGGCCTGGCAGCCGGAGTGACAGCAGGCGTTCTGGCCGGAGTGGCCATGGCCACCCTGTTCCACCAGATCCTCACCTAGCCTCCCGGCAAAACCGATCCAGCGGCACAATATTCCGGGAAGCCGGGACCGCATCCCCTCCCGCGCGTGCACCCTTGCGCGTCATGAGGTGCACGCCGGGCAAATCACCGATCCAGGGGATATCAAGCACTCATAATACGGCCACCGCGTCAGGCTGCTCAGCGCAGCAAGCCCGCTCACGGACAAACGCCGCGCTCGTGCGACCTTGGGCAGACAGTCATCTCATGCTCTGGTCATCGCAGGCAGCCAAACGCTCCGCGATGCGCGCTCTATCAGCCAACGTCTCGCGCATGATGCGCGCCGCGCCCGTGGTGCGCTCACCGAGTAAGCCACCTCAGCAGGGAGCGCCGCAAGAGCAGGCCGAGCCGGATCCCGCCCTCCAGGTCGCCCCGAGATTCACGAGCGTCTCGCCGTCGACGGGCCCCAAGGCGCAGCGCTCACTATTGCGGCCTTCACACAATCTACGGAAAACCGGTCACTGGACGAGCGGCATACTGTGATCGCCAAGCCACTACCGCTACATTTGGGATATCGGAACCAGCTATATGCACCTCACGCCTGGAGCGGTTAATGGCTAAGCAGATCGTAGAGACCTTGATCGACGATGTGAACGGTGAGGAGGCGAGCGAAACCGTTGTCTTCGCGCTCGACGGATCCTCCTACGAAATCGACCTCACTGACGCAAATGCCAAGACGCTACGGGATGCGCTCAGCCCGTTCGTCACACACGCCCGCCGGACCAGCACCGCGGGCCAGCGACGCGGCGGCAGGCCGTCCGGCGCGCGTCCGATGAGCCGGGCTCGCAGCATGGAGATCCGCCAGTGGGCCAAGGAACATGGCCTGCCGGTGAGCGAGCGGGGGCGCATCGCCGCCACCATCGTGGAGCAGTACGACACAGCACATCGTTGAGAGCGCCGTGGCGCGCAGGCAGCGCTCGGTCAGCGAATCACCCGCCGGCGTTCCGTCTGAGCCCTCAGCCGATCATGCTGCTGCTGGGCCGCCTGCCAGGTGATCCCCCGCAGAGCGCGACCGATCAACGACCAGGACACCGCCGGGGTCCGCCCACGTGCCCGATCCAGATCAGCCAGGCGTTCGGCGTCCAGCTCAGCCAGGACGCGCTCGCGGCGTTCGGCGGCCAGCGCCAGGACGGCCACGTCGACGATGGCGTCAGCGGCAGGGTCGGCACGGGCTGCAGCCAGCGCCGCGTCATCTTGCAAAGTGGTCAGCCGCTGACGCCACTGCTGGGCAGCAACGCCGCTCGCGTAGCGCGCCGTGAGCAGCTGCAATGCCACGCGCGGGCAGGCGGCCACCTCCGCCGGAGAAGGTTCTGGCAGCAGCCAGGACACCCCGCCGTGCTGCACAAGCAGATCCGACACCCGGTAGCTGTCGCGGCCGGCCACCTGGATCAGTTGTGCCGCCATGGTGGCGACCTGGTCATCCTCGGCGCGATCAGGATGGTCAAGGTGCTGGCATGCGTCGCGGATGATCCAATCCATGCGGCCCGCCAGGTACTCCTGTCCACTGAAAGACAGGTCTCCCGCGATCGCCAGACGCACCGCCTGCACAGCGAACGCCTCTGCGGAGATGCTCCGATCGAGGCCGATCGCCCCACAGTCGAGGCCGACCGAAGCGTGCTCTCGCACCAGAGCCCGCATGGTGGAGCTGGCCGGACCATCGCACCACCGAAAGTCCCAGCCAGGCCCCGCGAAGACTGCCTCGACATCGCCGGCAATGACGGTGCTGAGCGTACGGGCCAGGTCGCGCATCTGCCGGGAACGACTGACTGCCACGCTGATCTCCTCCCGCCCCAGGAAGGCACAAGCTTAGCTTGCATCGCTACCAGCAGGTCGACGGAGCTCGGCACGCCGAAGCAACAAGCCGCCTTCCCGCCGGCCGGTCTTACCGCCTCAGCCCCTGCAGAGACGCATCCCCGCAGACCCGTCGGAAAGGCGGTGCGCGGACGGTCTTGTGACATGATCACAGGATGAGTCGTCAGTTACCCACCGGCGGCCCCACCTCCCGGCCCCCCGCCATCATCGCCCGCGGCCCGCGCCACCCAGTGGCCGTGTGCTGATTCATGCCCACCTCACATACCGGCCAGGAACGACATGGCCCCTCAGGCTTCCCCGTTTCCCCCGGCGCCGATCCCCACCAGCTCGCGGCCGACCCGCAGATCCACGGCATCGGCCACATCGAGGGACTGCATCCGCGCCTCAACGGGCAGGCCGGCGACGTCCCAGCGGCCGACGTCGACCTCCTCGACGACCTGGACGGCACAAGGGTGCAGGCACTCCGAGACTGGCTACGCGACAAGCCGTCCCTGCCGTTGCGCCGCACCCGACTGCGGGTTCTAGCCTCCTTCCTGCGCTGGCTGAACTCCTCCGGCCCCGCAGCCTGCCACGGCGATCTGCTCACGGCCGAGCCGCAAGTGGATGCCTACTGCCTGGCTGCCCTCGTCGCCGGCCTACCGCCCCGAGGCACACCACTGGCCAAGGCCACGGTGATGCGCCGACGCGCCATCTTGCATTCCTTCTACACCTTCACCCGCGGCCGCGGCGCCGCACCCGCCAACGCCCCCGGCTGCACCGCCGATCGGCTCACACCGGCCCAACGCCGCCTCGTGCGAGCCGGAGCCGCTCGCTTGGCCGAACAGGGACGCCTGTCCGAGGCCGTCGCCGTCGCGCTGCTGGAAGCCACCGGCACCTCGGCGGCCGCGCTGTCGGAGCTGACCGACCGCGACATCCACCTGCCATCCGGCATCGAGCTCGCGCTCGTCACCGTGGTCGACGACCGGGACGACATCGTGGCCTTCCCCCTCCCTGCGCACCTGCGCGCCTGGGTGGCCAAGCTGTGCACCGGCCGGCCAGCCGGCCAACCGCTGCTCACCCAGGAGGACGGCACTCGCGTGAACCTGGAGTGGATGAGGAACGCCCTCGCAGATGCCGCCCTGGCTGCCGGTTCTCCCCCGCAGCTGGTTCCACGCCTGGATCCCCAGATGCTGCGCGCCCGCGCTGGACGCGACCTCCGATAGCTCTCCACAACACCCGCGGGCCTTGGCATGCCTGCGCGAGCAGCCTGAGCCGAGCAGGCGACCACCTCGGCCACGCATACGATGAAGCATGTTCCTGCCGCCACAATGGCCCGCCGCCGTGAGGCCACCGGACACGCCGGACTGGGAGGTCTCAGCCGTGGCCTGGCTCCTGGACGCCGGGCCACCCGAGTGGCGGCAGCTCGACGCGCTCCGCCGCCATCCCATCGCCCTGGCCCACAAAGCGGCACTGTACGTCCAAGGCGCTGTGGAGGCAGCCCGGACCGGCTACCGGCAGGCCACCCGCGAGCTGACGCACCATCTGCCCCCTGACGCCATCCACGCCGTGCTCGACGCCTATCGCATCGAAGGCCCGCGCCTCATCGCGCTGGCCCAATCCATCGAGGTGGTAGAGCAGGCCCTGCGCGGGCACCCGTTCACTCCCACACTCCGCGGCGGCGGCCGTACCGGAGCCGGTCCACCTCCGCCGAGCGCCGCATAGCGGCCGAAGGCAGCTCCGCAGGGCGGAGATTACGCAGCGCTCGGTGTTGTCGGCCCTGCCGGCGATTCAGCCCGAACATCGCCGGGTGGTGCGCTAACCTACCCAAACCCAGATATTTACCGACAGTCAGATCCACGTGTAGGTGAGCCTGTGGCGACCCCATCCCCCACCCCGGACCCCGCCCCCCTCACACCGACCAAACTCGCAGCACGCCTCGACGTATGGCCACTCACGGCCGATCACCACGCCATCTGGCTGCTCAGCGGCACCACCCCATGGCAATCAACAGACCTCGACCGCGCCCCGCACACCGCAGCCCACCAACTGCTCGCCACCCACGGGATCTCCACCACCATCCGCCTCCTGCACTCCACCAGCTGGCGGCCCGGCAACAACGCCATCGTCCTGACCTACCTCGCCATCCTCGACCCCACCAACCCCATCCAGACCGCCTGGCCCCAAGCCCAGGCCATCACCGCCGAACGGGTCGAGGCAGCAGGCAAACCCACACCCACCCCCGCAACGCAGGCCCCGGCGCCACGACAGATCGACGTGCTCCTCCACGCCCTACGCCACCTGCACTTCCTCACGATGACCGACACGCCGGCCAGCACAGCGTTAGACGATCAGTGGAGGGCGCACCTGAACGGCTTCGCCACCGCCTTGAGCGGCCTCTACACCACCGACACGCCGCTCACGCACCGCCCCCGGCACGTCTGGCCATCATGGCGACCAGCCACTCCCGATCAGCGGCCACCGCGCCCGGGTCACCAGGATCCTCAAGAGCACGCTAACCAGCATCACCCCTGGCCGGGGAGCACATCCGGGAGCGCGGGTTGACCATCTGCTGGAAGACTTCCTCCGGCTCCGTCGCCCCCACAACAGGTGGATAGGGGAGCTCGTGGCGGGCCAGAGCCCGTCTGAAGACCTCTTCCGGCTCTGTCATGCCGCCCACGGAAACGCCGGGCACGGCCTTGGCCACAACACCCTGCTGCCCATCGCTCCCCCTCTTCCCAGACTCGCCTGGAGCTGCGGCACGGCTGCCCGCGTGGGACCCGTCGCCCAGCTCTTCTCCAGACAATGGCCGCTTCATGATGGGTGAGCTCCTGTCCCACTCAGTCAGCAGGTGCCTGCTGCCTCCACCAGATCCGAGGCTACCCACCTTGCGCCCCCTACCCCAGCGAACCGCAAGCTGGCCGCCGTTTCACCGCCACCACGACCGCACCATCATCTAAGCTGCAATCGCGCCTCAGCAGGCACGCCACACCTAGATCACGCCTGCCAACAGATCCACCCCACCGCCCCCGCCGCGGAGAAGCGCACATTCACGCAACAACGTTTCAGCGCACCCTTTACACGCCAGGCCCCTACTGGACGCTGACCTCTTCCTCCAGCCCGAAGCTTTCAATATGCCGCCAACTTGCCCGCGGCGGGCCTGCCGCCAACGGCCGTTGCCCTGGCCACGGTAGACGCAGTACAGGGTGTTCCCGAGAACCGCCAGCGCCGGCGCGGAGGGGCTGGCGTGGCCGCCGATGGGCGTGGCGGCGCTCCAGCTGGTGCCGTCGAAGGTCGACCAGTACAGCTGCTCGTTGTCGTTACTGCCACGGTGGACGCAGTACAGCTTGTTGTCGTAGGCGGCCAGTGCGGGCGTGGCGTTCCTGAGGGGGCCGGGGAAGAGGGTGTCGCCGCTCCAGTTGGTGCCGTCGTAGTGGCACCACCACATTTGCTGGAAGTCGCCGCTGGTGTGCGCGCAGTACAGCTTGTCGTCGAAGACAGCCAGCGCGGCGCCCGTGCGAGCGGTGGCGGTGGGCAGCAGCGCGCCCTGGCTCCAGGTGCCGGCGTTGGAGGAAGTGGTCAGGCGCAGCCGTTCCTCGTCAGGCAGGGTAAGGCGGATGTGGAGATCGAAACGGCCGATGCCGTTGAAGCCCCAGTGGTCGATGGCGCCCGGGCGGTTGGCCAGCGCGGCAAGCGCGGGCCGGCTGAAGACGATGGTGCGACTCTGCACCAGGTCGTCGTCGTTGCGGAACCACTCGATCAGCGCCTGGACGAGCGCGGTGATGACAGTGAGGTAATCCCCGATGTCCGATCCGCCCCCCTCCCAGTACCAGGCGGGATTGTCCTTGAACTGGTAGGCGATCTGCTGCAGCTTGTCACCGATCTTCTTCAGGTCCTCGACGAGCTTGCTGTGCCAGGAGGAGGGGCTGTCGTCGGCTTCCCAGCACTGGATGTGGATGGGCAGGCTGTTGCCGACCCGGCCGTTGAACAGAGTGGTGCCCGCATCGAACACGCGCACCGAACCGGTCTGGACGTCGCCGTACTCCCGCGTCTTGTTCCACTTGTTCCTGGCGGTCTCGTTGGCTGAGGCGTAGGCCCAGTAGATCTCGTCTTGAGGGCCGAACACCGTGTCTCCGGTACTGCGCCGGCATTCGAACCGTTGCAGGTCCAGTCTCAGGTCTATCGGCGGGGGCGAGACCGGGGTCGCGGCGTCAGAGCGGGAGCTGCCGACGACGGTGACGCCGTAGCCGTAGTCGGCCATGGCCTGGAGGAAGTCCTCGCTGTCGAGGGGCTCGTCCTCGGCGAGGGCATCGATGTTCACGAAGTTCACGTTGGGCAGGGCGCGGAGTTCCTCGCCCAGGGCGGCGATGTCCTTGGCCAGGTCGTCTTGTGTGTAGCCCTCGGTGAGGGGGCGATCGGCCACGGTGGCGGAGAGTGTCTGGCGGGTGGCGGCAACGTTCTCCTCGGTGAAGGTGCGGCCGAACGCGCGGACCTCCTCGTCGTCGTCCGCCAGTGTCCGGAGCATGTCGACGAGTTCTTGTTCGAGCTCGGTCAGCTCCAGCCCGGCCTCCAGGCGCGCGGCACCGCGCAGCATCACCCCGACAAGCAAGAAGACGGCCGGGGGCGGCGTTGCCCGGCGGGCGAGGCGTTCGGTGGCCGGGCGGCCCTGCTGGGTGGCCCGGACGCGGTCCAGTCGCTCCGCGCGCGTGGGATATGGCATGTGCTACCTCCATCACGGCCGGTCCCGCGCGGACCGGACCGGCATTGACGTTACTTACCGCAAGGGGTTGATTACACCCCTCGGGTAGGCGGAGACGGGAATTGTCCGCAACCGGCCAACGGGGTGCGGTCACCTCCGCGGGCCGATGTCCCGACGGTGGGCCTGCCCTCCTCTCCCGCCCGGAGCGCGGCGACAGGCGTACCGCTGATCTCTGCACTCAGCCTCCTCGACGATCGGAGAGCGCGGCCATCCGTCGCCGGCGTCGAACAGCAGATGGGGACGGGGCGCAGGGCGCTCAGGATCGTGGCGAGGCAAGGGCCAGCAGCGCGGCGGCCAAGGCGCGGCCGTGCGCGGCAGCGTGCCGGCCGTCGCTCAGCCGGATCTGCCGGCCCTGGTGGTGCAGCACCACGGCGCCGTCCGGCTGCCGGGCGACGGCGAGGCCGGCCTCGGGCAACCGCACCCCGCGCACGCCGTCGCCGGGGTCGCCGCTGAGGTCGGCCAGGTCGGGCAGCACCAGCCCGGCGGCGGCCTGGGCGACGGCCAGCCGGTCGCGCAGTTCTCGCCCTTGCTCGCCAGCGCGCTCGCGTCCGGCCTCGGCGGCCTGGGCCTGCTGCTCGGCGGCCGCGGCGCGCTCGCGCTGGAGGTCGCGCTCGGTGCCGGCCCGGCGCAGCTCGTCCTCGGCGGCTGACCAGCTCCGCTCTTGGCGTGGCGTAGCGCCCATCCGATCTACTTTGAGCGGGCCGTCTCCCGTCGCAGCACTTCAGCGAGAAGGCGTGACTCCGCCTCGGTGACCCTCGACTGCCCCGTCTTCGACGGTGATCTCGGATTGACGAGCGAAATAGCTGGTCAGCTGCATTTGTGGAGTGTCAGGGACGTAAGGCAAGCAGGTGCGCACGGTCAGGCGTGGCGGGCCATCTTGACGGCTGAGATCAGCAAGACGATGGTCGGGGCAGGGATGAGGACCAGCTCCGGGGTGACGCCGAGCAGTCGGCCGTCCCCTCTGTGTCAAGCCGCGGGCCGCAGGTGCTGCCGAGCCCATTCCTCGAAGCTGGTGAGCGGAAGGCCGAGGTCCCTGGCGTACTGCGGGCGGGCCGGCTGCCCGGCTATGTTCATCCACTCGTGTGAGGCGCCCATCGCCGGCATTCCGGCGGCGAGTGCCTGTTCCTCGGTCATGTCCGGCGCGGGCAGGTGTGTGCCCAGCGCGCGGGAGAGAACCTCGGCGACCTCCGTCATGGACAGATGGTCACTCGCCAGCTCCAGCTCGACCCCGTGGAACCGCTCCGGCTCGGCGATGGCTGCGGCGGCTGCCCTGCCGATGTCGTCCACCGCGGCGAGGGAGAGCCGGGTGTCCGGCTTCACGACGCTCACCAAACCGCCTTCCACACCCCGCGGGAACAGGAAAGCCATGGACGGCAGGAAGTTCTCCATGAAGAAACCCGGTTTGAGGATCGTCCAGCGGGAGAAGCCGGCCGCACGGACCCGGTCCTGGATCGTGCTCTTGGCTCCCAGGCTGGCGTCCAAGGAGCCCCAGCGGCCTGCGATCCAGCCGGGAGCCTCGGTGTGCTGACCGGCGCCACTGGTGGAGGTGTGCACGAACTGCGGCACTCCCGCAGCCTGCGCGCCCTCGATGAGGTTGACGGCCTGGGCCACCTCTCCGTCGAAATCGAAACCTTCGGCGGCCAGGGCGGGCATCTGAACGGAGAAGACGGCGCGGACACCTGTGGCGGCCCGCACCACCGAATCGCGATCGTGGAGATCACCGGTGACCAGATCGGCGCCCAGCGCCTCGACGGCCTTGGCTCGCTGGGTGTCGGGGTGACGCACCAGGGCGCGTACGGGTACGCCTGCGGCGAGCAGGGCTCGGGCGGTGGCGCCGCCCTGCCTGCCGGTGGCGCCGGTGACCAGGACGGGTGCGGGATGTGCAGTCATTGTGCTCCTCGGAGCTATAAACGGCGGGGGTCGCCGTTTTCTGTGCGATAAGATATGGCGGCCCCCGCCATTTAGCAACCCTGGAGATGACGCCCATGCCCGACCGCCAGCGCGCAGACGCCCGGCGCAACTATGCGCGCATCCTCGCCGTGGCCGAGGAGGAGGTCGCCGCACACGGAGCCGGCGCCTCCCTGGAACAGATCGCGCGCGTCGCGGGGGTCGGCTCGGCCACCGTGCGCCGCCACTTCCCGACCCGCCGGGCGCTGCTGGAGGCGGTCTCCCATCAACGCATCGAGGCCCTGGCCGCCCGTGCCCGCGAGCTGACGGGCAAGGGCGACAGCCGTGACGCGCTCCTGCAATGGCTCAGTGACGTCGTCGCCTACTGCGTCGCGGCCCGAGGGCTGGCAGCGGCACTGGCCTACGACGGGGCCGAGACCGACCCCGTACACGAGAACACCTGCTCGGCGATGATGGCGGAGGCGGGGAACCCCCTGCTGCAGCGCGCCGTACAGGACGGGGCGGTGGCGGAAGGCGTCACCGTCGCCGACCTGATCGCGCTGATCGTCGGTGTCGTCCTGGCGACGGAGCACCACCCTGACCCGGCGGCCCGCGCGGACCGGCTGTTCCGGCTGGCCGTGGCGGGGCTGAGCCCGCAGGGCTGAGAAGCCTGCTCGAAAGACCGTCCCCCGCAGCACCCGCTCCAACTGCGGGCTGTCGCCGTACTGGCCCGGCGTCAGGACCAGCGACAGCGTCCGGCATCGGCCGTCCGCCGACAGGTGG
>NZ_JBFAOM010000070.1:0-36732 GCF_040675235.1 Nonomuraea sp. NPDC049637
TGCCGAACAGGCAGCCCTCGATGCGCTGGACGCCGGCCAGCATCGCCAGCTCGGCCGCCGCGACCCCGGTGCCGCGGTCGTTGTGCGTGTGCACCGACAGGCAGACGTGCTCGCGGTGCGGCAGGTTGCGGTGCAGCCACTCCATCTGGTCGGCGAACACGTTGGGCGTCGAGCGCTCGACGGTCGTGGGGAAGTTCAGGATGATCGGCCGGTCGGGGCCCGGCTGCCAGACGTCCATGACGGCCGCGCAGACCTCCAGCGCGAAGTCCGGCTCGGTGTCGTGGAAATGCTCAGGCGAGTACTGAAACCGAACATCACCCTCTTCGAGTAATTTATCGGCATATTTCATGACCAGTCGGGTTCCCTGGACCGCCAGGTCCTTGCACTCGTCCCGGTTCATCCCGAACACCAGCCGCCGGGCCAGCGGAGAGGTCGCGTTGTAGAGGTGGATCGTCGCCCTGGGCGCCCCGCTCACGCTCTCCACCGTGCGCTCGATCAGCTCGTCGCGCGCCTGGGTCAGCACGGTCACGCACACGTCGTCCGGGATGAGGTCGCGCTCGATCAGGAGCCGGACGAAGTCGTAGTCGTCCTGGCTCGCCGCCGGGAAGCCGACCTCGATCTCCTTGTAGCCCATGCCCACCAGCAGGTCGAACAGCACCAGCTTGCGGCTGGGGTCCATGGGCCTGGGCAGCGCCTGGTTGCCGTCCCGCAGGTCGGTGGACAACCAGCGCGGCGGCGCGGTGAGCTCGGCGTCCGGCCAGGCGCGGTCGCCGAGCGGCATCCTGGGGAAGGGTCGATAGCGGCTGATCTTCATGTCCGGCCTCACTGTCCCTCAGCTGAGCGATCCGAAATAGACGGTCGAGAAATGCGGCGAGATCAGCACGACGATGTGGTTCACGGCGGTCTCGTCCACCATGCGGAAGGTGACGACGATCTCCGGATACGCCGGCCGCAGCCCGAGCCCGACGAAGTACGGGTCGGTGGCGAACACGATGCGGTACAGGCCACGGTCGAGCGGGCGGTCGGCCCACTCGCTGACCGATCCGTCCTGATCCGTACGGGTCTCGGCTTCGAGCACCCAATGCCCGTCGGCGTCATGGTCCAGGCGTACGTGCAGGTCAGCCGCACCCCGGCCGTAGACCGCGTCCTGGGCTTGCACCGCTATTCCCATCGAACCTCTCCGAGTGGTCCGCGCGGGCCGTCCGCGCACATGGCCACCCGGACGGCGGCAGGTCGCGCCGCCCGGGCTCGCGCCCAAGGCTTGCGCCGCCGCCTATCCGCCGGACCTCCGGCCGCTATCGCCGTGCTATCGCCGTCCGATCGCCGCCGATCGCGAAAAGAGGCGGCCGCCTTATTTCGCGCTATCCCCGCTATCGCCGGCGGGTGCGGGGGTGGGGGTGCACAGCGTCCAACGTGCACTGATGTCCGGTGAAAAGAAGATGGATAAAGCGCGAATTGCGGGTCGTGTGAGCGTCATTTCCGAAGCCGCGGACGAGAACCGCGGTAATCACCGGAGGTAGATCGAAATGACCGCGACCACCGCCATCACCGCCCGCGTCCGTCTCACCCTCGCCCTGCTGCTCGCCGCGCTGGCCGGCTTCGCCGCCGTCGCCGCCGCACCGGCCCCCGCGCACGCCGTTCCGTCCGCCGGCCAGCACGACACCGTCAACGGCACGATGGACTGGCCGTGGGGCCTGATCGAGGGTGCCTTTCAGCGCTGACGGTGACAGGCAACACGGATCACCCTGAAACGCTCCAAAACTGGCCACATACCCAAGGGCGTTGTACCATCCACCCAACCATGGCAGAAACTTTTGAGGGGTAAGCACCAGTTACGCCACTCATCATGGCAATCACGCCCGCATTCCGGTCGCGTCGGGAAAGATCTTTGACCGAGGGCGATGATTTGTGTGAGGGGATGCGGGTGGAGTTTCGCGTGTTGGGTGCGCTCGAGGTAACTGCGAGCGAGAGACAGCTCGATCTCGGCGGGGCGCGGCAGCAGATCGTCCTCGCCGTCCTGATCCTGAACGCCAATCACTCGGTCACTCTGGACCGCCTCGTCGAGGCGATCTACGACGAGGACCCCCCGGCGACGTCGCGCGCGCAGGTGCAGATCTGCATCTCCGCGCTCAGGCGCCTGTTCAGCGCCCACGGCCACCCCGAGATGATCGTCACCACCCGGCAGGGCTACATGTTGCGCGCCCCCGCCGACGCGATCGACGCACGCCGTTTCGAGAGCCTGGTGAGCCGGGCCCGCAAGGCTCGCGACGGACGTCTGTTCCCCGAGGCCATCCAGCACTACCGCGAGGCGCTGGCGTTGTGGCGCGGCCCGGCTTTCGACGGCATCGACAGCAGGGCCGTGCAGGCGCTGGCCAGCGGGGTCGCCGAGCAGCGCGTCACCGCGAACGAGGACTGCGTGCAGCTCGAACTGGACCTCGGCCGCCACCACGAGCTCGTCGGCGAGCTGGCCGCGCTGGTCCAGGAACACCCGCTCAGGGAGGGACTGGCCGCCCAGCTCATGGTCGCCCTCTACCGCTCAGGACGGCAGGCCGAGGCGCTCCAGGTCTACCGCGACGCCCGGCGGGTGATCGTCGAGGAGCTGGGCATCGAGCCCAACGAACGGCTCCAGCAGCTCGAATCGGCCATCCTCACCTCCGACGAGAGCCTGGAGGCGCAGCCGCCCCCCGCGGCGGCCCAGGCCGAGCCGCCCGCCCGTCCGCCCGCGGTGCCCGGCATGCTCCCCTCCGACATCGCCGACTTCATCGGGCGGCAGGCCCAGCTCGACGTCATCAGGCAGCGGGTGACCGTCCCCCTGGCCGGGGACGGCCGCTTCGCCGTGCCCGTCATCGCCGTCGCCGGGCGGGCCGGGATCGGCAAGACCACGATCGCCGTGCACGCCGCGCACAGCGTCGCCACCCACTTCCCCGACGGGCAGCTCTTCGCCGACCTGCACGGCGGCGTCTCGCGCCCGGTCCACCCGATGCAGGTGCTCGACCGGTTCCTGCGGGCCTGCGGCGTGCAGGGGACGGCGCTGCCCGACACCCTCGGCGAGCGGGCCGAGCTGTACCGCATGCTGCTGGCCGACCGCAGGATGCTGATCGTGCTCGACGACGCCGCCGCCGAGAGCCAGGTGCTGCCGCTGTTACCCGGCAGCCCGACCTCGGCCGTCATCACCACCAGCCGGACCCGGCTCGGCGGCCTGGCCGGCGCCACCCACGTGGACGTCGACCTCTTCGACGCCGCCCAGTCCGTCGAGCTGCTGTCCCGCATCGCCGGGGCCGAGCGCGTACGGGCCGAGCCGGAGTCGGCCGCCGCCCTGGCCGAGCTGTGCTGCTTCCTGCCGCTCGCGCTGCGCATCGCCGGCGCCCGCCTGGCCTCGCGCCCCCACTGGGCCGTGGAGCAGCTCGTGGACCGGCTCGGCGACGAGGCCCGCCGGCTCGACGAGCTCAAGCACGGCGACATGGGCATCAGGGCCAGCCTGTCGCTCACCTACGACGCGCTCACCGAGCACGCCCGCCGCCTGTTCCGCCGGCTGGCCATCCTGCACTCGCACATCTTCTCCGCCTGGACCGGCGCCGCCCTGCTCGACCGGCCGCTGGCCGACGCCCAGGACCTCTTCGACGACCTGGTCGACGCCCAGCTCATCGAGGTCGCCGGCGTCGGCAGGAACGTCAACGTCCAGTACCGCTTCCACGACCTCATCCGCGTCTATGCCCACGAACGCCTGGCCGCCGAGGAGCCGCCCGCCGAGCGCAGCGCGGCGCTGGCCCGCGTGCTCGACGCGCTGCACCGCCTCACCGAGACGGCCAGGACGCGTGAGTACGGCCCGCCCGCCGGCCCCCACCTGCGGCCCGGCTCCGACTCGCCGCTGCCGGCCGAGCTGGTCGAGCGGCTGGTCGCCGACCCGATCGGCTGGTTCGAACGCGAGCGCCACGTGCTGCTGGCCGGCATCCGCCAGGCCGCCCAGGCCGGGTTCGTGGAGCTGTGCTGGCGCACCGCGATGAACGCCGAGCCCTTCTTCGAGCTGCACGTCTACCTCGACGACTGGCGCGAGATCCAGGAGATCGCCCTGGAGGCCGCCCGCCGGGCGGGCGACGAGCGCGGCCAGGCCGAGATGTTGTGCGTGCGCGGCACGCTGGCCCAGACCGAGCAGCACTTCGGCGAGGCCAGACGCGACTTCGAGGCCGCCCTGACGCTGTTCGAGAAGACCGGCAACGTCGTGCAGATCGCCCGGTCCCGGCGGAACCTGGCGTTCCTGGAACGCATGAACGGCCAGCTCGACGCCGCCGCGACGCACCTGGAACAGGCGCTGGCCATCTTCACCGACATCGGCGACCAGATCTCGGCCGCGCACACGCTGGACAACCTGGCCGCCATCCGGTCGGAGTGCGGCGACATCGACGACGCCAAGATCATGCTGGCCGAGGCGCTGGTCCGCGGCAAGAGCGGCGGCAGCCGGCGCATCATCTCCCAGATCCTGCACCGGATGGGCCGGGTGCACCTGCAGGCCGAGGAGTTCGCGCTGGCGGCCGGCGCGTTCGAGGAGGCGCTCACGCTGGTGGAGGAGATCGGCGACACCGTCGGCGAGTCCTTCGCCCTGCACGGCCTCGGCATCGCCCACCTGCGCAGGGGACGCCTGCGCGAGGCCGGCGACCTGCTGCGCCGGGCGCTGGCCGTGGCCGAGACCGCCCGCCACCGCCTGGCCGAGGCGCACGCCCTGGCCGGGCTGGGCGAGCTGGCCGTCACCGCGAACGAGCCGGGCGACGCGATCGGCCGCCTGCGCAAGGCGGTCACGCTGTTCCGCCAGATGCGCGCGCCGCTGTTCGAGGCGCAGACGCTCACGATGCTGAGCGAGGTGCTGGTCGCCCTCGGCGACGCCAGCGCGGCCGAACGGGCGTTGTCGCGGGTGCACGAACTGGCCGACACGGTCGACGAACGGGCCGGTCAGCGGCTGCGCGACAACCTGTCGTCGGCCGCCGGGCTGGTGGAGGGCATCGGCTGACAAGCCCTTCTTCGCCGTCATCGCGCACTGTCAGAGATGCCCGCGGGGGCCCGCCGTTGGGATTCTGGCGAGCATGAAGGCTCTGGTGCTGTCCGGCGGGTCCGGCACCCGCATGCGTCCCTTGAGCCACTCCATGCCGAAGCAGCTCATCCCGATCGCCAACAAACCGGTCCTGGAGCACGTGCTGGAGAGCCTGCGCGCGCTCGGCGTGACCGAGATCGGCCTCGTGGTCGGCGACAGGGAGGCGCAGATCGCCGAGGTCGTCGGCGACGGCTCGCGGTTCGGGACGCGCGTCACCTACATCCGCCAGCTCCGCCCGCTGGGGCTGGCCCACTGCGTCAAGCTGGCGCGACCCTTCCTCGGCGGCGACGACTTCGTCATGTACCTCGGCGACTGCGTCCTGGCCGACGGCATCGGCCCGATCGCCGAGGAGTTCCACGCGTTGCGCCCGGCCGCCCAGATCGTGGTGCACCGGGTGGCCGACCCCCGGCCGTTCGGCGTCGTCGAGACCGACGAGACCGGCGCGGTGCTGCGGGTGGTGGAGAAGCCGGAGCAGCCGCGCAGCGACCTGGTCATGACCGGCGTCTACTTCTTCACCCCGGCCGTCCACGAGGCGGTGGACCGCATCGTCCCCGGACGGCGGGGCGAGCTGGAGATCACCGACGCCGTCCAGTGGCTGCTGACCTCCGGCCAGGAGGTGCGGGCGAGCCTCTACCGCGGCTACTGGAGCGACGCCGGCCGCGTGGATGACGTGCTGGAGTGCAACCGGCGGCTGCTGGCCCGGCTCGCCCGCGACATCGCCGGCCACGTGGACGCCGCCAGCCTGGTGCGCGGCGACGTCGTGCTCGGCCCCGGCGCGCGGGTGGTGGCCTCCGTCGTCGAGGGACCGGCGATCATCGGCCCGGACACCCTGATCGTGGACAGCCACATCGGGCCCGGCACCTCCATCGGACGCGACTGCGTGGTGCGCTCCACCCGCCTGTCCGACTCCATCGTGCTCGACGGCGCCTCCATCGTGGCCGCCAGCGGCCTACGCGGCTCGCTCATCGGGCGCTACACCACCGTCGCTCCCGGCCGCAGCGACCACCGTCTCGTGGTCGGCGACCACACGCGGATCGAGCTGACCACATGAACCCAGGGAACAAGGAGTGAGGACGTGACCGACGACGGCGCCCCGCGCGCGGGGCGGAAAGAGTGGCTCGGGCTGGTGGCGCTGTTCCTGCCCACGATGCTCGTGGCCCTGGACATCAGCGTGCTGTTCCTGGCCTTGCCGCACCTCAGCGCCGACCTGGGCGCGGACGCCACCCAGCAACTGTGGATCACCGACATCTACGGCTTCATGACCGCCGGCTTCCTGGTCACCATGGGCTCGCTCGGCGACCGGATCGGCCGCCGGCGGCTGCTGCTGGCCGGGGGCGCGGCCTTCGGCCTGCTCTCGCTCCTGGCCGCCTTCTCCACCAGCCCCGAGATGCTGATCGTGGCCCGCGCGCTGCTCGGCGTCGCCGGGGCCACGCTGCTGCCCTCGACGCTGTCCCTGATCGGCGTCATGTTCCGCGACCCCCGGCAGTTCGGCCTGGCCATGGCCGCCTGGGGCACGGCGTTCATGCTGGGCATCGCGCTCGGCCCGGTGGTCGGCGGCGCGCTGCTGGAGCGCTTCTGGTGGGGGTCGGTCTTCCTGATGGGCGTGCCGGTCATGCTCCTGCTGCTGGCCGCGGCCCCGCTGCTGCCGGAGTTCCGCGATCCCGCCGGCGGCCGGATCGACCTGGTCAGCGTCGTGCTGTCGCTGGCGGCGATCCTGCCGGTGATCTACGGGCTCAAGGCGGTCGCCCGCGACGGCTGGGGCGCCGGTCCGGCCGTCGCCGTCGCCGCCGGGCTGCTGGTGGGGGCGGTGTTCGTGCACCGGCAGCGCGCGCTGGCCCACCCGCTGCTGGACGTGCGGCTGTTCCGCCACCGCGCGTTCACCGCCGCGGTGCTGATCGGGCTGCTGTGCGGGGCGCTGCAGACCGGGACCGGGATGGAGGTCGCGCTGTTCCTGCAGACGGTCGAGGGCATGTCGCCGCTGGAGGCGGGGCTGTGGCTGCTGGGCCCGGCCGTCGCGCTCATCGTCTCGATCAACCTCACCCCGCGGCTGGCCGGCCGGGTGCGGCCGGCGTACCTGCTGGGCGGCGGGATGGTGATCGCGGTCGTCGGGCAGCTGCTGCTCACCCAGGTCGTCGTGGGCGCGGTGACCGCGCTGATCGTCTTCCTGGGCGTGTGCTACTTCGGCGTCGGGCCGGTCGGCGGCATGATCAACCAGGTGGCGATGAGCACCAGCCCGCCGGAGCAGGCCGGTTCGGCCGCCTCGCTGGTGGCCACCGGCGGCGAGTTCGGCGTCGCGCTCGGCGTCGCGACCCTGGGCAGCCTCGGCACCGCGGTCTACCGGGGCACGTTCACCCCGCCCGCCGGCACCCCGGCGCTCGCCCAGGACGGCATCACCGGCGCGGTCACCGTGGCCGGGCAGCTGCCCGCCGACCAGGGCGCGGCGCTGCTCGGCGCGGCCCGCGAGGCGTTCACCGCCGGGCTGCACGCGGTCGCGTGGGCGAGCGCCGCCCTGTGCGCCGTGCTGGCCGTGCTCGCGCTGGTCCGGCTGCGCGGCGTGGCGCCCTTCACCGGCGTGCACGACGGCCACCACCAGCCGGACCACGAGCCCGCCCTGGTGGACTGAGCCCACGGGACCGAGCGCACGACACCGAGCGCACGAGAAGGCGGGCCCGGGGAACCGGGCCCGCCTTGGTCGTGCGCGGGTTCAGTCCAGGCCGAACCGGGCGCGGGACAGCTCCCGGTTGGCCAGGGCCGCCAGGTAGATCGCGAACCCGGCGTGGCTGTGCGTGGTGGACATGTCCCGCCAGATCCGCTCCATGCGCTGGCCGTCCCTGACCGCGCTGGATCCGGCCGTCGGGAACAGGCAGCCCTCCACGGCCCGCCAGGCCAGCCGGGCCACCTCGCGGCTGACGGTGGCCAGGCGCACGTCCCGCTCCCTGGTGAACGCCGCAGGCCCCGCCGCGCACGTCCGGCTCCACTGCTGGACGGCGTTCGTCATGGCCGCCTCGGCGGCGGCGAGCATGCCGGCGGCCTCGCCGTACCAGAACTGGTAGTCCGGGTCCTCGGCGCGGGTGGTGAACGGCGGGAAGATGGTCGTCCTGGTCCGCATCAGCTCCTCGTAGGCGTCCAGGGCGCCCTGGGCCATGCCCAGCACGACGGCCGCGCTGCCGAGCAGCATGACGCTGAGCGGGCCGCCGCCGTACTCGGGGTTGCCGTGCAGGTCCCGGCCCGGGGTGCCGCCGGTGACGACGGCCTGGCTCAGGTGGATCGGCAGCGTCAGGTGGCCGGGGACGCGGCCGCCCTCCATGGCGATGCTGTGCGAGCCGCTGCCCTTCAGGCCGAGCTGGCCGCCCCAGTCGTCCAGCCGCCGCCACTGGTCGCGCGGCGCGACGAACAACATCGGCTGCCCGTCCACGACGACGTGGCCCATGAAGTGGGTGGCGTACGGGGCTCCCGAGCAGTAGCTCCAGGTGCCGTCGAGGAGCCACCCGCCCTCGCCGTCCGGACGGGCGGAGCCGCCGGGCGCGACCGTGGCCGGGCAGACGAAGTCCCCGCAGGCGAACAGCTCGCTCTGGGCCCGCTCGCCGAACAGCGTGGCCACCGCCAGCGTGTGCGCCGCGCCGAAGGAGTACATCCAGCCGGTGGACGGGCAGCCCCGCGCGAGCGTCATCGACACCCGCATGAAGGTCTCCACGCCGAACTCGTAGCCGCCGAAGCGGCGGGGGACCAGGATGCGGTAGAAGCCCGCCCTGGCGAACGCCTCGTGGGTGTCGGGTGCGTAGTAGGTGCGCCGCTCCGTCTCGGCCTGGCGCTCGACCAGGGCGGGCACCATGGCCTCGGCCCTGGCGACGATCTCGTCGGGGGTGAGCCCGGGCTCGGGCGGAGCCATGGGGGCGTGGGTGACGGCTGTCATGCTGCGCGAACCCTTCGTCTCGGGTTTTCCCTCAAGGTTCGCCCGGCGCCGGTGACCTTCGCATCTCCGTGCGTGCCCGGCAATCCCGCACGCCGGAAGATGCGCCCGTCAACCGGCGAATGGGACGTTCAGGGAGCAGTGTCTCGACTGACGTCCCGGGAGGACATGGTGTTGATGACAGGTGCTCCGGCGCGGGAAGACCTCGTCCGCCGCGCGACGGAGGCAGGCCCTGTCCTGCGCAGGAACGCGGCCTGGGCGGAGGAGAACCGCAGGCTGCACGAGGAGACGATCGAGGCGCTGGCCGAGGCCGGCGTCTTCAGGCTGCGGACGCCGCGCCGCTACGGCGGTTTCGAGGCGGACACGCGCACCCTGGTCGAGGTCGCCGCCGAGCTGGGCCGCGCCGACGGCGCGGCGGCGTGGACGGCCTCGGTCTACTGGATCCCGACCTGGATGGCGGCCCACTTCCCCGAGGCCGTCCAGGACGAGGTGTTCGCCACCCCCGACGTGCGCATCTGCGGCACGCTCAGCCCCACGGCGATGGCCGTGCGCGCCGAGGGCGGCATCGTGGTCAACGGCAAGTGGGGCTTCGTCAGCGGCGCCCACCACAGCCACTGGCAGGAGATCGTGGCCGTCGTCGTCGGCCCGGACAGCGAGCCCGAGCCGGTCATGGCGCTGGTGCCGATGAGCGACCTGACCGTCATCGACGACTGGCACACCTCCGGCCTGCGCGGCACCGGCAGCGTCAGCACCGTGGCCCAGGACCTGTTCGTCCCGGCCGCGCGGGTCATGCCGCTGGGCGCGATCCTCCAGGGACAGCACGCCGACGCCGCCAACGCCGGCTCCCCGATCTACCGCTCGCCGCTGCTGCCGGTGGCCGCCGCCTCCTCGGTCGGGACCGTGCTCGGCCTGGCCAAGGCCGCCCGCGAGGTCTTCTTCGAGCGGCTGCCCGACCGCAAGATCACCTACACCGGGTACGCCAGCCAGAGCGCCGCCCCGCTGACCCACCTCCAGGTCGCCGAGGCCACCTTCAAGATCGACCAGGCCGAGTTCCACGCCCACCGCCTGTCCGCCACCGTGGACGCCAAGGACGCCGGCTCCGCCCAGTGGACGATCGAAGAGCGCGTACGCGCCCGCGCCGACATGGGCGCCGTCTGCCGCCTGGCCAAGGAGGCCGTCGACATCCTGGCCACCGCCAGCGGCGGCTCCTCCATCTACAGCGACGTGCCCATCCAGCGCATCGCCCGCGACGTGCACGCCGTCAACCAGCACGCCCTCATGCACCCCAACACCAACGCCGAGCTGTACGGGCGGATTCTGTGCGGCCTCGAACCCGACACCCTCTACATCTGAAGGAGATCGCCATGACCACCGTGTCGGCCCCCGACCAGACCCTCGCCGTCGCCGCCCTGCCGCAGCAGATCATCGCCGCCTGGGCCGCCCACGACGCCGAGGCGTTCGCCGCCGTCTTCACCGAGGACGGCTCCATGATCCTGCCCGGCGTGTACCGCAAGGGCCAGGCCGAGATCCGCGCCTTCATGACCCACGCCTTCGCCGGGCCTTACCAGGGCACCCAGGTCACCGGGCAGCCCATCGACCTGCGCTTCCTCGCGGAGGACGTCTGCCTGCTGACCACCGAGGGCGGCGTGCTGGCGGCCGGCGAGAGCGCGGTCGCCCCCGAGCGCGCGGTCCGCGCCTCCTGGCTGGCCGTCCGCCGTGACGGGCAGTGGAAGCTGGCCGCCTACCAGAACAGCCCGCGTGACTGAGATGGCCGCTCACGTCGCACAGCGCGCGGTGGTGCTCGGCGGAGGCATGGCGGGGCTGCTGGCCGCGCGCGTGCTCGCCGAGCACTGCGCCGAGGTCCTGCTGGTGGACCGGGACACGCTGACCGGCGCGGCGGGCCCGCGCCGGGGCGTGCCGCACGGCTGTCACGCCCACGCCCTGCTGGCCCGCGGCCAGCAGATCCTGGACGAGCTGTTCCCCGGCTTCACCCAGCAGATGATCGACGACGGGGTGCCCGCCGGCGACCTCGCCACCAGCCTGCGCTGGTACTTCAACGGCCGCCGGCTGCGCCCGGCCCCCACCGGCCTGATCAGCGTCTCGGCCACCAGGCCCGTCCTGGAGGAGCAGGTCAGGAACCGCGTCTCGGCCCTGCCCAACGTGCGCTTCCTGGAGCGCACCGACATCCTCGGGCCGACCGCGACGCCGGCCCGCGACCGGGTCACCGGCGTCCGCGTGCGCGGGACGGACGGCGCCGAGCAGCACCTGGCCTGCGACCTGCTGGTGGACGCGACGGGCCGCGGCTCGCGCACCCCCGCCTGGCTCCAGGAGCTCGGCTTCCCCCGGCCGGACGAGGACCGCGTCAAGATCGGCCTGGCCTACACCACCCGCCACTTCCGCCTGCGCCGCGACCCCTACGGCGAGGACCTGTCGATCAACCCCGTCGCCTCGCCGGCGAACCCGCGCGGCGCGTTCTTCCCCAAACTGCCCGGCGACATGAGCATGCTCTCCCTCACCGGCATCCTGGGCGACCACCCGCCGGCCGATCTGGAGGGCTTCCTCGCCTTCGCCAAGTCCCTGCCCGTGCCCGACGTCTACGACGCCGTCCGCGACGCCGAACCGCTCGACGAGGGCGTCACCTTCACCTTCCCGGCCAGCGTGCGGCGCCGCTACGAGCGCCTGCCCGCCTTCCCCGACGGCCTGCTGGTGCTGGGCGACGGCGTGTGCAGCTTCAACCCGGTCTACGGCCAGGGCATGACCGTCGCCGCCATGGAGGCGATGATCCTGCGCGGGCACCTCCAGGCGGGCGCGGTGCCGCCGTGGCGGGCCTTCTTCAGGGACATCTCGCGGGTCATCGACGTCCCGTGGGACATCTCCGCCGGCGCCGACCTCGCCTTCCCCGGGGTGGAGGGGCGGCGTACCGCCAAGGTGCGCATCGGCAACGCCTACATGGCGCGCCTGCACGCAGCGGCGGCCCGCGACGGCGCGGTCACGGCCGCGTTCATGCGGGTGGCCGGGCTCGTGGACCCGCCGCAGACGCTCATGCGGCCCGCGCTCATGCTGCGGGTCCTGTGCCAGAGCGGCGGCGGCACCGCGCCGGCCGCCGCCCCCGAGCAGTGTCCGCAGGTGCCGCTGCTCAAGTCCTGACCCCGTCCGAACGACGAAAGGACGCCGGCGGATCCCCGCCGGCGTCCCTTTCGCCGGTACGGCTACCGCAGCGAGCGGGCGAACGCGCGAACGTCGCCCACCAGCAGCTCCGGCTGCTCCATGGCGGCGAAGTGGCCGCCCCGCTCGAACTCGGTCCAGTGGCTGATCGTCGGGATGTCCCGGTCGGCCAGCCGGCGCACCGGCACGAAGATGTCCCTGGGGAAGACCGCCACGCCCACGGGCACGGTGATGGGCGGCGGACGGTGGCCCTCGGCGGCCATCTTCAGCCCCGCCGCGCCCTCGTAGTAGAAGCGCGCCGACGACCCGGCGGTCGCGGTCAGCCAGTAGATCGACACGTTGGCCAGCATCCGGTCCCGGTCCACGGCGTCCTCGGGCGACTTGTCGGAGTCCGTCCAGTCGTGGAACTTCTCCACGATCCAGGCGAGCTGCCCCACGGGCGAGTCGGTGAGCGCGTAGGCCAGCGTCTGCGGGCGGGTGGACTGCAGCTTCATGTAGCCCGACAGCTCCTCGTCGAACCGGGCCAGCCCGGCCAGCCGCCCCTGCTCGGCGGGCGTCAGGCCGGCCAGCTCGGCCGGGTCGCCCGAGGGGAAGGCCATCAGCATGTTGACGTGCGCGCCGATCACGTGCTCGGGGGCCAGCCTGGCCAGCTCCAGCGAGATCACCGCGCCCGCGTCGCCGCCCTGCGCCAGGTAGCGGTCGTAGCCCAGCCGGCGCATCAGCTCGGCCCACGCCAGCGCCACCCGGTACGGGTGCCAGCCCGCCTCCCTGGTGTGCCCCGAGAACCCGAACCCCGGGATCGACGGGATGACCAGGTGGAAGGCGTCGGCCGGGTCGCCGCCGTGCGCGCGGGGGTCGGTGAGCGGCCCGATCACGTCCAGGAACTCGGCGACCGAGCCCGGCCAGCCGTGCGTCAGCAGCAGCGGCACGGCCTGCGGCTCCGGCGAGCGCACGTGCAGGAAGTGCACGTCGGCGCCGTCGATCTCGGTCACGAACTGCGGGTGCCGGTTCAGCTCGGCCTCGGCCGCCCGCCAGTCGAAGCCGTGCCGCCAGTGGTCGGCCAGCTCCTTGAGGTAGCCCAGCGGCACGCCGCGCTCCCAGCCGGTGCCGGGCAGCTCGTCCGGCCAGCGGGTGGCGTCGATCCTTCGGTGCAGGTCGGCCAGGTCGGCCTCGGGGATGTCGATGCGGAATGGACGCATGGGTGGTCCGCCCTTCTCGTGTCAGGGGTGGGTCGGGCAGGTCAGCCGGTGCCGGTGCGCCGCAGCTCCTCGAAGGAGGACAGGTCGGGCACCGTCCAGCCGTCCAGGTCGTACTCGCCGAGGCAGCGGTCGACGAAGGCCGCGTACTCGTCGAGCTGGCCGCCGTTCATCTGCGAGAACAGCAGCTCGACCCGGGTGTTCTCGTGGTTGCCGCCGTAGTTGCGCTCGTAGAGCTCGTGGCGGCCGCCGAACTCCGAGCCGATCGCGTCCCACAGCAGCTTCATCACCTTGACGCGGCCCTCGGCGTCGGTGCCGTCCGAGCCGCGCAGGTATTTGTCCAGGTACGGGCGGATGTCGGGGTTCTTGAAGTCGGCCGCGCCGGAGTTGACGTAGATGAGCCCGCTGGCCACGTCCTGAAGGACGATCTCCTTGATCCGCGGGTAGCCGATCTGCATGAACCAGCGGTAGGCCAGGCCGTACTGCGGGTTGGGCAGCAGCGCGCCGTTGCGCCACTCCACCGGGTTGCGGGCGGCGGCGTCCGACAGTGCCCAGAACAGGTTGCGCCAGGCCAGCACCTCGCCGATCCGGGTCTGCACGCCGCGGAAGTCCTTGGTGCCGGTGATCTCCAGCGCCCTGACCAGCAGCCCGGCGATGAACTCCAGCTTGACCGCCAGCCGGGTGCAGCCGTGGAAGGTGAACCGCTCGGTGAAGCCCGACTGGCCGGTGAACAGCTGCGCCTTGCCGAGGTCGCCGTAGATGAACACGTTCTCCCAGGGGATGAGCACCTTGTCCAGGACGAGGATGCTGTCGTTCTCGTCCAGCCGGGAGGAGAGCGGGTAGTCGAACGGGCCGCCGGTCAGCGCCGCGTTCATGCCGTAGGACGGGCGGCAGATCAGCTTCAGGCCCTGCGCGTCCATCGGCACGGTGGCCACCAGCGCGAACTCGCGCTTCTTGACCGGCAGGCCGTAGTGGGCGATGAAGTTGTAGTGCGTCAGCGCCGAGCCGGTCGCCACCACCTTCGCGCCGCTCACCACGAGCCCCGCGTCGGTCTCCCGCTCGACGTGCACGTAGACGTCGTTGACCTCGTCCGGCGGCCGGTTGCGGTCGACCGGCGGGTGCACGATCGCGTGGTTCCAGAACAGCACCTTCTCCTGCGACTCGCGGTACCAGCGGCGGGCGTTGCCGTCGAAGGGCGCGTAGAAGCCGGCGTTGGCGCCGAGCGTGCCGAGGAAGGAGGCCTTGTAGTCGGGGCTGCGGCCCATCCAGCCGTAGCTCATCCTGGCCCACGTCGCGATGGCCCGCTGGTCGGCGACCAGGTCCTCGACCGTGCGCGGGGTGGTGAAGAAGCGGTGCGTGTAGCCCTCGCCGCCGCTGTCGGTGGGGCAGGTCAGCAGCTCACGGGTGCCGTCGGCGTGGAGGGCGTCGTAGAGCCTGGCGGTCATCCGCACCGGGTTGTGGAACGCCGGGTGCTCGGTGACGTCCTTGACACGGTCACCGTAGAGGTAGATCTCACGATCGTCACGCAGGCTCTCGACGTACTCGCTGCCCGTGAGCGGGCGGGTCTTCGGCGCGGCATCGGGCATCGGACATCTCCCTGGGCAGGCAGCACGGTGCATCCTCAGCGTGGCACCCGCGCCCGCGGCGGCCATCTCGCGATGTGCGCTGTTCCGCCGGCGCGGGCGCGGGCGGCATTCTGGAAGGTGCCCGTGCCCGCGCCCCGGTGTGACGATGACCGCGTGACGGAGCATCGCCTGTGGGCGCTGGCCCACCTGGGAACCCCGATGGCGATCCGGGTGGCCGCGACGCTGAGGATCGCCGACCGGCTCGCCAAGGCGCCGGCCACCGGCGCCGAACTCGCCCCCGCCGTGGGCGCCGACCCCGGCGTGCTGGAGCGCCTCATGCGCTACCTGGCCGCCAGGGGAGTGCTCGGCCGGGACGACGACGGCAGGTACACGCTGACCGCGCTCGGCGAGGAGCTGCGCGACGACCACCCGGCCGGGATGCGCGCCATGCTGGACATCGAGAGCTGGGAGGGCCGGGCCGAGCTGGCCTTCGCCCACCTGCTGCACAGCGTGCGCACCGGCGAGGCCGCCTTCCCCCGCCAGTTCGGCCGCTCGTTCTGGGAAGACCTGGCCGCCGACCCGGCCCGCGCCGCCGCGTTCGACGCGCGCATGGCCGCCGAGGTCCCCGGCCGGGCCCCCGCCATCGTGGCCGGCTACGACTGGGGGAGCCTCGGCCGGATCGTCGACGTCGGCGGCGGCGACGGATCCCTGCTCATCGCGCTGCTCACCGCCCACCCCGGGCTGCGCGGCACGGTCGTCGACCAGCCCGCCACCGCGCGGGCCGCCGCCGCGGCGCTGGCGGCCGCCGGCCTGTCCGGCCGCGGCGAGGCCGTGGCGGGCAGCTTCTTCGACCCGCTGCCGCCGGGCGCCGACGGCTACCTGCTGTCGTGGATCCTGCACGACTGGAGCGACGACGACGCCGCCGTCATCCTGGGCCGCTGCGCCGAGGCGGCCGGGCCGGGCGGCTCGGTCTTCGTGGTGGAGGACTTCGGCCCCGACGGCGAGTCTCCGCGTACCGGGATGGACCTGCGCATGCTCGTCTACTACGGCGGCCGCGAGCGCGCCGTCGCCGACCTGCGGGCCCTGGCCGCGCGGTGCGGCCTGGAGGTCGCCTCCGTGCATCCGGCGGGCGCGCTGCGGATCGTCCGGCTGGTGGCACGCCCGTGAACCCCGCCGAGATCGTCGCCGCCCTGGTCGCCCCCGAGGGCCGCCGCGACCCCTACCCGCTGTACGAGCTGCTGCGCGCCCACGGCCCGGTCGTCCCGGTACGTCCCGGTCTCACGGTCGCCGTCGGGTACGCCGAGATCAACCGCGCGCTGCGCGACAACCGCCTCCGCGTCCAGGACGCCGCCGGGTACGACCACATCTATCCCGCCTGGCGCTCGCACTCCTCGCTGCGCGGCTACACCGACTCCATGCTGTACCGCAACCCGCCCGGCCATACCCAGACCCGGCGCCTGGTCAGCAGCGGCTTCACGCCCGCCCGGGTGGCCGGCATGCAGGAGTCGGTCGAGCGGATGGTCCACCGGCTGCTGGACCGGCTGGCCGACCTCGGCGCCGGCGGCACCCCCGTCGACTACATCGCCGAGTTCGCCTCCCGGCTGCCGATCGCCGTCATCAGCGCGCTCATCGGCGTGCCCGAGGACGACCAGAAGTGGTTCCGTCAGGTCGCCTCGGACCTGACGATCGCCCTGGAGGGCATCACCAACGTCTCCAGGCTGTCCATCGCCGACAAGGCCATGGACGAGCTGGCCGGCTACTTCGGCGAGCTGATCGACGACCGCCGCCGCCACCCCGCCGACGACATGCTGACCGCGCTCGTCCGCGCCCACGACGACGGCACCCGGCTCAGCCACGACGAGCTCGTGGGCAACCTCATGCTGCTGCTGACCGCCGGGTTCGAGACGACGAGCTTCCTGCTCGGGCACGGGCTGCGGCTGGCGTTCGAGCATCCGGGCCAGGCCGCGCGGCTGCGCGCGGAGCCGGGGTTCGCCACCGCGTACGTGGAGGAGGTCCTGCGGTTCGAGGCGCCCGTCCAGGCGACCAGCCGGTGGGCCGAGACGGCGACCGACGTCTCGGGCGTCGTGGTGCCGGGCGGGACGAAGGTCGTCCTCATGCTCGCCGCCGGCAACCGGGATCCGCGCCGCTTCCCCGACCCGGACCGCTTCGACCCGGACCGTCCGGACGTCCAGCCGCTCAGCTTCGGCGCCGGGCCGCACTTCTGCCTGGGGGCGCCGCTGTCGCGCATGGAGGCCCGCATCGCGCTGCCGCTGCTCCTGCGGCGTTTCCCGGCGCTGTCCGCGGCCGAGCCGCCGGACCACCGCGACCGCTGGGTGGGCCGCGGCCTCCACCGCTTCCTCGTCACCACCTCCTGACCTCCAGACGCCCGCAGGGCGCCGTGCGGGCGTCAGGCGGCGGTCACGCCTGGACGCGCACCCGCCGGGCCGCCGCCAAGGAGGCCGCCACGAGAACGGTGAGCACGCTCCAGTACAGGAAACCGCCCACACCGGTCACCAGCAGATTCTCGGCCAGATACACCAGGCCGGGAACCAGGAAGACGGCGGCGGCCAGCGCCCAGCGGCCGTCCCGGGCGACCAGCGTGGCGGCCAGCACCAGCAGCAGGACCACCACCTCGACGCCGGCCCGCGCGACGACCCAGACCGGCTCGTACGCCGGCACCCGCGCGAGCTGCAAGGCCCAGCAGACCGGCGGGACGACCAGCCACCACGGCGACCGGGCCGGCATCGTCGCGCCCCACCGTCGGCCCTTCCCCGGCGCGCGGCCCACCCCGGCCCGCCGGACGGCGAGCACCGCCGTCGCGGCCGCGACCACCCAGTAGGGCGCGACCGGCGCGAGGTCGCCGTACAGCGGGCCTACGTCGACCACCGGGCCGTGGAGCCACCCCAGGACGATGGGCCAGCTCGTCAGCAGCGCGGCGATCGCCGCGAGAGGAGCCGCGACCCGCGTCCATCCCCGCACGAGCGCCACCGTCAGGACGACCCCGAGCACGGTCCACACCTTGTACGTGAGGTAGGGCAGGACGGGCAGCTGCGCGACGGTGACGACCGCCACGGCCAGCGCGCCGAGGTGCAGGCCGTCGGCCCACCCCGGCACCCCGCCCGCCCGGGCGGCCCGCACGCGCACGCTGAACCCGCCCGCCAGCAGAGACAGCGTCTCGCGGAGCGCCGGCCGCCGGGCCCCGGCCGGGCGGTCGCAGGACGAGCGCGGCGGCGCGCCGCAACCTGGCTGCTTCCGCACAGTCGGCCCCCTTCCCTGCGCTGCTCACTGAGAGCCTGCCGCAAATGTCGCACAGGTGGATCGATCTCTCAATGCCGGCCGGTTGGCGACGTGGCTCATAACGGTTCACGCCGGTTCGTCCAAGTAGGGGTGTGGCATTCAGAACTTTGCGAACAGGATTGGTGACCGCCGTACTGGCCGGTTCCCTGGGGGCCGTCACGGCTCAGGAACCCTCACTCGCCGCGGCCCCGACAGGGTCCGGGCCGGTCGTGTCGGGCAGCGTGACGCTCCTGACCGGGGACAAGGTGACGGTCAGCGGCCGGGGCCACCGGGTGGAGAGCGCCCCCGGACGGCAGGTCCGCTACTCGACGCAGTTCCGCGACGGACACCTCCACGTGATCCCCTCGGACGCGCTCCCGCTCCTCAGCGAGGGACTGCTCGACGAGCGGCTCTTCGACGTCACCCAGCTTCTCGCATGGAGGTACGGCGACGCCGACACGGACGAGATCCCCCTGATCAGTCAGACCCCGGGGCAGCAGCCGGCCCCGACGCTGACCGGGACCCGCCTGACCCGCAAGCTCGACGACCTCGGCGCGGCGGCCGTGCGGGTGCCGAAGAGCACCGCCGCGCGGACGTGGCGGAACCTGGTGAGCGGGAGCCGTACGCCGGCCGCGGGCAAGGGCAGGATCTGGCTCGACGGGCGCCGCTCCTTCTCGCTGGACCGCAGCACCGCGCAGATCGGCGCGACCGAGGCGTGGAAGCAGGGGTTCACCGGCCAGGGCGTCACGGTGGCCGTGCTCGACAGCGGCTACGACGCCGGTCATCCCGATCTCAAGGGCGTCGTCACCCAGGAGCGCAACTTCTCCGACGAGCCGGACATGACCGACCGCGTCGGCCACGGCACGCACGTCTCCTCGATCGTCGCCGGGGCCGGGGAGAAGTACCGAGGCGTCGCGCCGGGGGCCCGCATCGCCATGGGGAAGGTGGGCGGCGTGGACGGCATCACCGACTCGGCGTTGCTGGCCGGCATGGAGTGGGCCGCCACCGAGGTCCGCGCCAAGGTCGTCAACATGAGCCTCGGCACGGTGGACGAACCCGGCGACGACCCCGTCGAGCAGGCGATCAACACCCTGTCGGAACGGACGGGCACGCTCTTCGTGGTGGCGGCCGGCAACGGCGGCGGCGAAGGGTCCGTGACCAGCCCGTCCACCGCGGACGCCGCGCTCTCCGTGGGCGCCGTCGACCGGTCGGACCGGGTGGCCGCGTTCTCCGACAGGGGCCCCAGAACGGGCGACCACGCGATCAAGCCCGAGATCACCGCCCCGGGCGTGGACATCGTCGCCGCCGCGGCCGAGGGCACCGCCGACGGGCCCCATGTGGCGCACAGCGGGACGTCCATGGCCGCGCCGCACGTGAGCGGCGCGGCGGCGATCCTCGCCCAGCGACACCCCGGCTGGACCGGGCAGCAGCTCAAGGCCGCGCTGGTCGACAGCGCCAGGCCCACCAGCGGCACCGGCCTCTACGAGCAGGGCGCCGGGCGGGTGGACGTGCCCCGCGCCCTGGCGCAGCCGGTGGTCGCCTCACCCGCCACCGTCTGGGCCGCCTTCCCGTGGCAGCACACCGGTGGCGACCGGGCGACCCGGACGATCACCTACACCAACGACGGGGACGCCCCCGTCACCCTGAACCTCACGACCGACACCGACGTGCTGAAGCTGCCGCAGGACAAGCTGGAGGTCCCGGCCGGCGGGCAGGCGTCCCTCACCCTCACCGTCGACGTCACCGGCAAGCCCGCCGGCGACTACCCGGGCGTGCTCACCGCCGCCTCCGGCGACACGATCCTCCGTACGCCGGCGGGCGCGTACGTGGAACCGGAGTCCCACGACGTCACCGTCAGCACGGTCGCCAGGTCGGGCGCCGCGCCCGGCGTGGTGTTCGGAATGGTCTACGACCAGGCGAGCGGCGCCCAGCGGATCCTCAACTTCCGCGGCGGGATGGCGAAGGCACGGCTCCCGAAGGGCGCCTGGAACCTCTACACCGAGATCTACGACTTCGACCCCGTCGTCCTGACGACCGGACACCGGCCGCTCACGGTCGGCGACGGCGACCTGAGCGTCACGGTCGACGCGCGCGAGGGCAAGCGGATCCGGTTCGCCGTGGACGACCCCACCGCCGCGGCCGACCAGGTGTTCGGCCTCTACCTGGCCAACGGTCCATGGCAGTACGGCTGGTACGCCTCCGGCCAGGACCCCAACGAGGGCAACTACGTCATTCCGGTCCGGCAACCCGGGCTCACCTACGAGTCCTGGACCGTCTGGCACAAGAAGGACACCGCGCCCAGCCCGTACCGCTACGACCTCGTCGACCGCCGCACCGGCGGCATCCCGGACGACCCCACCTATTCCGCCCGGGCCAGGGACCTGGTCAAGGCGTCCGAGACGTTCCGCTCCACGGGCGCGGCCGGCACGGGCACCATGTGGACGGGACCGCTGGACCCGGCCGGCCTCGGGGCGCTCACCCTGCCCACCAGGGACTTCCCGCTGCCCTCCGCCATGACGCACTACCGCAGCCCCGGGCTCGCCTGGTCCTCGGAGTTCCAGACGGGCGGTTCCCGGCAGATCGGCACCAGCCCGGTGCGCGAGCGCGCCTTCTCCGAGGTCTGGAACGCGGCGGTCGCCGGCCCGTCGTTCGCCACGCCCGGCGGCAGCCGTACCGGGGACACGCTGCGGTTCCTCGCGGGCCGGCTCTACACCGACGGCGTCGCGGGGCTGACCGGCATGGACGACACCGCCACCGGCACCCTGACCCTCTCCCGCGACGGCAGGCAGCTCGCCACCAGCGACATCGCCGGGTGCGCGCCGGGCGACAGCGACCGGTGCGCGCTGTCCGCGACGCTGCCGCAGGACGCCGGCACCTACACCCTCGCCGCGTCCTCGCGCAGGGACACGTCCGTGAACGCCCTGTCCACAGGGGTCGACGCCGTCTGGACGTTCCGCTCGGCCCGTACGGCGCAGGCCACGCCCCTGCCGCTGACGGCGGTCAGGTACGCGCCCAGGGGACTCGACACCGCGAACCGGGCCAGACCGGGGTCACGAACTCCGCTGTCGATCTGGACCGAACGCAACCCCGGCGCCCGCGGCGCCGCGGTGCGCACGGTCAAGCTGGAGTTCTCCACCGACGACGGTGCGACGTGGCAGCCCGTCAGCACCCGGGCGGCCGCCTCCGGCTGGACGGCGACCATCCCCAACCCGGGCTCGCCGGGGTTCGTCTCCCTGCGCGCGACGGTCAAGGACGCCGCCGGTGACGGCGTCACCCAGACGGTGACCCGCGCCTACGCGGTCGGCTGACCGGGCCCGGGCCGCGGGACGGGCGACGTCCCGCGGCCCGGGCCTCGCCCGGGGACGTGCCGCCGCGGCGCGCCCCCGGGCGGTCTCAGCCGGTCACGGTGAGGACGAGCTTGCCCCGGGTGCGGCCGGTCCGGAGGCGGGCGTGGGCCGTGCCGGCCTGCTCCAGTGGGAAGGTCTCCGCCACTTCTACGGCGACCTCGCCGGCGTCGATCAGGCCGGCGATCGTGGCCAGCGCCGCGCCGTCCGGCTCGACCAGGTACGGAGTGACGCGCACGCCGGCCGCCTCGGCGGCCTGGGCCAGTTCCGGGGACACCCCGGCCGTGAGGGTGACCAGCAGCCCACCGGGACGCAGCACCTTGAGCGATCGGGTGCTGGTCCGGTCATGGGCGTCGCCCACCAGGTCGATGACGACGTCGACGTCGGCGGCGGCGTCCTCGAAGCGGGTGGCGGTGTAGTCGACGTACTCGGCGTAGCCGCCGGCGGCGCGCGGGAACCACGGCATGGCGTACACCTCGTCGCCGGGCGCCAGCGTGGTGACGCCGAAGCCGACCTCCTCGACGACACCGGAGACGTCCCAGCCCAGGATCAGCGGGAGCGTCTGCAGCCCCGCCATCCCCTGACCCTCGCGGGTCTTCCAGTCCACCGGGTTGACGCCGGCGGCGTGCACCCGCACCAGCACCTCGGTCGGCAACGGCTCGGGGCGCGCGACCTCCTCGACGGTCAGCACCTCCGGCCCGCCGAACTCCCTGACGGTGACAGCCCGCATGACGTGCTCGCTCATGTTCTTCTCCACTTCCTGTCCGCCAGGACGGCGGTCCCGGCAGTGGCTGGCTCAGCGGCGGCTGGCGCACGCGCGGCTGCTGCTGGAGTCCACCGACCTGAGCGTCGCCCGGATCGCCGCCGCCTGCGGCTTCGGCGACCCCGTCGCCCTGCGCAAGCACTTCCACACGTACCTGGGCCTGTCACCGCTGGCCTACCGTCGCGCCCACAACGCACCCGAGCCGACGACGGCACGGTGAGCGACTCAGCGGCGAGCCGGCGGGATGTTGTGGTTGAAGCGGAACATGTTGCCGGGGTCGTGGGCCGTCTTGACGGCGACCAGCCGCTCGTAGGCCTCCGGGGTGAACGCCTGGCGCACGTCCTCCGGGTCGGTGTGGGCGACGCCCGCCATGAAGTTGAGCGTGCGCGTCCCGCTGTTCCACGGGGCGAGCGTCCGGACGACCCGGTCCTGCCCGGCGTGTACGGCCTCGTCCGCGCCGATGCCGAGGACACCGGCGGAGTACACCTGGAACTGGTCGGGGGTGTGCGCGACCGCGTTCGGCAGGCGCGGCGGCCGGGCGAGGGCGCCGCCGAGATGACGGATCTCGATGCCGACCGCGCTGTCCGACCCGGGGCCCACCAGCGCCAGGATCGCCTCGACGGCGTCGTGGTCGAGGTGGGTGAGCCGGAAGTTGTCGATGTGGTACGAGCCGGGCGTCGGCGGATCGTTGTGGATGGTGCCGACCTCGGTGTACGGGATGTCGGCGACCGTGTCGAGCAGCGGCGTGGCGATCTCGCGCAGCGGCTTGACCAGCCGGGCGCCGTCCCGCGGCGAGCCGAGGTAGCTCAGACGCAGGTGCATGGCGAAACGCCCGCGCAACTCCTCGGGGACCTGGGGCACATCGGGCCAGGGCATCATGAGGAAGGAGGAGCTGAGCTCGTCGGGCACCTCGGTGACCCACGTGCGGTAGAAGTGCAGCACGTCACGGATCGACTCGGCCGGGAAGTACAGGCCGCCGCCGTAGATCCGCGACACCTCCACCAGATCCACCTCAAGTGCGGTGACCACGCCGAAGTTGCCCTTGCCGCCGCGCAACGCCCAGAACAGGTCGGTGTTCTCCTCCTCCGAGGCGGTGCGCAGCTCACCGTCGGCGGTGACGACCTCGATGGAGCGGACGTGGTCGGCGGCGTAACCGTGGCGGCGGGACAGGACGCCGATGCCGCCGCCCAGCGTGTAGGAGACGGCGCCGACGAACGGCGCCGAGCCGTTCAGCGGGGCCAGGCCGTGCCGGGCGGCGGACCCGATGACCTCCCGCCACAGCACGCCCGCCTCCAGCCACGCGGTGCGGCGCCCGGGGTCGACCCGGTGGCCGTCCATGCGCCGCGTGGAGATGAGCACGGCCCCGTCGGCGGGCAGCCCCACGCCGTGGCCGGTGGCCTGTACGGCGACGCCCAGGCCGTGGTCGCGGGCGAAGCGCACCGCGGTCACCACGTCGTCGGCGCCCGCCGCGCCGACGATGACGGCCGGGTGGTGGACGACGGAGCGGTCGAAGCCCTCCGCCTCCTCGGCGTACCCCGGGTCGCCGGGGAGGAAGACCGGGCCCTTGACGCTGCCGGCGAGTCCCGTCACGGCCCCGGCGGTCAGCGTGGGGCCGGCCGTCGGCCGGATCTGCTCGATCACTGCATGTCCTTACGTGTCGTCGGTCGGGTGGCGTGTCGGCCGGTCCAGGTCAGCCCGTGGTGAACTCGAACGTCGGGTTGCGCCGGGCCCCCACCCGCTCCAGCGCCTCGGCCAGCAGGTGCACCTGGTCCAGGGAACTGCCGGCCGGGTAGAGCACCAGGTCGTCGACGCCCGCGTCCGACAAGGCGATCAGCTCCTTGAGCAGGCGCTCGTCGGAGTCGAGCGAGTCGGCGCGGACCGCCTCGTAGTACGGCGACTCCTTGGAGCCGTAGTAGTGGGCCACGTACTCGTCGGTGAGCTGGACGGCCTCGGGACCGCAGCAGAAGTAGCGGCCGGTGAGGATGTGCGGCTTGCCGGGCCGCCCGGCCGTGGCCCAGGCCTCCGTGACGCCCTGCACGCCCTTCACCAGCAGGTCCAGGCTCAGCGTCGGCGCCACCCAGCCGTCGCCGAAACGGGCGGCGCGGGCGTAGCCCGCCGGGATCAGGCCACCGATGAGCAGCTTGGGACGGCCCTTGCCGGGCAGCGGGGTGGGGCCGGAGATGCTGGTGACCTCCCCGTCCCAGACGCGGCGCAGCTCGGTCAGGGTCTCGTCGAAGATCCTGCCGTGGCCCTTGTCGGGAGCGCCGCTGAGGGTGAAGTCGTCCGGCCAGCCCCCGATGCCCAGGCCCGCCGTGAGCCGGCCCTGCGAGATCAGGTCGACGGTGGCGAGCTGCTTGGCGAACAGGATCGGGTTGCCCCGCCATCCGACGTTCAGCACGCTGGTGAACAGCTGGACGCGCTCGGTCACCGCCGCGGCGACGCCGAGGGAGACCAGCGGGTCAAGGATGTCGTAGACCAGGCGGTCGATGGATCCCAGGGAGTGGAAGCCGAGGCGCTCGCTGTCCTCCGCCCACTGCTTGACCTCCCGCGCAGGACGTCCGGGAACGGCGTTCGGCAGACCGATTCCAATATTCACGAGCACTCCGTCTCAAGATCTCACTCCGGCACAACGATGCGGACAGTCCGTTTCCGGCCGTCCTCATGCGCCCCCGTGGCGCACAGCCATGACGCTATTCAGGAAGATCGGCATCGGTCTTGTACGGATCGGACGCGAGGGCGGGCAGGCCCGACGGGTGTAGCCTGACTTTAGGGCTAAACTCGAAGGAGGAATGAGCATGACGCGCACGATCGTGGTCAGCGGCGGCGGCACCGGCATCGGCAGAGCGGTGGCGGCCCGCTTCGCGGCCGACGGGGACCAGGTGGTGATCATCGGCCGTCGCGCCGACGTGCTGGAGAAGACGGCCGCCGAGATCGGCGCCCTCGCCCTGCCCGCCGACCTCAGCGAGCCGGCCGACGTCGAACGGGTGCGCGGCGACCTGGCCGAACGGTTCGGCGGGATCGACGTCCTGGTCAACAACGCCGGCGGCAACGTCGAGGGGCGCGGCGGCGTCGGCGACCTCGCCGAGCGGTGGACGGCCAACTTCCGGGCCAACGTGCTGACCTCGGTGCTGCCCACCGAGGCGCTGCGCGACCTGCTCAATCCGGCCGGGCGGGTGGTGTTCCTCAGCTCGATCGCGGCCCTGCGGGGCTCGGGCGGCACGTCGTACGGGCCGATGAAGGCAGCGCTGCACCCGTACGCCTACGATCTCGCCGCCGCTCTCGGGCCGCGCGGCGTCACGGTGAACGTGGTCGCGCCGGGGTTCATCGAGGACACCGAGTTCTTCGGCGGCGCTCTTGACGACGACCGCCGCGCCACCCTCGTCGCCCAGACCTGCACCGGCCGCGCCGGGACGCCGGGAGACGTCGCCGAGACCGTCCACTGGCTCGCCTCGCCCGGCGGCGGTCATGTCACCGCCCAGGTCGTCCAGGTCAACGGCGGCGCCGAACGTGGCCGCTGACCTGCCCCGCGACGGAGCCGACGCGATCCAGGACGCCTGGCGGCGTGAGCTGCCGGGCGTCCCGGTGGAGTCGATCGGGGTCATCACCCGGATCTGGTGGGCCGCCAAGGTCTTCGGCGACGAGCGCCGCCGCCTGCTCGCCCGCCTCGGCGTGGACGTCGCCACGCTGGACCTGCTGTCCACCCTGCGCCGTTCCGGGCCGCCGTACCGGATGAGCCCCGGCGCGCTGGCCGAGGCGTGCATGGTGACGCGCGGCGCGATCACCCAGCGCGTGGAGCGGGCCGTCGCGGCGGGACTGGTCGAACGGACCACCGCCGGAACGGGTTACCACACCCGCGCGGTCACCCTCACCGAGGCCGGCCACGCCCTGCTCGACCGCGTCGTGGCCGGTCTGCTCACCGCAGAGGACCGCCTCCTCGGCCACCTGCCGCTCCAGCGCCGCGAGCAGCTCGCCGACCTCCTGCGCGAACTCCTGGCCGGGTTCGGCGGCCCCGAGCCGACCGGCCAGGTAGGCGACTGACTCCCCGGACGGCGGCAGGTCCCGAGCAACGAGGCACTACCTAGAGTCGCTGCCGAACGGAACCCTCGGGAAGCCCGTCGTCCCCGGCGATCCTCACTGCAAGAGCAGAGCGGCGTTGACCCTCACCTCGTAGACGTCGCGGTACGGGCTCGACCCACCCCCCACAGGCCACAGATAGGGCAGCGGCTGGGTCAGGTCGAAGGAGATGGTCGGGTTGGTCGGCTGGACGGTGTCGACCGGATAGATGGTCCACCGCGGCGTCTGGTCCGGCGTGCCCGTTCCCGGGCTGGGCTGGGAGCTGGGCTGGGAGCTGGGCTGGGGTACCGGATGGAAGGGCGGCGGGTCGATGTTGACGTAGGTCATGGTCGAACGCGGGCCCACGTTGGGGATGATGCCGCCGCCGCCTCCCCCTCCGCCGCCGGTGCCGCCGGTCGACCCGCCGCTCTGGGTGGCCTTGGCGGGCAGATAGTGACGGTCGCTGGGGCCGCCGTCGCACGGCTGCGCCGCCCTGGCCGGTGGGGGCGCCCCGTCGGCCGCCTTGAGGCGCAGCCCGAGCTCACCGGCGATCATCAGGGCGTAGTGACCCGCCAGCGCCTTCTGCCCCTCCTGGTTGGGATGCCCCGACTGCTGCGCCATGTTGAATTCGTCGCCTCCCTCGGCGGGGGTCCAGCTGATGCTGCGAACGTAAGGGGCCCTGCTCCCCAGCTCGTGGCCGGCGAAGGCGTTCGCGAGGTCCAGCACGTCGGCGGCGATCCCGTGGTCGGCCAGGACCTGCTGCGCCTTCTTGATGGAGGCGGTCAGCCGAGGTCCGAGAGCGCGGAGCGGCTCCAGGTCCGCCGAGGTCACCAGCCATCGCATCAGGCCTCCCGGTGTGAGACCCTGCGCCAGGGGCTGGGGATAGTTGACCATCATGATCCTCGCCTTGCCGCTGGTGGCGACGTTCATCGCCCGCACCAGCTGCACCAGACGCGCCGAGAGGGTCGTCGGCTGTGTCAGCGGGCGGACGAACGGCGGACGCGGCGGCTCCGAGTCCGCCCATTCCTGCGCGGAGGTGCGGGTGACGTCGAGCAGCGGCGCGACCTCCGCCACGATGCTGTCCCGGGAGCCGATGTTCTTCTGGAGCAGGGCCTTCAGCATGGGCCCGAAGCGGGCGTCGTTGCCGCCGAAGCCGGAGATCACCAGGTCGGTGGCGGCGTCCAGCCCTTCGTTCTGCGGCGGGTTGACGCGGCCGTGGTCGTTCTGGCCCACGAAGAAGTGCTCGGTGGCCGCGCCGGAGGAGGCGTTGAAACGCACGTCGAAGAAGACCTCGGGGTTGGCGCGCCGCAGCAGGTCGATGGCCTGCAGGACCGCGGCGTTGGCCGAGCGGTGACGGAAGTCCTCGGCGTAGTCGGCCTCGGTGTGGCCCTCCGCCGGGATGCGGCCGCCGTTGGGCCCGGGAAGGAAGCGCATGGGTTCGGGCAGGAAGCCGCGCTTGTTGTAGTAGTTTCCCGCCCCCTCTCCCGACATGTACGAGTCGCCATTGATGACGATCTTGACGACCCGCTGCCCCGGCCGGGGGACGCCCTGGCGGAACTGGACGGGCTTGTCGTCCCCCCAGAACGGCGGCCCGCCCGGCCCGCCGCCCACCGGCGGGCAGGTGTCGGTCGGCGCGTACCGCTGAGCCAGATACTCCAGGCCGCCGACGGCGGGGAGGTTCGCCAGCGATTCGGCGTCGTAGTCGTCGAGCAGCGGGACGTCGGTGATGGGGGCGGCGCTCGCGGGAGTGAAGCCGGAGCTCGCGACCAGGGCCATGGCCAGGGCCCCCGCGGTGAGGGCGCGGGGCAGGGGCCGCCGTAAGGATCTTCGGGTCATGCCGTCAACTATGAGCAACCCTCACGTGGCCTGCCTCCTGCTGAGGAACGAGCCCGCTTCTCCGCCGACTGGCCGCCCGCCCTCCTGCGACAGGCCGGTACCCCGGCCGGCGAGCCCGATGTGCTCCCGGAGCCTGCGCCTCAAGAAGCCGGGGCTCGTCTCAGGTGCCGCCGCCGCCGGGTCAAGGCGGCCGCGGCGGTGAAGGCCAGGGCCGCGCATCCGAGTTGGGCAAGGGCCGTGACGGCCGGCACCGACGGCAGGTCGCCGAGGTCGCCGAGGGCCGCCGCGGGCACGAACAGCAACAGCGCCGCCCGCCGCCCCACGGCCGACCGGCACGCGTATCCGGCGGCCAGCCCGACCACGACGAGCCAGGGCACGGGTTTCCAGCTCACGACGTCCTGGTGGGCGATCACGTCCACCCAGCGCACGATGGCCTTGCTGGCGGTCAGCCCGGCCACGGCGAGCGGCCCCCACAGCAGGAACGCGCGCCGGGGAACGACCGCGATCGCGCGGTACGCCACGGGCGCGAAGGCGATGACGACGGTCGCGAGCCGGGCCAGCAGGACCAGGCCGTGGTTGGGGAACAGCAGCGTGTCCACATCCAGCACGCCTGGGTCGTCGGCCAGATCCAGCATGAGCGCGACCAGCGCGGCCACGGCGATCCATCGCCGGGCGAGCAGCACGGCCAGCGCCGGAAGGGCCGCGACGACGATCGGCTCGGCCAGGTACAGCATCCAGGCAGGCCGCTCCACAGCGGCGGCCCCCACGTTCGCCACCGCTTCGGCGCCCTGGAGCACCGCTGTCGCCAGCGCACCTGTGAGCATCAGGAACGGCCACAGCGCCACGGCGAGCGCCAGCCCGGCGCGCCACGCCGGCGTGGACACCGGGCCGAAGGCACGCCGCCCGTGGACGCGCAGCGCGCCCCACAATAAGTCCGCCGCGTCGGCCAGATGAGGACGGGTCTGGCCCGGCCGCGCACCGGCCAGGAGCACGCCGATCATCTCTTCCTCGTGCCGCGCCCGGTGATCGCGCGGGTAGGTGGCCAGGAGACGGCGGTAGCGGGATTCGAGCGGGCTCATGCCGTCCCTCCCGAGCCGATCGCGCGCAGGCGTACGGTGGCCGCCTTGGCGTGCCGGCGCATGCGCTCGGCCTCCGCCGCCAGCCTCGCGGCGCCGTCGCCGGTCAGCCGGTAGTAGCGGCGCACCCGGCCGTCGACGATCTCTTCCCGGTCCTCGGCGATCAGGCCCTCTTCCTGGAGCCGGTCGAAGGCCGCGTACAGGGTGCCGGCGCGCAGGCGAACCTGGCCGTCGGAGATGCGCTCCACGTCGGTGATGACGCCGTATCCGTGTTGTGGACCGGCGGCCAGCGCGGTCAGGATCAGGAAGGTCGGCTCCTGCATCGATCTCATGTGATCAATATATACCGGTAATCGGTCTATGGAACGAGCAGCACTTCGGAGCGGGCTCTAGCGGCGGCGGCCCGTGGACCTCCTGGTGCAGGTGGTGCAGCGGCCGGTCCACGACGGCGTCGAGCCGCCGTCGTCGTTCGCGCAGGAGCCGCCGATCGTCATCGAGCAGGTTCCGCTGTAGGTGCGCGTACGGGTGCCGGCGTCATCGGTGACGGCCGGGGGCTCTTCCTCGACGACCATCGCCTTGCTGCCCTTGCCGCCGCTCGGGCGCGCCTTGAACGACTCGGAGTACTCGTTCGAGAAGTAGGAGCCTTTCGCGGCCTTCCTGCCGACCGCGGGGATCCGGCGGGAGAGCGGGAGGTAGTACCAGCCGTAACCGGATCTGTCGTTCTCGCAGTGCTTGTCGGCGGCGCGGACCCGGGTCTCCTTGCGGACGCAGATCTCGATGCGGTCGTCCCTGTCCAGGATCATGTTCGTCACGCCCTTGCCGCCCTTCTTGGGGGCTCGGTACGTCAGGCCGTCGTACTCGCCGGTCGTTCCCTTGCCGACCTTCCTCCCGATGGCGGGGATCCTCGCGGTGGCGGGCAGGAGGCGGCGGGCGTAGCCCTTCTCCTTGTCGTCGCAGAGCTGGTAGTCGACCCTGATCGAGGTGGCCTTCCTGACGCAGACCTCGACGCGGTCCTCTTCCGCTTCTTCCACGTCGTCCGTGCTGTCTGCCGAGGGGTCGCCGCTCCACGCCTGCGGGGGCTGGACGGCCTGCTCGGGGGCGGGGGGTGAGGCCGAGCATCCCGCGGCGAGGAGGAGTGCCGCCAGGGAGATGCAGGCGAGGCGTAAGACGGTCGGCGACAAAGGGCCCACTTTCTGAATATGTCGGTATATCGCAGTCGTGACGATCAACGACCCACCTCGGAACCGGGGTTCCCCCATTCAGGTAGGGCGAACTTCCCCTTTCGCCGCAGGAAAATACAAGCACGTGCGGGTCTGCGAAGAAGCGCGGCCAGGCCCGCCCACGCCGGCCGCGCCTGCTCCTGATCGCTGTGCGGCACGGGCTCGGCCGCGGTCGCCGGCTAGGGACACGCCTTTCTGTACGGCAGCGTGGGCACGATCACCCGCCACTGGGCCGCGCTCAGCCCGCCCGCCTTCGCGCACACCGCCGCCGCCATCGCCTCCCCGCCCGCGGCGTACCGCCTGACGAGGCCGTTGCCGTCCACGGTCAGCACGGCCGACCCGTCGGCCGTGAACGCCACGTCGAGCGGCTGCCCGATCTCCGGGTCCTGACCGCCGCCCTGGTCGAGCAGCGTGCCGAGGTCCGTGCCCGACATCACGTCGACCAGCCGCACCCTGCCGCCCACCTGGAGGGTGGCGAGCAGGTCCTCGCGCGGCGAGTAGGCGGCGGGTTCGCCGAACCCGCGCACGGTGGCGAGCCTGCGGCGCGTGGCCACGTCCCAGACCGTCATCCGTTGCCGCGCGTCGAGCACCACGACGGCCTTGCCGGAGCGGGTGAAATACGCGCGTACCCCCTCGGCGTTCCTGCCGCCGCCGCCGAACGCCGGCCCCAGGGCCTTGCCGCCGGCCGTCTCCAGCAGGTGCACGCGGTCGCCCGCCACCACCAGCGTCCGCCCGTCGGAGGAGAAGGCCGCGTACTTCGCCGCGCCCGCCCTGGCCGACCACACCCGCCGCCTGGTCCGCCGGTCCCACAGCTCGACCCCGCCCTGCTCGGTGACCACGGCCAGCCTGCCGCCGTCGGGCGAGAAGGCCACCTGCGCGGCGGACGTGCGAATCGTCCCCTGGACGGCGGCCGAGGCGGTGTCCACGATCCGCACCCCGGGCCCGTACGTGGCGACGAAACGGGAGTCCGGGCTGAACACCGCGTTCTCCGCCTCCGGCAACGCGCCGATCTTCCGCCCGCCGACGGCGGACAACGCGCCGTCGCGGACCACGAGATGCCCGTCGCCGCTCAGCGCCGCCGTCGTCACGATGTGATCGTCGTCCTCGAGAGCCAGGTCCGCCACGTTCACCGAGAAGACCTGGTCGCCCAGCAGGTAGCGGAACGTGCTCCCGTCGAAGGCTCCCTGCACCGCGTCCTCATCCGCACTCACCTGGACCGAGGTGAGCAGCTGCGTGTCCGACCTGCGCCAGAACTGGATGGAGCGCGGTCCCACCGTCGCGATGAGGCCAGGGCCGAACACGGCCGCGCCGCCGTTCCAGGTGCCCTGGGTGCCGGCGCCGTCCTTGTCGCCGATGAAGTCCTTCGCCCCGGTCCTCAGGTCGGTCAGCTCCAGCAGGCGACCGCGCCGTGCGGCGCGCCAGACCCCGTCCCGGCTGAACGTGCCCGCGGGGGCGGGCCCGAGCGCCTTGGCGGCGCCGGTTCGCAGGTCCCAGCGGGTACGCCGGTCAGCCTCCTCGAGCAGGACGGAGTCGTCCCGCTCGAACACCACGTCGACCCACTCGCTCGTGAAGTCCTTGGCGGCGGGGAAGGCGTGGTCGCTGATCGGCCTGCCGCTGACGAAGTCGACCGCGGTGGCGCGCGTGGCCGTCACGGTCACCAGCACCTTGCCCGACGGGCTCAGCGTCACGCTGTCCAGCGGCTCGGCCGGGCGGGTGGGGAGCGTCCGCAGGAGCCGGCCGTTGCGCACGTCCCACGCGCGCGTCGTCGTGGAGTCGGCGCTGACCAGCGTGCGGCCGTCGGCGCCGAGCGTCCGTACCGTGTCGCCGGCGGTGGACGGGTCGCCGAACATCGCCGTCTCGCGTCGCCCGAGCGAGGCCACCAGGGCCGCTCTGGTGGCCGGCGTGTGGTCCAGCCGCCAGGCCGCCAGGCTCGCCAGCATCGCCTGGTGCGGGTCGTTGCGGCGGGCCGTGGTCGCCGCCGCCGCCAGCCTGGCCGCCTCCGATCGGGTCAGCTGCCCGGCGATCTGCTCGGCCCGGTCGTCGGCCACCGCGCTCTGCTGCACGGCCAGCCCGCCGGCGACCAGCGCGATCACCAGCAGCCCGCCCAGGCTCAGCGAGGTCAGCCGGGCCCGCCTGGCCCGCTGCCCGGCCAGGGCGGCCGCCGCGGCCAGGAAGTCGCGTTCGGCGGGCGACAGGGTGATGTCGCGGCGGGCGGTGGCCGCCCAATGCAACGCGTTCTCCAGGTCGCTGCCCTGGAACAGGTCGCCGTCCCGGCGTCCCGCCGCCTCCCAGCGCCGCGCCGCGGTGAGGATCTGCCGGTGGACGGCCAGGCCGTCGAGGTTGGACTCGATCCACCGGCGGTACCGCGGCCAGGCGTGGGGGAGGGCCGGTCTGGCCAGCCGTACGCCGCCGTCCTGGCTGGCCAGGAGATAGCCGAACACGGCGAGGATCCTCCGCACGGCGGCCACCTCGCGCGAGGCCCGCCCCTCGACGAGCTCGGCCAGCTCGGCGTGCCGGACCGACAACTCGCCCGCCTCGTCCACCGTCACCAGCCGCAGGAACACCTCGGGGACCAGCTCGCGCTCGGCCGGATCGAGCATCGTGTACGCCTGCTCGGCCAGCGTGCCGAGCGCGGGATCGTGCCCCCGCGCGCCGATCCCGGCGGCCTGGTGGCCGCCCTGGGCCAGCAGGCGGGCGGTGTCGAGGGCGCCGTCGCCGCTGACCAGCGCCAGCAGCAGCTCGCGGGCGGTCGGCCGCTGGGCCGGCTCCTTGGACAGCGCCGAGGAGACCAGCCGGCGCAGCGTCCTGGGCAGGGCGGACAGGTCGGGGGTGGCCGACAACACCTGGTGCATGACGCTTCCCAGGCTCTCGGCGTGGAACGGATCACGGCCGGTGGCGGCGAAGACGATGACGGCTCCCCAGGCGAACACGTCCGCCGAGGCGTCCGCCCGCTGGCCGATGAACACCTCGGGGGCCATGTAGGTGGGCGTGCCGCTCACCACGCCGGTCGCGGTGAGGGACATCTCGGCGGTCCTGGCGATGCCGAAGTCGATCACGCGGGGACCGTCCGGGCCCAGCAGCACGTTGTCGGGCTTGAGGTCGCGGTGGATCACCCCGGCGTCGTGGATGGCGGTCAGCGCCGTCGCGATGGCGGTGGCCAGGCGGTGCAGGTCGTCACCGGCGAAGATCCGGCCCGCCGTGCGCAGGCTCGGGCCCTCCACGTACTCGCTGACGATGTAGGGACGCGGGCCCTCCAGCCCGGCCTCGATGATCGGCGCGGTGCAGAACGAGGCCACCCGCTGCGCGGCCGCCGCCTCCCGGCCGAGCTGGGCCACCTGGTCGCCGTGCAGCACCTTGATCGCCACCCGGCGGCCGTCCTCGGCATAGGCCTCGTACACCACGCCCTGGCCGCCGGCACCGAGCCGCCCGGCCAGCCAGTACCCACCGATCCGCTGAGGGTCTCCTTCGATCAACACGCTCGTTTGATGCACTCATCACGGACGAAGTTCCGCCCGAAATACCGGAAAGAGAGGGCCGAACCCTTTTCGATCGAGCTGCATCCAACCCTGACATGAACAAGATTCAGAACCTTGCCGCCCTGGCCGTGCTCCCCGTTGCCGCAGCTCTCGTGGCCTTCCCCGCGCAGGCGGCGGAGCGTCCCAGTTGTCCCCTGCCCTCCAAGGCGGACGTGCGGCGCTCGTCGGCCGACAAGGTCGACAAGCCCGCGAGAGGCGCGGCGGCGATCAAGGGGGTCCGCGTCAACCACATCCCGAAGGGCTTCACGAACGGGCAGGTGCTCGTCAACAAGCATGACGGCATGGTCGAGTACAGCTACCAGTGGTCGGACGACCGCGACGACATGAGCCGCCGGCACCGGTCGCTGTGGGTCAGGGTGGTGTGCTGGCCGAAGGCGACCTCGCTGGCGCAGCTCAAGAACGCGCCCTTCCACATCGGGACGTTCTCCGGTGACCCGACCACCGCGAAGATCGGCGATCGCCAGGTGCTTCGCCAGCAGGGTGACGGCGCGCTGGGGGCCGGTGTGTACACGGGCTGGGTCGAGCGCCCGGGAGTCGTCGTCACCGTGATGGCGACCCCGCCTCTCGTGCCGGAACTGACGAAGATCATCAAGGGCATCCGGCTCTGATCCTGCGTCCGACCTCGACTCCGCACCGGCCGGGAACCAGCCGCAGCGGATCGCGCACCGATGAGGTTTCCGGGCCGCGCCCGTCTGTACACGTGAGACCGACTCACGGAAGGCTGGCAGGATGCGGAAACTGATCTTCGGCATGAACGTGACCCTGGACGGCTACATCGCCGCGCCCGGCGACGACATCGGCTGGAGCGCGGGGGAGGGGCCGGACTCGTCGCCGAGCGCCGAGCTGTTCCAGTGGTGGTACGACCAGATGCGGGCGAGCGAGCTGTCGCTGTACGGCCGCAAGTTGTGGGAGGCGATGAGCTCCCACTGGCCGACCGGCGACCAGCTGCCCGGCGCCACCCCGGCGCAGATCGCGTTCGCGCGCCTGTGGCGGGACATGCCGAAGGTGGTGTTCTCGTCGACGATCGACAAGGTCGACTGGAACGCCCGCCTGGTCACCGGCGACGCCGTCACCGAGATCACCAGGCTCAAGGCCGAGGACGGCGGCCCGATGGACATCGGCGGCGCGACGCTCGCCGCGGCCGCCATGCGGGCCGGCCTGATCGACGAGTACGCGATCGTCACCCATCCGGCCCTGGTGGGCGGTGGCACGCCGTTCTTCACCGCGCTGGACAGCTGGGTGAACCTCGACCTGGTCGAGACGCGGACGTTCCCCGGCGGCGTGCTGCTGACCCGATACGAGACGCGGCGCTGAGCACGGGCCGACGCGCTGAGGACGAGGAGGACGGCGAGGCCGGCCCGTGCGCCGGCCCTGTCCGGTCACAGCGTCGCGGGCAGGCCCAGCCATGGTTTGCCGGTGGCGTCGAACCCGGTGAGCTCGGCGATCCTCCCGTCGACGATGTGCAGCACCGCGATGTTGAACAGACGGTGTCGCGGGTCGTCGGCGGTGCGGCGGTACAACACGGCGGCGGGCATGAGGTTGACCGTCGTGGCGATGCAGCGCCAGTCGTCGTAGCCGCGCTGGAAGAGGCCGTGGGAGACCCAGCCGTCCACCGCGTCCCTGGCCGTGACGGTCGAAGTGCCCGGCTCGGGCAGCATCGTGAAGCGCAGGTCGTCGCGGAGCAGGGCCGTCAGCCCGTCGAGGTCGTTGCGTTCATGGGCGTCCATGTACGACTTCACCACGCCGCGCTCGTCCTGCGACAGCTCGTGCGTGGCCGGGCTCCGCCAGTCGAGGCGGCGGCCGGGCAGCTGCTCGCGCACCGTCACGCGCGCCCGCTGCAGCGCGCTGGTCACCGACGCGACGGTCAGTTCGAGGGCGCCGGCGGCCTTCGAGGCCGGCCAGCCGAGGACGTCGCGCAACACGAACACCGCTCGCTGCCGCGGCGGCAGGTGCTGGACGGCGACGATGAACGCCAGCTCGATCGTCTCCCGCGCCACCACCGACTCCTGCGGGTCCACCGGGAGCATCCGGTCCGGGTAGGGCTGCAGGTGGTGCACCTCCGAGCCCGCGCCCGGCAGCTCGGCGGGCACGGGCATGCGGTCGTTGCGCTTGTCCAGGAAGTCCAGGCAGGCGTTCGTCGCGATCCGGTACAGCCAGGTCCGCAGCGCGGCGTGACCCTTGAACGACTCCCGCCTGTTCCACGCCCGCAGGAACGTCTCCTGCGTCATGTCCTGGGCGTCCTCGTAGTTGGCGAGCATCCGGTAGCAGTGCACCTGGAGCGCGTGCCGGTAGGGCTCGGTGATGAGGGCGAACTCTGCCGCGTCGTCCGAGCGGGCCGCCGCGATGAACGCGGCCCCGTCGTCGGCCGGCAGTCTGGCGTCGGTCATGGTCGTCAATCCTTCCGCGGGTGGCGAGGGCTGTCAGTACTGACGACGTGGCGGAGGATTTCTGAGCGGTGCAGCCGCTGACACCGGGCCGTTCGTCAGGGAGGGCCGCTCGCCTTGACGTAGTCGGGGCCGAGGACGTCCAGAAGCGCCAGGGCCTCGGCGTCAGGGGAGCCCGGCGGCGCGCTGTAGAGGATGAGGTTCCTCGCGCGCCGGGCGAACGGGACCCAGAACAGGTCGTGCAGCACGAACGCCAGCCGCTCGCTCGGGGTGAGCGAGTCGAGCACCACGAGGAGGGCGAGGCCGACCGAGTCGGCCAGCGCCG
>NZ_JBFAOM010000071.1:0-32304 GCF_040675235.1 Nonomuraea sp. NPDC049637
CCAGTTCCTCAGACGGCACGAACACCCGGATCAGCACGCGGGGTTCGGCCAGGTCGGAGGAGTCGTCGCGCAGTCGCCACATGTCATCGCTCATGGCATCCACAGTGGCGCCGGGCGCCGCCGACAGGCAGGGGAGAGTTCATGGGATGAGTGGCACTCATAGGCTGGCGGTCATGAACGAGACCCTTCGCCACGAGCTCGGCGCCCACCTGCGCGCGGCCCGCGAGGTCCCCGATCCGGCGGCCGAGGCCGTCCCGATGGACCGTCCGGCAGGAGACTGGAGGCTTGTCCATGCTCGTGTGTGGGGCGTTCCTGTCGTTGACCAGGCAGGCTCGGCGGCAGGTGGGGGAGCGGCGGTCATGTCAGGGCGATCAGGACAGGGCGAGTAGCGCGGGATCTTGAACAACGACCCCGCCCTCAGCCGGCCTCCGCACCGACATCGCCCGCCTCACCCCACCCGCCCCCGACCCGCTACACACCTCCAGCTCGCTGCCAGCCCCGCCCAGGCCTCCACGACCACGAGGATGCCGAATCTGTTGATGACGAGCAGCCCCAACGCCCCGATCCACCACCGGTCCCGGCCCCTCCGCCTCACCCTCGCCCGCACCGGGCCGGGCGGTGTAGCAGCATGGGCAGATGAGCGCCGTGGCGCTGCCCGGGACCTTCCAGCGATACCAGCAAGGCGTATGCGCCGCAGCGGGTGAGCGTGTCGCTCGCGGCAGCTCGCCCACCTGGAGCGGGACGGCGCGGCCACAGGAGGGACAGGCCGTGGCCGGCGGCGTCTGGTCACCATCGGCCGAGCGCCCGTCGACGCTGGTGAACCGCACCAAGACCCGCAGCGGGGCCTTGAGTTTGCTGGCCGGCGTGCCGCATTCTGCGCAATCCAGCGACGCTGATCACAGGAGGAATCCACGCGTATAGCGGCGGGTGGTAGGCAGTTGTCTGGGTGGCTCGCCCACCCTGGGCGTTCGGCTTTGGGCGGTTCGCGCAGGCCGCCGCAGGCATGCCTCGTGCGGCCTCGCGCGCGTGCGGAACGGAGGTCACCCAGCGTCGGGTGGGCGAGGACGATCGCGTAAACGCTGCTCCATACCCAGCAGCCCGGCGTCCAGAGCGGTCTGGATCAGCCAGCTCCTCACCTGCCCGTGGCGTTGCTCGGGATCGGCCAGGTCCAGGCCGGGGTCGGCCAGCATGTGCACACCGGTCGAGTTCCCGGCGCCGGGGATTTGGGTGAGCCCGCGGGTGTCCAGGACCTGCGGGATCGGCCGGGAGGTGACCATGTGCAGGACGCGGGGCTGGGCGATCGTCAGCGCGTCGACGAACGCCAGCCCGGCGAGCGCCCCAACGACCCGCTCGTCAACCAGGGTTGAGATCATCGCGCCTATTACCAACTCGAGTGCCTCGATGCTCATCAACCGCTGCTCTGCGGGCGGCTTGGTCCGTCCGCTCACCGGTTGCCATTCCGCTTCCTGCAGCGCGTCCCAGTGCGCCAGGCGTGTGGTGACGTCCAGATGCACGCGCAGATGAGTGGCCTGGTGGCCGTACCCGCCGGGCACCTCGGCCGTTAACAACGCTTCGACGGGCACCGGCAGACCCCGGGTCCGGTCCGGCGCAGGCGCCTGCCAGTAGAGCCGGATGACGCGCGAGCGGTTATGCCCCCGCCGCTCGAACGGCCCGCAATCCGCACCCAAGGAGACCAGATCGGACAGGACAGCGGGCAGCAGCGAGTGACTCAATGCCTCCGCCAGCCGATCAGCGTGCTGCTCACCCAGCGGCCGCCACGCGGCCCTCGGGTCGACGGCGATGTTGAGACCAGAACGCAGGACGAGATCAACCCGCTCATCCGTGCCCCCGGCGCCGACAGGTATGTCAGGCCGCTGGGTGCTCCACGGGTCGGCCTGGGCCCGCATATCGTTCTCGGCGAACAGCGCGGCCAGCTGCTGCCAGCTCGCCGGATGAGTGGTGCTGTGGCTGCGGATGGGCGCGGCCCCGTCCACGAGCAGCGGGCGAGGCGTAAGGCCCGGGGCCACGCGCAGTACCAGCACGAACCGGCCGGAGCCGTCATCCATCGGGACCGGGACGATGTCCGGCACCCAGGGCGGCTCGATCTTGCTGTGGCAGTGCTCGGCGACCGCCTCGATCGTCTTCTCCTTAACCCCGGTGATCACCCGCCGGTCGCTGACACCGACCAGGACCAGCCCACCGTAGGTGTTGGCCAGGGCGGCGACGGCTGCGGCGATGCTCTGGGCCATATCGGCCTTGTACTCCACGGTGGGAGCCTCTGGCCCGACCAGCTTCACCAGCTGGCGAATCCGGTCCATCGTCACCTGGGTGGGAGCGGCGTGCAGCAGCGCCTGGATCAAGGACACGACGTTCATCATCGTGGACAGCGCGAGCTGCGGGTGCCGAATCTCCAGGCCCGGCCGGAAACAACGTGCGAGCTGCGCGTGCTGGCCCGAATGGACGTCTTCATCGCGCGCCAGATCCTCACAATTGGCTACGACAAGAGGCACGTACCTCGCTAGAGATCGCCTCGGCGCCATGCATCGACCTCTGTCAGCCGTCGACCGGGACGGGGTGCGCGGGCGGGCCATCGACGAGCAGGGTCGGCGAACAGGCGCGGCAGTCCAGCAGGTCGCAGCAGATCGCCGGTTGCCGCTAGTTCTTGCGCTGTCCACCAGCGGTGACCGGTGATGCTGGCCTTCTCGAAATCCTCCATCCGGGTGGTGCCGATCTCGAAGGCGGGAACGCGTGCCAGGTGACAGCGCTGGCGGACCTTGTAGGTCTGCACGGTGACCATGCCAGTCGGACGCACAGGGTGATGGTGCCAGCGCCCGCCGTGGTCGAGCACGTTGGTGACGGCCTCGTTGACGGCCAGCACCAGATCCTCCAGCCGCTCCCCGCGCAGCCCTCCGGCCTCGGCGTAGGCGCGCGCCAGAGCACGCAGGCGGCCCAGATCGACGCTGATCGGGTAGCGCAGCACTCGCCGCTCCACCATCATCGCCGCCGGCCTGTATCAGACTCCGGGGAGAAGTGCGTGGACATCTTGTCCCGCTGACCCGCCGATCGATCATCGCACCCGCAACGGGCGAGTCCGCGAACGGCCTGGAGCTCCGGCTGTATTCCGATTCCGCGGGGGCGACTGCCTGGCGGGCGGCGGCCGGGACCGGCCGAAGAGCCGCACGCCCGGCCGGCCGATCCGCCGGACAGCGCCCTACGGGTGGGGAGGTCGGCCGGACGATGAGATCGCGGCTTAGCGCAGGACCAGAGCGCGTTCGTTCAGCCATCCGTAGGAGCGCGGAGTGAGCCCGACGTCGGCGCCGTACGTGCAACAGGGAGGGTTGAGGTTGAGCCGGCTGCAGGCGCGGATGGGGCGGTGGCCTGCCGCGCGGCAGTGGACTCGCCAAACGCCGGTCCGTTCCCACTCGCGGCAGGCTCTGCCCGGGCAATATTGGCCGCCTGCGGTCTCGCGGCGCGGTGATCGGGCCGCAGGCGGCCGTGTCGGGTGGGTCAGTGCAGCAGGACGGAACCGAACCGGCCGGCCCCGGTGAGCCCGGCCGCGTCGGCATGCACGACCTGGCCGCTGGAGGGGACGCCGGTGGCGGTGCCGGGCAGGACGGCCAGCATGCCCTGGCCGTTGTTCTTGCCGGGCGCGCCCGCCACGAGCTCGCCCTTGCCGTCGCCGGTCAGGTCGATGATCGAGACTGACGCGCCGAAGTAGTCGTCGGCGACCGACTGCTCGGTGACGGGGTCTGCGGTGGGAACGCCGCCGGGGGACGCGATGCCGTCCTGGGTGATGATCTGCGTGCGGGACATGACCGGGCCGGTCGGTGAGCCGGGGATGAGCGCGACCGCGCCCGCCTGGTCCAGGTCGGACACCTTGGCGCGGGGAAGGCCGATGGCGATGTCGGCCGCGCCGTCGCCGTCGAAGTCGCCGGTGGCCAGGCTCGTGCTGATCTGCGCGAGCGTGGTCAGCCAGGTCAGATTACGGGCGGTGAAGCCGACCCCGGTCATGCCGGCGCCGTACTTGTCGCCGTACCAGACGTTGATGGTGCCGGTGCTCGGCGTGACCATCACCAGATCGCGGTAGCCGTCGCCGTTCACGTCGCCGAGCGTCACCTTGGAGTCGGACTTCGGGCAGGCGAGCTTGGTCGTCCCCGACGTGTCCGCGCACGCCTGGGGGCTGCCCATCACGAACGGGTCGGGAGAGGGGTTGCGCAGGTCGCCGGTGTACCACAGGTACGGGCCACTGTTGGCGGTGATGTCCAAGCCCACCCACATCATCTCCAGCCGGCCGTCGCCGTGGATGTCGCCGATGACCGCGGACCGGGCCGACAGGTCGCGGGCGGGACTCAGCCGGGTGGTCTCGAAGGCGCCGCCGTTGTACCAGCCGCCGAGCCCCACCCCGTAGCCCTGCCGGAACGTGCCCACGATGTCGGGCCGCACATCACCATGGTCGGCCAGGCCGAAGGCCAGCGACTCCATGGTGGTGTACGTGCCGGTCACGATCTGACGGCTGGTGTCATTGCCGCTGGTCCAGGAGTGGATCTGGCGCGCCCGGGTGCCACTGGAGATCAGGTCCGTCTTGCCGTTGCCGTCGGTGTCGGCCGCGGCCAGGCTCGCGCCCCATCCGGAGCAGGGGGTGTTGATCGAGTAGAGCATGCAGCCGGGTTCGGGCCGCAGGTGGGAGCGTCCGGTGAAACCGGAGGGCCCGCCGTACAGGACGGCGATCAGGCCGGTGTTGCCGCTTCCTGAGACCGCCGCCGGGTACGAGGGCATGCCCACGGCCAGGTCGTTGTAGCCGTCACCGTTGAAGTCGCTGTTGTAGGTGATGGGAGTGGCCGCGGCAGCCGCCGGCACAGTGAGGGAAGTGAGTGTCGTGGTCAGCGCGAGCAGCGCCGCCGACCAGGCGATCTTGTTCGCTTGCATGTCCGCATGATCGAATCTGCGACTTGCGGACTGGTTGGATCCGGATGGTCATCTGGATTCGGCGCACCTGCCAGCCTCGTGCACTGACGGTTCGAAGCCATCCCGATGCGAGTAAGGGGCACGAGGTGCCGGGCGACCTGCGAAGATCAGGAGAGTGCGCCATGAATGGGGCACTAGCCCCAACCGCGATGTCGGTGAGAGGGGTGCTGCTGAACCTGCTGGTCATCGCGTGCCTTTGATGACGCCTGCGGCGAGGGCGGTGAGGTGGGTGAGGTCATGCAGGATGGTGCCGGCGCGGCCGATGGTGGTCCGGCGGACGGTGCCCAGGACGACCGGGTCGCCGTAGTCGTCGACCACGATCAGGTAGCCGCCGTCCTGGCCGAGGGGGTCGAGTGCGGCGGCGGCCAGCTGGGCCTGGGGGTAGGGGCGGATCGGCCGCTCGTTCTTGGAGCGCGCCTTGGCGCGGCGGGCAGCGCGGGCGGCCGCGGGCAGATCGGGCAGCGGCGCCGGCGCGTACAGCGCCGCGAACAGCGCCATGACGGTCTGCACCTTGCTGGCGCTGGCCGCCCCCTCGATCGGGCCCCGATGGGTGCAGGCGACATGGCGGCCGGCCCGGTCCTTCTGCGGCCGGCCGACGCAGCGGCCGCGCACGATGACGTCTTCCCGTCCGCTGACGCGGCCGCGCAGCAGCGACCAGGACGCCCACGCCGCGAGAGAGGTCGCCCCCACTCGAACAGCTCGATCCGGTCGCCGCCGTCGCCGTCCCCGCTGCGTAGGCACTTCCACGACGCCGAGTACGCCCACCTGTACGACCGGGTGGCGATCGCGCGGGCCCTGTTTGCGATCACCGGCGATCCCGAAGGGCTCGTTGCACCCCTGCTGTCCACGACGTTGTGGCCGAGCTTCGCATCCGCCGCCCCGACGGAGGCCGGCCACGTACCCGCGCCGACACCCTGATCGGCGACAAGGGCTACTCCAGCCGCACGATACGCCTCGGCCTTCGCCGGCGCGGCATCAAGGCAGTCATTCCAGAGCGACGTGACCAGATCGCCAACGGCAAGCGCAAAGGCAGCCGCGGAGGCCGCCCACACGCCTTCGAGGCGCTCACCTACAAGCACCGCAACCTGGTCGAACGCTGCATCGATTTGGCTCCGGCAAGCCGAATTGTCAGACACCCTCTAGGTCGGCCTGTCCGGAGTTGTGATCAATGGTGTCGGGTTCGGGCCGGTAAGGGGCTGTGGGCTGGGAGAGCACCCCGCGGTGTGCGACGCGCTGTCATGCCGCCCGCAGGCGCCGCACAGCCTGCCGGATCGCCGTCGGCAGGAACCCCGCACCGACGCTGACCGCGGCCGCCACGACGGCCAGCAGGGTTGACCGCCAGGGCCAGGCCGCCCCGGTGAGCGTCAGATGGGCGGAGGGGTACTCCGAGAACTTCGCCGTGACCCGGGCCGTGGAGCGGTCGCCGTGGCGGGCGAGGTCACGCAGGACCGGATCAAAGCCGAACTCACCGGCATGCCGTCCTCCGCCGGGCAGTTCGACGGCCAGCTTGTTGCGGTGCGCCCAGGTGCGCAGCGACGTGTCGACGGCCGGCACGTCCGCGACGCCCGGCACCACGAAGCGGTCCACTCCGTGGGAGCCGGAACCCGTCGGCTGGGCGATCAGGACGAGGCCGTGACGAGTGGTGACTGTGCCCCGGCTGCCGAGGACCACCGTACGTGCGCTGAAGGACACCCCGCCGTACGCTTCGAAGGCGGCTGCGGCGTCGATCTCGTCAACGCCGTCGACCAGGCCGATCCCCACCGTGGAGCGCCGCCAGGGGAACGCGGCGTTCAGCGCGTACGGCAGGTCGCCGAGTGTGAGGTGGTTGGCCGGGATCGTGGTCGGCCCGTCCGGAGTCCAGCCCGGATACGACAGGCCCTTCCCGATTCGGGCGGCTTCGCCGTTGCCTGCCAGTTCCTCCACGACCCGTAGGGCTCCGACCGTACCGGAGGTGACGCCGGCGGTGGTGGTGACCCGGCCGTCCTCCACATACCGCTGGCCGCGCTTCCAGTGCACCCCGGGGTAATCGCGCTGCAAGGAGCCGATGTTGGACCAGAAGGAGGTCGCGTCCCGGCCGTCCAGCAGGCCGGAGGCCGCCAGCAGCTCCGAGCCCGCGCATACTCCCAGAACACGCGCGCCCTTGCGGTGCCGCTCCACGATCCACTCGCGCAGCCGCGCCTCCTTGGCATCGGCCGGTTCGGTCACCGCGGGCACGACCACCACATCGGGCTCAGGGATCGCTCCCCTGCCCACCTCGGCCAACGTGTGGTCGGGCAGGAGATGGGCTCCGCCGGACATCGGGGAGACGCGGCGCTCGGCTGCCACGGTGTAGACGAAGAACTTCTCCGACTCGGCGAACACCCGGTACGGCGCCATCACATCGGTGGCCACAGACCCCTCGTTGCTGACCACCACGGCCACCGTGATCCGGCCGGTCGGCACGGCTTGCGCGGTCGGCCACGCACGCGCGTCCGATGCGGTCGGTACGGGGGCGAAACTGTCCGCCATCGACATGCTCACCCCCGCGAAGGCGATGCCGGCGAACGACGCCACCGACAGCGCCGTGCCCATGAGCACCCAGCCCGCACGGCGGACCACCCAGCGCCCGCTCTTCAGTCTTGACACGACATACCTCAATAAAGCGGTCGATCGATGACGGTGCGGCACACGCAACCGCCCCCATGGGGAGAACAAGAAAGGAAGTGGCCGAGGGAAGGCGTCAGGAGCCGTTCCCGGCGGGCGTTTCAGCCGGTGGGGCGCAACTGCCCGCGGAGTCGGGACGGCGAAACGCCGAAGCTCGCGGTGATCAGGCGGCGCAACTGCCGTGCGTCACGGAAGCCGCAACGGGCAGCGACCGTCTCCACCGTCAGGTCGGTGTCCGTCAGCAGGGCACGGGCCCGTTCCAGGCGCAGCCGGCGCTGGTAGGCCAGCGGAGTGATCCCGGTGGCCGTGGTGAAGGCCCGCGTCAGACCGCGCGGCGACAGATGGGCGACGGCGGCGAGCTCGTCGAGGGAGTGCGGGACATCCAGGTTCTGCGCCAGGTGGTCCTGCACCCGGTGCACGGCGGGCTGCACATGGTCGCGGTAGCGCAGGAATGGGCTGATCTGGGCGGCATCGCCGTCCCGCCGTAGATAGAGCACCAGCTCACGGGCGACGGCGGCGGCCAGTTCCGGGCCGTGGTCGCGTTCGACGAGGGACAGTGCAAGGTCGATCCCGGAGGAGATGCCCGCGCTGGTACTGATACGTCCGTCGTGGACGTACAGGGCCGCCTCGCGGACCCGGGCTGCCGGATACCGCTCGCGCATCGCTCCGGTCAGCGACCAGTGCGTCGTGCACGCCCGGCCATCCAGCAGCCCCGCCTCTCCCAGGGCCGCGGCGCCGCTGCACACCGATGCCACCCGCGCCCCCGCGTCATAAGCCTCCCGCAGCCATCGCACTGCGGCACTCGACACCAGCCGGTCGGATCCGGTCAGTCGTGGCCCCGGTACCAGAACCAGATCACCCGGTCCCGCCTGCGTCGCCGCGAGCGCCTGGAGCCCGGCGAGCTCGAGCCCCTGCGCCGAGCGCACCCCACCGGTCTCGGCGACGTACTCCAGCCGGTAGCAGCCGCCCAAGTGGGCTGCTGCACTGAAGACCTGGACCGGGCCGCCGAGATCCAACAGGTTCACCTCGGGCAGCACCAGCACGACCACCCGTCCCGTACGCCCGCTCGTCACGTCACTCACACGGACACAGTAGGCAAGCTCCACCGATGCCCACGAGGGCAACCAGCGCCGGAGACCGGACGGATCAGGCACTGCGAGGTCCGGACCCTGTGGCCCGGCGAGGCCGCGCCTGACCTCGTCGCTCTCGCCGTCGTGGCGGCAGACTGCGCCCGGCCGGCCGGCGTCGTGGCCGCCTCATCCGGCAGCGCCTCGCCGAGCACGGTGACGGGGTCCTTGATGATGGAGCCCGGTCGGGGGCCGAAGAGGACGATGCCGATCAAGGCCAGAATTGCGAGCACGATCCCGCCGCCTCCTGTCGCCTGGTTGACCGGTGGGCGATGCGAGGGGTGGGCCGGTAGCCTCACGGGTCATGATCGAGAAAATCGCGGACGTGCGTGGTCTGCGGCTGGCCTGGTTCGACTCTGATCCTGATGCCGATGACCGAGCTGGGGCGAGCGCGGGAGTCGTGCTGGCTTTGCACGGGCACTTCGGCCGAGCGCGTGCCTTCGCGCCGCTCGCCGCCGCGCTGGCGCCGGGGCATCGGGTGATCGCGTTGGAGCAGCGCGGGCATGGGCGCAGCGATCGGGGTGACGGCGATTTCAGGCCGGATGCATACGTGGAGGATGCTGCCGCGTTCCTGCGAGGGCTCGAGGTTGGGCCGGTGGTGGTGTTGGGCCATTCGATGGGAGGCGTGGTCGCCTTCCGGCTTGCCGCTCGGCATCCCGAGCTCGTACGCGCGCTGATCGTCGAGGAAGGGGGTGCGCTCAACCGGCGGCCCGAGATCGCGCATCCCGTTCTTGACGTGCGCGGATGGCCTCGTCGTGCCGACACCCTGGCGGGTTTGCGCCGTGCGATCGAGGAGCAGGGGATTCCGGACGCGAGCTACTTCCTGGAGAGCGCCGTCGAGCGGCCCGAGGGGTGGGGGCTGCTGTTCGACCATGACGACATGGTGGCCTCGCAGGAGGCGCTCCTGGGGGACTGGTGGAGTGACTGGCTCGGCTCGGACTGTCCGGCGCTGCTGGTGCATGGCTTGGACAGCTTCGTACTGCCGACCGTGATGGCTCGGGAGATGGCGGCGCGGAGGCCGGGCACTGTGCTTCGGGAGCTGGCGGGGTGCGGGCACTGGGTGCATGACGATGACCCGGTGGCGTTCGCCCAGGTTGTGGGGGAGTTTCTGACGGGTTTGCACGCCCCGGATGAGGTGGTTTGAAAGGACGGCCGGTCTCTCGACCGGAGGTTGGCTGCCGAAGGGCAAGTGGACGCTGTCGTCCTGGACGACGTGGGCGTCACCCTGCTCGTCCAGCCCGAGCTGGTGCTGGACCAGGCGCAGACGGTCGAAGCCGCCGCCCGCCTGGGCAGACCGCTTGCCGTGCAGCCGCCGAGCGGTACCGGCTGGTCGCCGAGGCGGAGCGGGAAGCTCCGGCGACGCGGTCCACGCGCGTGTCCGCGGCTTGGACGTTCGGCTCCGACACCACAGACGCCTTCACCCTGATGCCGGATTCCGTGGTGCGCTTCGCTTCCCAAGCTCGACGCGCGGAACACCGCACCGGCCGGACATTCCTTCACCGTCCCGGTCAGCGTGCGTCCGCTGCCCGGCAGCGCGGCGGGCCGCATGCAGGGGTTCGTGAGCTGAAGCCGAGCTCACCGCCGTAGCGGCCACCGGCGATCCGGGCCAGTCTCGTCAGGGCCCGCCGAGCTCGCGATCAGGCCGGGCACCGTCTGTGACCGTGTCGGCCGCGTCCTGCGCGAGGAGATGGCGGAGGCGGGATTCGAGCGCAACGGTGCGCTGCTGGGTCAGGTGCGCACCGCCTGGCGGGCTGAGGACGCCGCGCGCGGCGCTCCGAGGCGACATCGAACGGCAGGGCGAGGCAGCCTCGCCATGCGCCGTCAGACGGCCTTCGTCGATGTGGTCCGCGAGATAGATCATGACGCGACGGCGGTTGATCTTCTGGAGTCGTTCCAGGACCGGGCTCCGCACCCGTTCCCAAGGTCTCCCACGTGCCTCCCAAGTGAGCACCAGTGGTTTCGAAGGAGGAGGACGGAGGCTGCCGCGCATGCGTGTTCCTGTCGTACTCCAGCACAGCATGGTCGAATGCGGCGCCGCATGCCTGGCGATGGTCCTCGGCGCGTACGGACGCCGCGTCTCGCTGCCCGCCCTGGCGGCCGAGATGGGCGTGGGCCGGGACGGTGTCAGCGCGCTCGCGCTGGTGCGCGTCGCCCGCGCGCACGGCCTGGACACCCATGCGCTCTCGGTGCCCGCCGCCCAGGTGCCGGAGCTGCCGTTCCCCGCCATCGTCCATTGGCGGGCCAAGCATTTCGTCGTCGTGGAGCGTGTGGCCGGGGACGTGGTGACGATCGTCGATCCGGGCGTCGGGCGGTTCAGGATCGGCGGGGCGGAGTTCGCCCGTGACTACAGCGGCGTGGCGCTCACGTTCACTCCCGGGGCCGGGTTCCAGCGCGGGCACTTCGGGGATCGGCGGCCCTGGTGGGCGCGCTATGTCCGGTTCAGCGTCCTGGACCATCGGGCGCTCGTGGCCGCCTTGGTGCTGCTCAGCCTGCTCCTTCAGGGGCTCGGCCTGGCCCTGCCCGTCGTCACGGAGAACGTGGTCGACCGGGTGCTCGGGCGCGCAGAAGTGGGTCTGCTGCCCCTGCTGGGGGCGGCCGCGGCCGGGGCGGTGCTCGCCCATCTGGCGGTGAGCGGGATGCGGGCCTGGGCGCTGGCCGTGCTGCGGTCGCGGGCCGACGCGGTGCTGTTCGACGATCTGGCCGGGCGGCTGCTCGCCCTGCCGTTCCGGTTCTTCGCCCACCGGGGCTCGGCCGACCTGGTCTCGCGGATCAACGCGGCCGGCGTGCTGCGGGAGGTCCTCACGGGCCAGGTGCTGTCGGCCCTGCTCGACGCGCCGCTCGCGGCCGGCTATCTGATCGCGGTCACGGTACGGTCGCCGCTGCTCGGCAGCGTGCTCCTGGGGCTGGCGGCGGCGCAGATCCTGGTGCTGCTCCTCACCAGGCAGCGCCTGCGCGACCTGGCGCACCGCGAGCAGGAGGCCCGCAACGACGCGCAAGGACTGCTGGTCGAGGCCGTCAGAGGCATCGAGACGATCAAGTCGGCCGGGGCGGAGACCCAGGTCCTGGAGCGCTGGGGGAAGCTGCTGACCGTCCAGACCCGGTGGGTGCGGCGGGGTGCGTCGGCGCAGGGCGCGCAGGACAGCCTGCTCGCGGCGCTCGGGTTCGCCGCGCCGCTGGCACTGCTGTGGGCCGGTGCGTGGCAGGCGGTGGACGGCGTGCTCACCCCGGGCGCGCTGCTGGGAGTGCAGGCGTTGGCCGCCGCCGCCCTGGCCCCGCTGGCCTCGCTGACCAGAAGCCTGCGCGGGCTGCAGACCGCCCGCGCCCAGGCGGACCGGCTGGCCGACATCTGGGAGGCCGAACCGGAGCCCCTGGCGCCGCCGCTGCCCGCGACCGGCACGCCGCGGACCCGGATCGAGCTGCGCGGCGTCGGCTTCCGGTACGCGCCCGAGAGCCCCTGGATCGTCCGAGGGGTCGACCTGCGCATCGCCCCCGGGCAGAAGGTCGCGCTCGTGGGCCGATCCGGATCCGGCAAGACCACGCTGGCGCGGCTGCTGCTCGGGCTGGTCCCGCCGGTCGAAGGCCAGATCCGCTACGACGGCGCGCCGCTGTCGCACCGGCCGCGGCCCCGGTTCGGAGTGGTCACGCAGGAGCCGGCGCTGTTCACCGGGTCGATCGCGGACAACATCTCGCTGGGCAGCCCCGACGCCGACCTGCGCGAGGTGGCGCAGGCGGCGAGGCTGGCCTGCGTGCACGACGACATCCTGGCCATGCCTCTCGGTTACCACACCCTGCTCACCGAGGGCGGGGGCCTGTCCGGCGGCCAGCGCCAGCGCATCGCCCTGGCCAGGGCCATCCTCGCCCGGCCCGAGATCCTCCTGCTGGACGAGGCCACCAGTCATCTCGACGCGCACACCGAGGCGGCGCTGAGCGCCAACCTGGACGCCCTCCCGCAGACCCGGATCGTGATCGCGCACCGCCTGAGCACGATCCGGGACGCCGACCTGATCCTGGTGCTCGACCGGGGCCGGATCGTCGAGGGCGGCACCCACGACCAGCTGGTGGCGGCGAGCGGCTTGTACGCGTCCCTCGTCCGCTCACAACTGTCCAGCAGGCCCCTTCAAGCCGGCACAAGCTGACGCCAAGGGCTGATCGGCAGTCTCGTTCGCGGCGAACGACAAAGAGAGGAGGACCTCCATGGACGTCAAGCCGCGTACCGAACTCGGGGACATCACCCCGATCGGCGCCGAACTGGACGAGAGCGCGCTCAGCACCCTCAACGGCGGCATGTACGACGACGAGCAGTGCAAGCGCCTGTCGTGGTACGACCCGCCGGGCATCTGCACGCACGACTACTGACCCATCCGCAGGGCTCAGGGCCGCCACTCCGCGTCATCCGCGGGGCGGCGGCCGCGACGCCACCGACCGTAAGGAGAGTTCCGTGAACGCCAAGCCGCAGACCGAACTCGGGGACATCGCCCCGATCGGCGCCGAACTGGACGAGAGTGCGCTCAGCATCCTCAACGGCGGGCAGGACCCCGACTGGGGTGACGTCATGATGTGCTACTTCGACCCGCCCGGCTGGTGCGGGATGGACTGATCTCCGCTCACACCGCGGCCGCCGTCCCCCTGGTCCCGGGAGGCGGCGGCCACCCTTCCGAGAAGCCCGGCCTCGCCCAAGGAGTTTCCGTGTCCTGCCCGCATGTCCTCGTCCTCACCTGCGACGGCGACGTCCACGCCGACCGCGTCAGGGAGCTGCTGGTCCGGCGCGGCGTCCGCACCAGCGTCTTCGACAACGCGGACTATCCCGCGCGGGCGCACGTCGAGCTGGCCTACGACGGCCGGGGGCTCACCCGGCGGCTGCTGCACACCGGGTCGGACACGCTCGACCTCGACTCGGTGACCACCGTGTGGTGGCGGCGCCCGCGGCCGCCGGCGGCGCATCCGGCCGTCACCGACCCGGCGGTGGCCGCCTACACCGCCCAGGAGGCCGCCGCCGTGCTCGCCGGCCTTTGGGAGTCCCTGCCGTGCCGTCCGGTGCCCGGCCGGGAGTCGGCGCTCACGCGTGCCAGGCACAAGCCGTCCCAGCTCGCGCTGGCCGCCGAGCTGGGGTTCGAGATCCCGGAGACGCTGATCACGAGCCGGGCGGACGCCCTGTGGGACTTCCACAACCGGCATGACGGGCACATCATCACCAAGGCCATCGGCCAGCCGTGGGTGGAGGATCTCGCCGGGGGCCACTCGGTGCTGCGCAAGTGCGAGTTCGTCTCGGGCCGCGACCTGGCGTACGCGGAGGGGCTGCGGTTCTGCCCCGTCATCGCGCAGCCGTACGTCCGCAAACGCATGGAGCTGCGGGTCACGGTGGTCGGCCGGCAGACGTTCACGGCCGAGATCCACTCCCAGGTCAGCAACCGGGCCAGCGTGGACTGGCGGAGCTACGACCTCGGCGCCACCCCGCACGCCGTCCACGCGCTGCCGGACGAGATCGCCGACCGGTGCGTGGCGCTGACCGAACGCCTCGGCCTCGTCTACGGCGCCGTCGACCTGATTCTCACGCCGGACGGCCGGTACGTGTTCCTGGAGATCAACCCCAACGGCCAGTGGTTGTGGATCGAGGACCTGACCGGCCTGCCGATCAGCCAGGCGCTGTGCGACCTGCTCGCCGAGCCGTGATCCGCGCACAGCCGAACGAAAGGATTTGACGTGAACCTGCCGCCCGACGGGTCGCAGCAGCGGGCCGGACTGTCGCCCGCTCTGCTCGGCGACGCGCTGGAATGGCTGCGTGGCCTCGACGGCGTGCCGCCGGAGAGCGCCCGCGAACGGCTGACGGCCCTGCGCACCCGCCATCCGGGGACACCGATGCGGCTGCTCTGGCAGAGCGAGGCCGCGACCGGCGACCACCACTACGACCTGCTGTTCCCCGTGCCAGGGGCGACCGTGTCGCTGGCCGTGGCGCCGGACCGCGCCATCCCCTGGCCACTGCGCGGAGGTCAGCGTTCCGGCGGCCATCTCCTGCTGCGCGTCAACGGCGCCGACGTGACGTGGGAGAAGGCCGTCTCGGTGCTCGACGTGTTGTGGGAGGACACCGACCTGGCCCGCCGGCTGGTCAACTCCGCCCTCGTCGAACAGGCTCTGGCCACCCGGGACCCGGACCCGGACCCGGACCGGCTCCAGCAGGCCATGGACGCCTTCCGCCGGGCCCGCGGCCTGCTGACCGCGGAGGCGACGCGGCGCTGGATGGGCGAGCGCGGCCTGACCCACGCCCGTCTGGAGGAGATCGTGGCCGGCGAGGCAGCGGTGGCGGACCTGCGTCGTGAGGTGCTCGGCGGGCGCGTGGAGGAGCGTTTCGCCGCCCGTCGCGCGGACTTCGACTGGTTGCGTGTGGTCAGGCTGCGGTACGCCGACGCGGACCGCGCCGCGACCGCCGCCGCGGCGCTGCGGGGCGGGAAGGCCGACCCGGTCGCGCTGGCCACCGAGGAGGTGCTGGCGGGGGCGGCCACGTGCCGCATGGAGGCGAACGACAGGAGCTCGCTGATCGGGCTCTTCGGCGCCGAGGCCGAGGAGGCCGCCGCCGGTGACGTGCTCGGGCCCGGGCGGCTCCCGGACGGCGGGCTCTGCGTCGCGCACGTGCTGGCGGTGGAGCCGGCGGTGCTCGACGAGATCCGCCGCGGGCTCATCGAGCGGCACCTGTTCGAGGAGTGGCTGACCGAGCAGCGGCGGACCGCTCACCTGGAGTGGTTCTGGGGCAGCCGGGCCCGCACGGACGCGGCCGACGCCGAGCTGCGCGCCTCCTGAGCCCCCGACGCCGACGGAGATCGGGACGGGACCGGAGCGCAGCGCGGCGACGTCCGGCTCGCCGATCCAGCCGTGCACGACCTGATCGACCTCGTCGAGAAGGGCCTGCGACCAGACGCCGGGCAGTGCCGACCAGCGGACGTCCCGTCAGGTGAGGGAGCCCCGGCGGCGCAGCCGGAAGGCGACGGCGGACATCCACAACATCGCGCCGGTGACGCCGACGGCCAGGGTCACCGAACCCCCTGGGCCGCCGCCCATCGTCCAGCCGTTCCCGGCGATGACGGCCACGCCCGCCAGGAAGGACGCGACGGCCGAGCCGGCAGCTCCGGCGCGGGAGAAGTGGCGGCCGAGCACGAAGCAGGCCGCCGCCAGGGCGATGAAGGCGATCGAGCCCGAGGCCATGTGCAGCCCGGCGTGCCAGCTCATCGTCGCGGGCGGGCCGGCGGGGGTGCCGACGGGGAAGCCGTCGCCGGCGTCCATCCGGAAGATCCCCGCGAGGATCATCCCGATGCCGTTGACCAGCAGGAGCCGGGGCAGCCACCGGCCGGGGACGGTCCGGCGCAGCCCGTACGAGCCGGCGATCACCAGCGCGCCGACGGCCAGGAAGTCGGCCACCTGGACCCAGCCGAGCGAGCCGGTCGACAGCTGGCTGAGCGGGTGGCGGACGATGTCGAAGCCCTCACGGGTGAGCACCTGGGCCAGGTTGACCGCCGTCCACAGGGGAGCGGCGACGGCGCCCGCGGTCAGCAGGGCGCGGGTCGAGGAGGCGGTGGGGGAGGCGGGCGAGGCGGGGGCGATGGCGGTCATGTCCCGTGTCCTTTCGTGTTCTACTGCATACGCGACGAACGAGCGATGTGACAGGGAACGCACATGAGATTTCTGCTGACGAACGTGAGCGAGCGGCGCGACGACGAGACGCTGCACGCCGAGATGGGCAGGTTCATCCAGGAGCTCACCGAGGCGGGCGTGCTGCTCGCCACCGGAGGCATGGAGCTGGGCGGCACCGTGCTCAGGTCCGCGGGCGGCGAGCTGACCGTCACCGACGGGCCCTTCGCCGAGGCCAAGGAGATGGCGGGCGGGTTCGCGCTGGTCGAGGTCGGTTCGCGGGAGGAGGCGCTGGAGGTCTCGCGGCGCTTCTTCGCGGTCGTCGGCGACGGCGAGTGCCACATGCGCCAGATCTACTGATGGACGCCGTCACGGCGGTCTGGCGGGAGCAGTCCGCGCGGATCGTCGCCGGGCTGGCCCGGATGCTCGGCGACGTGGGCCTGGCCGAGGAGTTCGCCCAGGACGCGCTGGTCGCCGCGCTGGAGACCTGGCCGCGTGACGGCGTGCCGGACAGGCCGGGCGCGTGGCTGACGACCGCCGCCAAGCGGCGCGCCCTCGACCACCTGCGCCGTGCCCGGCGGCACGACCGGGCCGTCCGCGACCTGGAGCCCGAGCAGCCCGGACACCCCGGGCAGACCGAGCACGCCGAGCAGGCCGGGCAGGCCGAGGCCGGCGACGACGTGTTGCGGCTGATGTTCGTCTCCAGCCATCCCGTGCTGCCCGCCGAGGAGCGGACCGCGCTGACGCTGCGGCTGCTCGGCGGGCTGACCACTGCGGAGATCGCCCGCGCGTTCCTGGTGCGGGAGGCGGTCGTGGCCGGACGCGTCGCGCGCGCCAAGCGCACGCTCGCCGACGAGGGGGTGCCGTTCGAGCTGCCGCAGGGGCCCGAACTGGCGGTACGGCTGGCGTCCGTGCTGGAGGTCATCTACCTGATCTTCAACGAGGGTTACTCGGCCACGGCGGGCGAGGACCTGACGCGGCCCGCCCTGGCGCTGGAGGCGCTGCGGCTCGGACGGCTGCTGGCCGAGCTGGCGCCGGGCGAGTCCGAGGTGCACGGGCTGGTGGCGCTGATGGAGATCCAGCAGTCGCGCGCGGACGCCCGTACCGGGCCGTCGGGGGAGCTGGTGCAACTGCACGAGCAGGACCGGGGACGGTGGGACCGGGAGCTGATCGCGCGCGGCTTCGCCTCCATGCTGAGGGCGCGGGAGGCGGGCGGGGGGCTCGGGCCGTACGTCCTTCAGGCGGCGATCGCGGTGTGTCACGCGCAGGCGGCCGGGGCGGCCGACACGGACTGGGACCGGATCGCGGCCCTCTACGGCCCGCTGGCACGGCTGCTGCCCTCGCCGGTGGTCCGGCTCAACCAGGCGGTCGCCGTCGGCATGGCGACCGGGCCGGAGGCGGGGCTGGCGCTGATGGACCCGCTGCTGTCGGACCCGGCGCTGCGGGACTACCCGCCGCTGTCCGCCGTCCACGGCGACCTGCTGGCGCGGGCCGGGCGTGACAGCGAGGCCGCGACGGCGTTCGAGCGAGCCGCCGCCCTCACCCGCAACGCCGCCGAACGCGCCTTCCTCCTCGCCCGCGCCGCCCGCCACCGCACCGCCTCCCCCCTCGCCCGTACGGCCGGCACACCCGACATGGCCCTGTTCGGCGACGCGGCGGACCGGTTCCTGGCCCGTACGGACCTCGACGCCGGGACGATCCGGTCCTACGGGCAGACGTTGCGGCGGCTGCGCCTGGACCTGGGGGCCGCCACGCCGCTGGCCGACCTCACCCCCGCCCTGGTGGCCAGGGTGTTCGCCGCCGCCTGGAGCACGGCCGCGCCCAGGACCTGGAACCGCCACCGCGCGGCCGTACGGTCGTTCGGCGCGTGGGCGGGCCTCGGCGACCTGCCGGCCGAGCTGCCCAGGAAGCACGACGACCGCAGGAGACGCCCCGCCGTCGACGATCAGGCGCTGGCCGCGCTCTGGCGGCACCCGTCGACGCGGGAGAGGGCGCTGTGGCGGCTGGTGCATGAGTCGGGCGCCTCGGCCGCCGCCGTCCTCGCGCTCGACGTCGAGGACCTCGACCTGCCCGCCCGCCGCGCCGCCACACTCACGTGGGGCGACGGGGCCGCCGCCCTGCTGGAGGAGCTGGTCGCGGGCCGGGCCCGCGGCCCCCTCTTCCTGGCCGACCGCAGGCCCGGCCCCGCCCGGACGCCGGCCCCGGCCGACCTGTGCCCCGAGACCGGCAGGCGCCGCCTGTCCTACGAACGCGCCGAGTACCTGTTCAAGCAGGCCTCGGGCGGCTACACCCTGAGCCGGCTCGCGGCGTCCGCACGCCCGCCCGGCAGCGGCGCGGCTCGCCGGCCTGGCCCGCACACCCTGCCGGCCTCGGCCGACGTCAGCGGCTCGGACCGCTGATCAGCCCGCGTTCAGTTCCTTGCCGAGCAGCAGTCCGTGGTCGCCGAATCCGGCCGAGGAGTAGAAGCCGACGGCGTCCTCGTTCGGGGCGAAGATCACCGCAAGGAGGAACTCGACGTCGCGGTCCCTGGCGGTCCGCTCGGCCGCGGCCAGCAGAGCGCGGCCGACGCCTCGACCGCGATGGCGATCAAGAACCACGGTGTGGACCTCCGCGGCGCGGCGCGGAATCAGGATCTGATGGTCGGGAGGCGCCGATCGCAGGACGACCTCCGCCATACCCGCCACCTCACCGTCCGCCTCGGCCACGAGCAGCAGGTCGTCCTGCCGTCGCGCAGGCGACTCTCGAAGTGGCCGCGCACCGCCTCGCCGTCCGGCCGGCGATGGACGGACGGGCCGAGCCCGACGTGATGCTCCGCGTTCGCCATGCGCAACCCGACGAGCGCAGGGAGGCCGAGCGGGCCTCAGCCCGGCGCGCCGCTCCCGCCGAGCGAGAGGGGGCCGAGGTCGGCGGCGGTCCTGGCCAGCGCGCGGACGGCGGGACCGTCGGCGGTGGACGACCAGACCAGGGCGAACCGGAGAGCCGGGGCGTCGTGGAGCGGCACGAAGACGACGCCGGGCGGACGGTTGTAGCGGGCGGCGATCTCGCCCAGCGGATGGACGCACTGCCCGGCGGCGACCAGGGCGAGGATCTCGTGGAACGTCCGTGCGACGGGCCCGCGCGGGATGCGGCGGCCCAGCGGCGTGCGGGTGGGGACCATGGACGCCACCCAGTACTCCGGGGCGGCCGGGCCCAGGTCGACGACATGCTCGTCGGCCAGGTCCTCCAGCGACGCGCCGCCCCGCCCGGCCAGCGGATGCCCGGCCGACACCGCCAGCACCCGGCCCGTTTCGAGCACGGTGGGGCCGACGGTGAGGTCGGGTTCGGCCACCGGCAACCACAACACGTGCGCGTCGGCGTCCCCGGCGCGCAGGGCGGCGAACGGGTCGCCGCCGGTGACCTCGCTGAAGCGGACGTCGGCGCCGGGATGGCGGGCGCGGAAGGCGTCGACGAGCGGGCGCAGCTCGTAGCCGGCGTGGCCGAACACGCCCAGGCGCAGCGTGCGGCCCGCGCCCACCCCCGCGGCCTCGGCCCGGGCGAGCCCCTCCTGGAGCAGGTCGTAGGCCTGCCGCAGGTCCTCGCGCAGGCGGCGGCCGACCGGGGTCAGGGCCACGCGGCGGCTGGTGCGGTCGAACAGCGCCACAGCGAGGCGCCGCTCCTGCCTGCTGACGGCCTGGCTGACGCGCGCCTGCGAGACGCGCAGCCGTTCGGCGGTACGGCCGAAGTGCAGTTCCTCGGCGAGCGTCAGGAAGATCTCGATGTCCCTCAGCTCCACGGATAACCCCCAGGTTATGGATCGCCCCACGAACCCTACCTTGTTCGCCCTCCGACCTGCCTCGATGCTGAACGCACCACCTTCCACCCGAGCGAGGGAGAGATCCGCATGCTCGACATGCAAGCCATAACCGACCGCGTCGAGATCGAGGCGCTGCGCGGCGAACTCACCGACGCGGTGATGACCCGCGACTACGACCGCGTCGAGTCCCTGTTCACGCCCGGCGGCGTCATGCGGTGGCCGCACATCGGCAAGGAGTTCGCCGGCCGGGAGGCGATCCGCGCCGGGATCGAGTGGGGGCAGGGCCTGTGGGAGTTCTTCGTGCAGAACGTGCACCCGGGCGTCATCCGGATCGACGGCGACACCGCGACCGGCCGGGTCTACGTGCACGAGTTCGGGCGGATGCGCGACGGCGGCTCCCACGCGAACCACGCCCTCTACCACGACCGCTACCAGCGCACCGGCGACGGCTGGAAGTTCGCCGAACGCGTCTACGAGGTCAGATACCTCGACGCCAGCCCGCTGCCGGGCTCGGCCCCCGCCGGCGACCAGGAGCGCCCGGCATGACCGCCGGCCTTCGCGCCCTGACCGGCGACTACGTCCTCGACCCGGCCCGCACCCGGATCGGCTTCGTCGCCCGGCACACCGTCGGCCCCGCCGTACGCGGGCAGTTCGACCGGTTCGCCGGAACCGGCCACCTGGACGGCGACGACCCGTCCAGGTCACGGGTCGAGCTCACCGTCGAGGCGGGCAGCGTCCAGACCCGCAACCCGCAGCGCGACCGGTACCTGCGCGGCAAATACCTCAAGGACGCCGACCACCCGGTGATCACCTTCACCTCGAACCGGGTGGAGCGGACCGATGAGACGGCCTTCCAGGTCACCGGTGACCTGAGCATCCGCGGCGTGAGCAACCCGATCACCCTGGACCTGGAGCTGACCGGCGACGGGGACGAGCTCCGGCTGCGGCTCAAGGGCGGCGTCACGATCGACCGTACGGACTGGGGCGTGAAGTGGAACGCCGCCGCCGGACTGGTCGCCAGAAGGGTGGCGCTGGAGCTCGACCTCGCCGCGGTCCGGCGGCCCTAGCGGCACGGACGCACGAGCAGCCCCGCCTCACCCGCCGAGCTGCTGGGCCAGGCCGACGACGATCCCTTCGGGGCCGCGGACGTAGCACAGCAGATAGCTGTCCTCGAACCGCTCCAGCGTGCCGACGAGCTCGGCGCCGTGCCGGCGCAGGCGGGCGACGACGTCCTCGACGTCGTCGACGGCGAACATGACCCGGCGCATGCCCAGCGTGTTCGCCGGCGGGTCCGCAGGCTCGGGGCGGATCGGCTTCGGCGTGTGGAACATGGCCAGCTCGATCCCGCCGGGGGCGCCGGGGATCCGCAACATCGCGACCTCCTGCCGGACGCCGTCGAGCCCGATGACCCGCTCCGCCCAGCGCCCCTCGATCGGCCCCCTGCCCTCCAGCTCCATGCCGAGTTCGAGGAAGAACCCGATCACCGCGTCAAGGTCTTCGACGACGATGAGCACGTTGTCCATCCGCTGAATCGCCACTCCGGGCCTCCTTCGTCACACGCGGCCGCTCGCCGGCCGCCGATGTTCCCAGGACGGAGCCGGCGCCGCGTTCTCGACACGCCGCCGGCGAAACACCGATCCTGCCCGGCGGGGATCGACGGTCTTGACCGGCGTCCCCGCACGGGGAAAGATCCAGGACTCGTGACCGAACACACGCTGCGCCCGGTCGGGCGCGTCGAGTCGACACTGACCGATCGCGCGGCGGCGCCCAGGCAGCCCGACGAGGGAGCCCCCGACGCCTGGCTGGTCTTCGACGACCGGTACGCCCCCGCCCTCGACGGCCTGACCCCGGGCGCCGACGTCCTGCTGCTCACCTGGCTGGACCGGGCCGACCGCGACACCCTCGCCGTCCATCCGCGTGGCGACGCCGCCCGGCCGCTCACCGGCGTCTTCGCCACCCGCGCACCCGACCGGCCCAACCCGATCGGCCTGCACACCGTGCACATCCTGGCCGTCGAGGGGCGGCGGGTGCACGTCCGCAACCTGGAGGCGCTCGACGCGACCCCGATCCTCGACGTCAAGCCCCTCCTCACGCCCGACCGCTGACCGCGGCCGTCCTGCGCTAACCCTGGTCGTCGGCGGCCGTCCGGCGGGACAGGGAGTGGCCGGGACGGACGAGGCCGGCGTCGTACGACACCACCACCACCTGCGCCCGGCTGCTCAGCCCCAGCTTGGCCATCAGCCGGTTGAGATGCGTCTTGACCGTGCCCTCGCTCACCGACAGCCGCTCGGCGATCTCCTTGTTCGACAGCGCGTGCCCGACCAGCCGCAGCACCTCCGTCTCGCGGCCGGTGAGCCGGTCGAGGGCGGGGGAGGGAGGCGGGGCGGGCGGCTCGGCGAACGCCTCGATCAGCCGCCTGGTCGCGGCCGGGGCCAGCAGGATGTCGCCCGCCGCGACCGTGTGGATGGCGGCGATCAGGCGTTCGGGCGGGGTGTCCTTGAGCAGGAACCCGCCGGCGCCCAGGCGCAGCGCGTTGTAGACGTACTCGTCGAGGTCGAACGTGGTCAGGATGAGCACCTTGGGCGGCGGGTCGTGCGCGGCGGCCAGGATGCGCTCGGTCGCCGTCAGGCCGTTGATGCCGGGCATCCTGATGTCCATGAGGATCACGTCGGGCCGCAGCGTGGCGGCCAGGCGCACGGCCTCCTCACCGTCGGCGGCCTCGCCCACGACCTCCAGGCCCGCGGCGCGCAGGAGCGCGGCCAGACCCGCGCGGATGAGCACCTGGTCGTCGACGACGAGGACTTTGATCTCGCACCTGCTTCACGGTCGTCACGGCGGCCGATCGTCGGCGCCGGGCACGGGGAGCGGGAAGGTCGCCAGCACCTCGAACCCGCCCGCGGGCAGCGGCCCGGCGGTGATCGAGCCCTGGTAGAGCCTGACACGTTCAGTCATGCCGATCAACCCGTGGCCGCCGGAAGGCCCGTCTTCCGCCTGGACGGCGGCGCCGTCGTTGCTGACGCGTAACGTCAGCGTGGCCGGGCCGTAGCCGATGTGGATCTCGACCCGGCCGGGGTCGGCGTGCTTGAGCACGTTCGTCAGCGACTCCTGGACGATGCGGTAGGCGCACAGGTCGAGGCCGGACGGCAGCGGCCGGGCCCGGCCCTCGACGACGAGCTCGGTGGCGACGCCCGCCCCGCGCATGCGCTCGACCAGGGGGTCGAGGGCCAGCAGGCCCGGCGCGGTGGCGTAGAGGCCCTCGTCGTCGTCGTGGGCCTCGATGCGCAGGATCGACAGCAGCCGGCGCATCTCGGTCAGCGCCTCGTGGCTGGTGTCGGCGATGACGCCCAGCGTGGCGTGGGCGGTGGCCGGGTCGCTCAGCGCCACGTAGCGCCCCAGCCCGGCCTGTACGGAGATGACCGACATGTGGTGGGCGACGACGTCGTGCAACTCGCGGGCGATGCGCACCCGTTCGCGAGTGACCGCCCGCCGGGCGGCGGCGTCCTGCTCGGCGCGCAGCTGCGCGGCGAGGTCGGCGAGCTGCGCGGTGCGCTCCGACAGCAGCCGCACGCTGGTGCCCGCGCCCACCCCGCAGGCCGCCACGATGCACGACTGCGCGGCGGCCGACCACAGCGCGACGCCGGGCTGCTGCGCCGAGGCGTAGGTCCACTCGACGACGATCAGCACCGAACCGGCCGCGCACCACGCCCACGACCGGTGCGCGGCGACGGAGTAGAGCGCCACCAGCGGCCCGATGCTGTTCAGCCCGAGGTGGTAGCCCAGCACGTGGTAGACCAGCGAGGCGCCCACCGACACCAGCAGCACCGCCACCGGGGTCACCCTGCGCAGCGCCAGCGGCGCGTTGACCAGCACGGTCAGGGCCACCGACAGGGCGTCGCCCGGCCGCCCCCGGCCCGGCTCGAACATCTCCCACAGCCAGGTGCCGACGACGAGCGTCAGGGCCACGGCGCCGTCGAGCAGCAGCGGGTGGACCGCGAACACCCGCCGGACGATGGACGGGGCGGTGAAGGGCACCCGTCACGCTAACCCCGGCGCCACCTCCGGCGCATCAAACCGGGGGTGGACATCGACTGCCGCGGAAGTTGCAGAGCGCCCGCGTCCCGCCCGGGACGGATTTCCGCATCACCCTCACGAGTGACGAGACCGGGCCGGGCGGCGGCCACGATGGAACGATGTCGCGAACCTCTCGTCACGAGGAGACAGCCGATGGGGAACGGTGCGGAGGGCTCGGACAGCACCACGCCCCGGACGGCGGGACCGGTGAGGCGGGCAGCCGGGAGGACAGCAGTCGGGTGGACGGCGGCCGGGAGGAGGGCGGCCGGGAGGAGGGCGGCCGGGTGGAGGGCGTGCGGTTCCGGGTGCTCGGGCCGTTCGAGATCCTCGGCGCCCGCGGCCCGATCAGCCTCGGAGGGCCGCGGCAGCGCGCCCTGCTCGCCCGGCTGGTGGCCGCCGCCGGGACGGTCGTCTCCACCGACACGCTGATCGAGGACCTGTACCGGGGCAGGCCGCCGGCGTCCGCGGTGGGCTCCGTCCACGTCTACGTGTCGAACCTGCGCCGGGTGCTGGAGCCGTCCCGCGCGCCGCGCACGCCGCCCCGGCTGCTGATGGCCCGCCGGCCCGGCTATGTTCTGGCCACCACGGACGTCGACGCGCTGCGCTTCGGCAAGCTGGTCACCGACGCCGAGCTGCGCCCGCCCGCGGAGGCGCTGCCCCTGCTGGAGGAGGCGCTCGGGCTCTGGCGCGGCGTCCCCTACGGCGAGTTCGCCGACGAGTTGTGGGCCGCCGCGGAGGTGAACCGCCTGGGCGAGCTGCGCATGAACGCCATCGAGTCCCGCGCCCAGGCGCTGCTGGACGCCGGCCGCCCGCAGCCGGTCATCCACGAGCTGGAGTCCGAGACGGCCGAGCACCCGCTGCGCGAGCGGCTGTGGTGGTTGCGCGCCCTGGCCCTCTACCGGTCCGGGCGGCAGGCCGACGCGCTGGCCACGTTACGCAGGGCGCGGCAGGTCATCGCCGATCAGCTCGGCCTCGATCCCGGGCCCGAGCTGCGGGAACTGGAGAAGGACATCCTCTGGCAGGCGCGGTCGATCACCCCGCCGCCCGAGCCGGGCCCCGTGCGGCTGTCCCTCGTCCGTCCGAAGGCCGTTCCGGAGGCCGTTCCGGACGCCGTGGCGAGCGGCGGTGCGGCCGCGTCCGGGCGGGCCGGTCAGGCCCGGCACGCGGCGCGGGGACGGCTGATCGGCCGCGAGCGGGGGCTGGCGGAGCTGACGGCGCTGCCCGGCGCGACGCACCACAACGGCGTCGTGGTCGCCGCGGTCAGCGGCGAGCCCGGCATCGGCAAGACCCGGCTGCTGCAGGCGTTCCGCGACGAGTGCGTGGACCTGGGACATCTGGTGCTGTGGGGCCGCTGCCGCGGAGGGGAGGGCGTGCCGCCGCTGTGGCCGTGGCTCCAGGTGCTGCGCGCGCTGGCCGGGACCGTGCCGCCCGCGGAGCGCCAGGCGCTGAGCGGGCTGCTGGACGACGACTGGCCCACCGGCGCGCCGGCGTCGCCGCACCGCAACAGGGCCGTCGCCCGGTGGCTCGCCGAGGCCGCGCGCGCCCACCCCCTGGTGATCATCCTGGACGACCTGCACTGGGCGGACTCCGCCACGCTCGAACTGCTCAGGGACGTCGCCGTGCTGTCCGAGGCGTACCCGGGCGAGCGCCCGCTGCTGCTGGTCACCGCCTTCCGCGACGCGGTGCACCACGACCGGACGCTCACCCCCGCCGCGTCCTTCAACCTCTCGGTGGACGAGGTCCTGTACCAGCTCGCCCGCTACGACCTCGTACGCGTCCGGCTGAGCGGCCTCGACGCCGCCGACGTCGGGACGCTCGCCCGGGAGATGGGCGTCCCGGTGGACGGCTCCACGGCCGACCTGCTGACCCGGCGTACCGGCGGCAACCCGTTCTTCGTCCGCGAGAGCGTCCGGCTGATGGCCCAGGGCCAGGGCCTGGAGGTGGTGCCCGACGCGGTGTCCGACCTGATCCGCCGGCGGCTGGCCCTGCTCGGGCCGCGGGCGACGGAGATACTCCAGCCGGCCGCCCTGATCGGCCGCAGCTTCGATCCCGGCCTGGTCGTCGAGGTGTTCCGGGCCTGCGCGTCGTGGCCGGAGCAGACCTACGAGCTGCTCGACCGGGCCGCCCAGGCCGGGCTGGTCACCAGCGGCGACGGGGTCATGACGTTCGTCCACGACCTGGTCAGGGAGACGCTGATCGCCGGCGTCCCGCCGCTGCGCAGAGGCGTGCTGCACCGGGAGGTGATGCGGGCCCTGTCGGCCAGGCCCAGCACCGACGTGACCGTCATCGCCCACCACGCCGTGCAGGCCGGGCCGCTGGCCTACCGGGAGACGGCGCACTGGGCCCGCGCGGCGGCCGGGCAGGCGAGCCGGCGCATGGCGCACGAGGAGGCCGCCGCCTGGTGGGGACGGGCCGTCGCCGCTCACGGCGCCTGCGACGGCGACCCCGCCCAGCACGTGGAACTCCTGCTGCACCAGGTGCGCGCCCTGCTGGACGCCGGAGACGCGATGGGCGCGCGCGACCTGCGGGCCCGGGCCCTGCGCGTGGCCCAGCGCGCCGAAGCGGACCCCGCCCTGATCACCCGCGCGCTCACCGCACTCGACGCGCCGGCCATCTGGACGCTGCGCAACCCGTACGAACCGGTGGAACTGCGGCTGGTCGAGCAGTTCGAGGCCACGCTGAGCGCGCTGCCCGAGGCCGACGGCGTCGAGCGCACGTTGCTGCTCGGCGGCCTGGCGCAGGAACTGTACAACGGCAGCGACGACGACCTGCGATGCCTGTCCCTGTCGGCCGAGGCCGTCGCGATGGCCCGCCGGATCGGGGACCCGCACCTGCTCATGCGGGCGCTGAACGCCCGCGCGTTGTCCGTGCCGCAGGCGACCCACATCGCCGAGCTCATGGAGATCGCCGAGGAGCTGCACGACCTGGCCGCGCGGACCAGGACGCCGGGCTTCGAGCTGCTCGCCCACATGATGGACACCCACTACCGGCTGGAGATGCACGACCTGGCCGGCGCCGACCTGGCGGCCGCCCGCTGCGAGGCGCTGCTCGACGACCTGCAGCTGCCGTGGCCGCGGTTCCAGCACACCATGTGGCGGGCCAACCGGCTCACCCTGGCCGGCCGGTTCGCCGCGGCCGACGCGCTGTACGGCGAGGCCGAACGGCAGGCCAAGCGGATCGGCATGTGGTACGCGGGCGCCGTCGCGGTGAACGGCCGCCTCATGCTGTCCTACCAGCGCGGCGCCATGGCCGAGGCCGGCCCGCTCATCGACCTGATCAGCGGCATCCACCCCACCGTCGAACACGACGCCCGGGTGCTGGAGCTGTGCGCCCAGGGGCGCCGGAGCCAGGCCGTGGCCCTGGCCGGGCAGGGGTGGCCCGCCCCGCCGATGGACTGGTCGTGGCTGACCATGACCTGCCTGCAGGGCGCGGCCCAGGCCGCCGCCGGCGACGTCGCGGCCTGCCGGACGACGTACGAGAAGCTGCTGCCCTACGCCGGGCGGATCTCCGGGGGGTCGGCGGTGGCCTGCATCGGGCCGGTCGACCACTTCCTGGCCGTGCTGGAGTCCGCGCTGGAATCCGGGCTGGAGTCCGGCGCCGACGCCGCCGGGGCCTGACCGGCCACCGGCCTACCGGGTCCGCCGTGCCAGCGGCCGACCAGGTCGGCGTACAGGGGGGACCGGTCGATCAGCTCCCGGTGGGTGCCGGTGAGCACGGTGGTCCCGTCCATCAGGAGGACCTGGCGCGCCCTGGCGGCCGAGCTGATGCGGTGGGCGATCACGACCAGGGTGCCGGGACGGGCCGCCAGCGCCGACTCCGCGCGCAGCTCGGCGGCCGGATCGAGGTGGCAGCCCGCCTCGTCCAGGATCAGGACGTCGGCGGGGGAGGCGTGCACGCGGGCCAGCGCGACGAGCTGCCGCTCCCCGGCCGACAGCGCGGACGGCTCGTCGATCTCCCCGCCGATGCCGCCCAGCCGCTCGACGAGCGGTCCGGCGCCGACGGCGGCGACGGACGCGCGCAGGCGCTCGTCGTCCGGGCTCTGGCCGAGCGGCCACAGGTACGCCAGGTTCTCCCGGACCGTCCCGGCGAAGACGTACGCCTCCTGCGGCACCAGCGCGATCCGGCTCCGCACCGACGCGCCGGGGATCGAGGCCAGCGGCCGCCCGCCGAGCCGCACCCGGCCGCCCGTGGGCCGCAGCAGCCCGGTCATCAGCAGGGCCAGCGTGGACTTGCCGACGCCGCTGGGCCCGACCACCGCGAGATGCCCGCCTTCGCCGATCGTCAGGTCCAGGTCCCGCACGACCGGCGTGGCCCGCGCGGCATAGGCGAACGTCAGGCGTTCGGCCCGCAGCTCGTGACCGGCCGGGCCGGCGGCCACCGGGGTGCCCGCCTCCTCCGGGGCCGCCTCGTCCGGGCCGGGGGCGGCGATCGTCTCGGCGATCCTCCGGGTGGTTGCCGCGAGCCCGACCCCCCACCCGCCGAGGGTGTCGAGGATCGTGCGCAGCGCCGGCTCCAGCCCGGTGAACAGGTACGTCACCGCCCCCACCACCTCTCCCGCGCTCAGCCGGCCGCTCTCGATCAGGGGGCGGGACAGCAGGAGCAGGCCGACCAGCGGCGCGTGCGCGCCGAGCAGGACGGCGACCCGCCGGCCCGTGCCCGCCCAGGCGAGCGCGCGGGCCGCCGCGGCCTGCGCGGACACCAGGGCCCGCAACGTGTCCGCGGCCTGGACCCGCGCCCCGCAGGCGGCGACGTCGCGCAGCCCCGCCACGATGGGCGTGGCCTGCGCGGTCAGCCGCTCCTCGGCGAGCACGAGCGCACGCTGCCGGGCCGTCAGCGCCGGCATCAGCCTGGCGAACGCGGCCAGCGTCAGCACCAGCGGCCCGGCGGCGACGGCGGCGGCCACCGGCGACAGCACGAGCAGCCCCACCAGCGCGGCGATCACCGACATCCCCAGCTCACGGCTGGTGCGCAGCATCGTGGACACCAGCTTGCGCATGGTCTCGACCTGCCCGGTGAGGCGGTTGAGCGCGGCGGCGTCCGGCGCCTGGCCGCCGTCGGCCGCGCGGCGGACGGTCGCCCCGGCCACGGCGCGGACCAGCTCGTCGCGCATGGGCTCGACCACCGCGGCGAGATGCGGGAACATCAGCCGGGTCGCGACCGACCTGACGACCATCGTCGCCCCGAGCAGGCCCAGCCAGGCCATGCCGACGCCCGGCCGGCCGGCCAGGAACCCGCGGTCCACCGCCGTGGCGACGAGCAGCCCGGCCAGCAGCGCGGGCGCGGCCTCGACCAGCGACCACGCCAGGGCCAGCACCAGCGGGCGCCGCCGGGCGCGCAGCAGGCCCGCCAGGAACCGCCACGGCCGGACGGCCTGCCGCCGGTCCGCGGCGGCCCCGGTCACCGTGCGGACGTCCATGTGTCCTCCTCGTCCCGCTGCGGGGTGCCGGCCTGCTCGGCGGACGCGAACAGGGCGCGGTACGCCGGGTCCCGCCACAGCTCCTGGTGGGTGCCGCGCCCGCGCACCCGGCCGGCGTCCAGCCAGACGACCAGGTCGGCCAGGGCGGCGGTGGCCGGGCGGTGCGCGACGACCAGGCGGGTGCGCCCCCGCATGCCCTCGGCCAGGGCGCGGCTCACCCGGGCCTCGGTCGCCGTGTCCAGGCTGGAGGTGGCGTCGTCGAGGACGGTCACCCGGGCCTGCCGCAGGAACGCCCGCGCCAGCCCCAGGCGCTGCACCTCGCCGCCGGACAGCGGCGCGTCCGCCGCCGGGGTGGCGTACCCGGAGGGGAGGCGGCGGATCACGTCGTCCACGGCCGCCGCTGTCGCGGCGGCGCGCACCGCCTCGGGGGTGCACGCCGGAGCGCCGTAGGAGATCATCCCGGCGATGTCGCCGCCGAGCAGCATCGGGCGTTCGAACGCGTACGCCACGGCATCGCGCAGCGCCCCGGGATCGACGTCGCGCAGGGGCACGCCGTCGAGGAGGACCTGGCCGCCGTCCGGGTCCGCCAACCGGCCGGCCAGCAGCGCGAGGGTCGACTTGCCCGCGCCCGAGCCGCCGACGACGGCGGTCATCGCCCCGGCCGGTATCTCCAGGTCGACGTCGTCGAGCAGCGAAGTCCCCCCGCGCCGCACCGTCACGCCCCGGAACGAGAGCGTCCCCGGGCCGGGAGGCAGTGGCCGCGTGCCGGCGGCCGGGACGGGCAGGGTCAGCACGTCGTGCACGCGGACCGCCGCCGACCGGCCGAAGGCCATGCCCAGCAGCGGGTCGATCTGCTCGACGAACACCAGGCCCAGGGCGGTGTAGCCGGCCGTGGCCAGGAGCGCGCCCGCCGGCAGCCGTCCCTGCGCGACGCCGAGCCCGGCCACGGCCAGCACGAGGACCTCCACGAGCGGCAGGATCAGGGTGATCCGCCACACGCTCTGCGCCTGCGCCCGCCACAGGGCGTGCCCGGCGGCGCTCAGCTCGGGCAGCGGCCGCAGCACGCGGGCGATCTCCCGGTCGGCGGTGCCCGCGGCCCGGACCGTCCTGATGCCGGCCAGGGTCTCGGTGAGGCGCGCGGCCAGGCGGCCCTGGGCCCGCTGGTAGTCGCCGTACAGGCCGGAGACCCGGGCGACGAACACCCGCATGACGACGAGCGCCACCGGGACGCCGCTCAGGAAGGCGACGCCCACCCGCCAGTCGATCACGAAGAGCGCGACGACGCCGCCCGCCGACAGGACGAGCCCGGACACGATCTGCAGCAGCGTCGCGGGCACGTAACCGGTGGTCGCGGTGTTGCCCACCAGGCGGTTGACGAGCTCCCCGGCGGGAAAGGCCGCCGCGCCCGCCGCGTCGGTCCGCAGCACGCGGTCGATCGCGCGCAGGCGCAGCATCCTGGTGGCGGAGGCGACGGACGTGATCCCCGCGACCCCCGAGACGACGTCGGCGAGCGCGGCGGCCAGGAGGAGCACCGCCAGCTCGGCGTAGACGGCGGTGGAGCCCGTTCCGGAGAGGACCGCGTTCACCGCCGCGCCCACCGCCGAGGGCAGGGCGAGGGAGACGGCGATCGAGGCCGCCGCGGCGGCGGCAGTCCCCGCCAGCGGCGCCCACGTCGCGCGGGCCGTCCAGGCGATGAGCCGGTCGCCGTGCCGGTGCCCGACGTTCAACATGAGAGGTCCCTTCACTCCATCGGCTCGATGGCGTGGGTCGTGTGTCGGCGCGGTGCCGGCCCCGGGAGCCGGCACCGCTGGGGGACGGGTCCTAACGCAAGGTCAGGAACCGGGAGGTCACCTGGTGACGTAGCAGCTGTTGCCCTCGTTCTCGCAGGTGAAGCTGGAGACCTGGCAGGCGGCCAGGCCGGCCTCCTCGCGGGCGGGGAGCATGTCCAGCGCGGTGATGTCGAGTTCCATCGGTTTCTCCTTCTTGTCGGTGCGGAGCCCGCGGGTGCGGGCCTTGCCACCGGTCCGGCGCCGGGTGAGGACGCCGGCCGGCGGGATCATGGGCGCCGCGGGCAGCGGCGGCGGAGGAAGGCGACCAGGCGGTCGAGCACGAGGTGGCCGTCCGGTCCGGTCAGCGGGTCGTGCCCGGCGCCGGGCACCTCGACGTAGGTGAGCTCGGGCCCGCCGGGACCGGCCCGCGCCAGCCGGTCCCGCAGCCGCCGGGAGTGGCCGACGGGGATGGTCGCGTCCCGCTCGCCGTGGACGACCAGCAGCGGGCCGCGCAGCCGGTCGGCCAGCCGGATCAGATCGCGCGGCCCGAGGTCGTCCTCGATCTCCGCGCAGCCGCCGAGCCGGTCGAGCATGTTGCGCACCAACGGCGGCCCGTCGGCGTGCAGCTCCCGCCCGGACAGGAACGGCGCGACGACGGCGGCGCCGGACCACAGGCCCGGTTCCGCGGCGGAGGCGAGCAGGGCGAGGTGGGCGCCGTAGCTCACGCCGTACAACAGGGGCGGGGCGGCGCCGGTCGCGCGGGCGGCCGTCAGGGTGCGGCCGAGGTGGAGGACGTCGGCCAGATCCGGTCCGCCCCAGGCGCCGCGGATCGCGTCGCGGTGGGCGGGCCCGTACCCGGTGCTGCCGCGCTGGTTGGGCGCGACCACGTCGACGCCTTCGTCG
>NZ_JBFAOM010000072.1:0-32054 GCF_040675235.1 Nonomuraea sp. NPDC049637
GTCGGCGATGCGGGTGCCCTGCTCGGTCAGCTCCAGGGCGGCGCGCTCGGCGTCGGTGAACACCGTGGACCCGCGCCACGTGGCGACCAGGTTCAGGCGCGCGACGGTCTCGCCGGCGTGCGCGGCGTTCTTGCCGTGAACGTCGGTGGCGTAGGGGTCGCCGTTGATCTGGCTCGCGCGCAGCATCACCAGGTTCTGGGTCGTGGCCGGCAACGCCGACTCCTGGATGAGCACCGGGGCCGCCGCGCCGTAGTGCCCGAGGGCCTTGGCGACGGCGGGGCTGGCGAAGAGGTTCAGGCGGCTTTCCACGGAAGTGCTCCTTGCTGCTGTTGTCGGCTCGGTCATGAGATGCCGGAGGTCGGGGTTCTGTGACAGAGCCGCTCAGGTGACTTGCGTCATACAGGCCCTGAAAAATTCGTTGAACTCGTGTGCATTTACTGCACTGCTGTGCAATTACTGCACGAAGATATACTCTGGTGGTCAGCGGGCGTCAAGTTCTGTGGCCACCACCCGCCCAAGGAGCGCCAGTGCAGCGATGCGCAGCGACGATCCAGCCCGCCGTAGCGGCCGCGAACGCAGCGCCGCCGTGCCCGCAAGGCGATCGTGGACGCGGCGGTCCGCCTGAGCGCCGACGGAACGACACCGTCCGTCGACGACATCGCGGCCGCCCGCCGCACGGTGTACAAGTACTTCCCGAGCCTGGACCACCTGCTGATCGACGCGAGCGCCGGCGCGTTCAACGAGTCTCCCGTCGAGGAGGCGCCGGCCGACCCCGCGCTCGCCGGCGACGCCGGCCGCGACGGCAAGGAGGTGCTGCATCGAGGCGATCGTGACGGTGTCTCCCGCATCCTCGCCGATCTGAAGTCTTGCTGCTGACCGGTGGCGAGCTCACCCGGCCGGGGCGGGCAGGTGGTGGAAGGGGCGCAGCCCGGAGCCGACGTCAGCGCGGGTGAAGGGCGTAGCGGCCCAGGACGTTGATGTGCTGGCGGACGAAGGGCGATGGCCGGGCGACGTCTTCCTCGGCCAGCGAATAGCCCTCGGCTTCGAGCTGATCGAAAGCGCGGTCCATGGAGAAGGTGTTCCACGACATGACGCAGGTGAGCACCGCTGTCCGGCACCTGCGCCGTGTTTCAGGGCCCGTCCCGGTGCGGAATCGTGACCATCGCCAGCTACGGCGCAAAGCGAGCGTCCCCGCGGTGATCGCCATGCTGGGCGTCGGGCTGGTCGGCGTGACCATGAACCCGGCGATGGCCGTACGCGTCCAGCGCGTCGGCAACCCGGGGCCGCTGGTCAATTCCCGGTCGCGGAGACGATGATCGAGGGGGTCCGCGATGGGCCCGGCGTTCGGTTCGGTCCAGGCCGGGGAACATCGCGAAGCGCCCCGACGATCTATGTGCCCAGGCCGGAGCGGCAGCCACCGGCCGGGGACTGGTTCATCGCGGAGGCGACCTACCGGGACACCAAGGGCCTGGCGCCCGATGATCTCAGCCCCGCTGATGCCGCCGCCCGGCCCTCGCCCGCGCCCTCAGGACGCGGTCACTGGCACCTGCCCTTCAGCCACGCGCTGAACTCCGGCGTGTAGTCGGTGGCCACCCGCCTGGCCCCGCTCGCCAGCGCCGACTTCCACGCGTTCTCGTTCAGGGTCCAGGAGGGCGGCGGCTCCTCCCACTTGGTCACCTCCGGCCAGATCGGGCCGCCGGTCAGCACCTGGCTCAGGCCCGCGGCGGTCACGCGGCTCCTGAGCTCGGCGGCGATCGCGCTGTCGTGGGAGTACAGGATGATCTCCTGCGACCGGTAGTTCTCCTTGACCGGCCCGAGCACCTCGTTCCACCCCTGCGCCTTGATCGTGGCGTTCGAGCTGAGCAGCGACTGGCGGGCCTCGGTCTTGATCTCGACCAGCCCGATCATGCCGGCCGACCTCATCGCGGCCAGCCACTCGCGGAAGGTGTAGACGGTCTCGCCCTTGAACAGGCCGCGCACGATGGTCCGGCCCTTGAGCGCGGTGTCGCCCGCCGCCCACCAGATCTCGGTGATGTTCTTCTTCGTGCCCGACAGGCCCCAGGTCGAGGTGTTGTGCCACATGACGGCCTTGGTGCCGTCCTTGGTGAGCTGGAGGTCGGCCTCGACGCCGGAGGCGCCCCAGCCCTTGTAACGCTTGACGGCGGTGGGGTTGTTGGGCTGGCGCACCTGGTCCCGCTCCCAGGCGTCGGCGCCGGTCGGGTAGCCGCCGTGCCCGAAGATCTGCGGGCAGGCGGGCAGCGCGGCGGGCCGGGCGGCGGGCAGCGCGGCGGACGGCGAGGTGAGCGAGGAGGCCAGCGTCAGGGCGGCGAGGGAGGCGGCGAGGGGGACAGCCAAGGCACGCACCTTTCGATCTTGTCGTTGCCCGCACTCTGCCACATTCATGGACGTTCCGCCCTGGGGGAGCAGCTCGGCGGGCGAGGGGTGCGCAGGCGTGACCCGGGTCGCCGGTACAGTCGTCGGTACCGTGACGGCTTGTGGCAGGCTGCCACGGGAACCGGCGCTCGAACCCTGTGGCGGGGTCTGTTTTTGTGGGATCCACACAAAGCAGGAGCCCCGGCGTGCACTATGCGGACATTGGTGCACGCGGTGGTCATCGAGCACGGTAGAGACAGTGACAGGCGAGACTCCGGGGACCACCCCGGACTTCGCCTACTTGTACGGGGTACGTGGGAGGCTCAACCGGTGTTCAATCGTGTCGCCATCGTCAACCGCGGAGAGGCCGCGATGCGGCTCATCCACGCCGTCCGGGATCTTTCGGCGGAGACCGGCAAGCGGATCGAGACGATCGCGCTCTACACCGACGCCGACCGCGACGCGACCTTCGTCCGCGAGGCCGACGTCGCCTACCCGCTGGGGCCCGCCTCCGCGCGCCCGTACCTCGACCACGCCGTGCTGGAGCGGGCGCTGATCGAGACCGGGGCCGACGCCGCGTGGGTCGGCTGGGGGTTCGTCGCCGAGGACCCGTCCTTCGCCGAGCTGTGCGAGAAGATCGGCGTCACCTTCGTCGGGCCGAGCGCGGAGGCGATGCGCCGGCTCGGCGACAAGATCGGCGCCAAGCTCATCGCCGAGGAGGTCGGCGTCCCCGTCGCGCCGTGGAGCCGCGGCGAGGTGGCCACGCTGGCCGACGCCCTGCGCGCCGGCGACGAGATCGGCTACCCCCTGATGCTCAAGGCGACCGCGGGCGGCGGCGGCCGCGGCATCCGCATGGTCGCCTCGGCCGACGAGCTGGCCGACGCCTACGAGCGCACCAGCCAGGAGGCCGAGCGCGCGTTCGGCTCGGGCGTGGTCTTCCTGGAGCGCCTGGTCACCGGCGCCCGCCACGTCGAGGTGCAGGTCATCGCCGACGGCCAGGGCACCGCGTGGGCGCTGGGCGTGCGCGACTGCTCGGTGCAGCGGCGCAACCAGAAGATCATCGAGGAGTCCGCCTCCCCGGTCCTGACCGGCGACCAGGCCGACGAGCTGAAGGCGTCGGCCGCGCGGCTCGCCGTGGCGGTCGGCTACCGCGGCGCCTGCACCGTCGAGTTCCTCTACCACCCGGGCGACAAGATGTTCGCCTTCCTGGAGGTCAACACCAGGCTCCAGGTCGAGCACCCGATCACCGAGCTGACCACCGGCACCGACCTGGTCCGGCTGCAGCTGCACGTCGCCGCCGGCGGGCGCCTGGAGGGCCCCCAGCCGGCCGAGAGCGGCCACGCCGTGGAGGCCCGGCTCAACGCCGAGGACCCCGACCGCGACTTCGCCCCCGCGCCGGGCCGCATCGCCCGCCTGGTGCTGCCCGCCGGGCCCGGCATCCGCGTCGACACCGGCGTCAGCGAGGGCGACACCATCCCCGCCGACTTCGACTCCATGATCGCCAAGATCATCGCCTACGGCCGCGACCGCGAGCAGGCCCTGGCCCGCCTGCGCCGCGCGATGGCCGCCACCACCGTGATCATCGAGGGCGGCGCCACCAACAAGAGCTTCGTGCTCGACCTGCTCGACCAGCCCGAGGTCGTCGACGCCGTCGCCGACACCGGCTGGATCGACCGCGTCCGCGCCGAGGGCCGCCTGGTCAGCCACCGCCACTCCGCGGTCGCCCTGGCCGCCGCCGCGATCGAGGCGTACCAGGACGAGGAGGAGGTCAGCCGCAACCGGCTGCTGGCCACCGCCCACGGCGGGCGCCCGCAGGTGCAGCACGAGACCGGCCGCCCGCTGACCCTCAAGCTCCGCGGCGCCGGCTACCGGCTCACGGTGGCCAGGGCCGGGCAGCGGCGCTTCCGCGTCGGCATCTCCGACGGCGACCGCTCCCACCCGCTCGACGTCGAGATCGACCGCTTCGACGAGCACAGCGGCCGCATCACCGTCAACGGCCGCCGCTTCCGCCTGATGTCGGCCACCCACGGCCCGATCCACCTCGTCGAGGTCGACGGCGTCACCCACCGCATCAGCCGCGACGAGGGCGGCGTCGTCCGCTCGCCCGCGCCCGCGCTGGTGGTGGCGACGCCCCTGTCGGCCGGCGACGAGGTCGAGGCCGGCGCGCCCATCCTGGTGCTGGAGAGCATGAAGATGGAGACGGTGCTGCGCGCGCCGTTCCGCGCCCGCGTCCGCGAGTGCGGCGTCTCGGTCGGCAGCCAGGTCGAGGCCGGCGCGCCGCTGATGCGCCTGGAACCCCTCGCCGGCGCCGAGGCCGCGCAGGCCGCCGCCGCGACGGGCGCCCCCGAGATCGACCTGCCCGCCGCCCCGCCGCGGGCCTCCGCCGCCGAACAGGCCGAGCGCGGCGTCCAGGACCTGCGCGAGCTGCTGCTCGGCTTCGACGCCGACCGCCACGAGCGCACCCGCATGTTGTCGGGCTACCTGGCCGCGCGCGCCGAGCTCGACGACCGCGTGATCGAGGGCGAGCTCGACCTGCTCACCGTCTTCGCCGACCTGTCCGAGCTGAGCCGCAACAAGCCGGGCGGCGAGCTCGACGTCGAGCCGGGCAGCCCGGTGCACAGCCCGCGCGAGTACTTCCACAGCTACCTGCAGAGCCTCGACGTCGAGCGCGCCGGCCTGCCCGAGGCGTTCCAGGCCAAGCTGCGGCGCATGCTCAGGCACTACGGCGTCGAGGAGCTCGACCGCACCCCGGAGCTGGAGGCCGCGGTCTTCCGGATCTTCCTGGCCCAGCAGCGGATGACCGCCGGCGTCGCCGTCGTGTCGGAGCTGCTGCGCGCCTGGCTGGCCGGGGCGCCGCCGCGCGAGCCGCTCGGCGAGCGGGCCGGGCTCGCCCTGGAGCACCTGGTCGAGGCCACGCAGGTGCGTTTCCCCGTGGTCGCCGACCTGGCCCGGGGCGTCGTGTTCCGCTGGTTCGCCCAGCCGCTGCTGCGCCGCAACCGCGCCAAGGTCTACGCCGCCGTCCGCGACGAGCTGCGCCACCTCGACCGCGACCCCGACGCGCCCGACCGCGCCGAGCGCATCCAGGCCATGGTGGCCAGCTCCGAGCCGCTCGTCCGGCTGCTCGGCCAGCGCATCGGCCGGCCGGAACGCGACCTCGCGCCGCTGCTGGAGGTCCTGACCCGCCGCTACTACGGCAACCGCGGGCTGTCGCAGGTCGCCACCCTCGACAGGGCGGGCTGCCGGTTCGTCACCGCCGAGCACTCCGGCCCGCGCGGCGTGACCCGCCTGGTCACCACCGCCGTCGACATCGCCGCCCTGCCCGACGCCATCGACGCCGTCGGCGCGCTGGCCGAGGGGGTGGGCGGGCGCGGGCTCGTCGCCGACCTCTACCTCACCTGGGACGACCAGCCCGACGCCGAGGAGATGGCCGTACGGCTCGGACAGGTCCTGGCCGGGCGCCCGCAGATCGCGGGCGTACGGCGGATCACCACCACCGTCCTGGGCGCCAGCGGCGCGGTCATGCACCACCACTTCACCTTCCGCCCCGACGGCGCCGGCTTCGCCGAGGACCGCCTGATCCGCGGCCTGCACCCGCAGATCGCCCAGCGCCTGCAACTGCACCGGCTCCAGGAGTTCGACCTCACCCGGCTGCCCTCGGTCGACGAGGAGCTCTACCTGTTCAAGGCCGTCGCCAAGAGCAACCCGGCCGACGAGCGGCTCATCGCCATGGGCCAGGTCCGCGACCTGACGCCGCTGCGCGAGGCCGACGGCCGCCTGGTCGCGCTGCCCGCCGTCGAGGACGCACTCAACGCCGGCCTCGACGCGATCCGCAACATCCAGGCCCAGCGCCCCCAGAACAAGCGCTTCGACACCAACCGCATCATGATGTACGTCTGGCCCTCGACCGAGCTGACCACCGACGAGCTCAACATGCTGGTCCAGCGCATCCTGCCGACCACGGCGGGCGCCGGGCTGGAGGAGGTCCAGTTCGTGGCCCGCCAGCGCACCCCCTCGGGCGAGCTGAGCGAGGTCGCGGTGCGCATCACCCTCGGCCCCCGCCACGGCGCCAGCCTGCACGTCGGCAAGCCGTCCGACGAGCCGGTCCAGCCGCTCGACGACTACCGCCAGAAGGTGCTGCGCGCCGCCCGGCGCGGCAACGCCTACCCCTACGAGCTGACCGGCCTGCTCGCCGGCCCGCAGGGCAGCTTCGTCGAGCACGACCTCGACGCCGACGGCGTGCTCGTCCCGGTCGACCGGCCCAAGGGCAACAACTCCGCGGCGATCGTGGCCGGCGTGGTCACCACGCCGACCGCCCGCCACCCCGAAGGCGTCACCCGGGTGGTGCTGCTCGGCGACCCGACCAAGGCGCTGGGCGCGCTGTCGGAGCCGGAGTGCTCGCGGGTGATCGCCGCGCTCGACCTGGCCGAGCGCATGCGGGTGCCCCTGGAGTGGTTCGCGCTGTCGGCCGGCGCCCGGATCTCGATGACCTCGGGCACCGAGAACATGGACTGGGTGGCGGCGGCGCTCAAGCGCATCGTCACCTTCACCCAGGCCGGCGGCGAGATCAACATCGTGGTCGCGGGGATCACCGTGGGGGCGCAGCCGTACTGGAACGCCGAGGCCACGATGCTCATGCACACCAAGGGCATCCTGGTGATGACCCCCGACTCGGCGATGGTGCTCACCGGCAAGCAGTCCCTCGACTTCTCCGGCGGCGTGTCGGCCGAGGACAACTTCGGCATCGGCGGCTACGACCGCGTCATGGGGCCCAACGGCCAGGCCCAGTACTGGGCGCCCGACCTGCCGGCCGCCCGCGACGTGCTGATGGCCCACTACGACCACACCTACGTCGTCCCCGGCGAGAGCGGCCCCCGGCGGGCCCCGACCGCCGACCCGGCCGACCGGGACGTCCGCGACTATCCGCACGCCGTGGCGGGCAGCGACTTCACCACCGTCGGCCAGATCTTCTCCGCCGAGCACAACCCCGACCGCAAGAAGCCCTTCGACATCCGCACCGTGATGCGCGCCCTGTCCGACCAGGACCACCCGGTGCTGGAACGCTGGGCGGGCATGGCCGACGCCGACACCTCGGCCGTCCAGGACGTGCACATCGGCGGCCGGCCGGTCTGCCTGATCGGCATCGAGTCACGGCCGGTGCCGCGGCGCGGCTTCCCGCCCGCCGACGGGCCCGACTCCTACACGGCCGGCACGTTGTTCCCGCGCTCGTCGAAGAAGACCGCGCGGGCGATCAACGCGGCCTCCGGCAACCGGCCGCTGGTGGTGCTGGCGAACCTGTCCGGCTTCGACGGCTCGCCCGAGTCGATGCGCAAGCTGCAGCTGGAGTACGGCGCGGAGATCGGCCGGGCGATCGTCAACTTCGACGGGCCGATCGTGTTCTGCGTCATCTCCCGCTACCACGGCGGCGCGTTCGTGGTGTTCTCCAAGGCGCTCAACCCGAACATGACCGTGCTGGCGCTGGAGGGCTCGTTCGCCTCGGTGCTCGGCGGCGCACCGGCCGCGGCGGTGGTGTTCTCCGGCGAGGTGAACAACCGCACCGCGAACGATCCGCGCGTGAGCGAGCTGCAGCGGCAGGTCGCGGCGGCCAGCGGCGCCGAGCGGGCCGCGCTCAACGCCCGCCTGGCCGAGGTCCAGCCGGCCGTACGGGCGGAGAAGCTGGGCGAGGTGGCCGCGGAGTTCGACCGGGTGCACAACATCCAGCGCGCGGTCGAGGTCGGCTCGGTCGACGCGATCATCAGCGCCGCCGAGCTGCGTCCGCGGATCATCGAGGCCATCGAACGCGGCATCGCCCGCCTGCACCAGGGCTCCTGACCCCGCCCCGCCCGGCCCCTCCCCGGGGCCGGGCGGCCCCGTCAGCGACGGTTGAGCGCCAGGCTGTGCACGGGGTGCTCGCCCTCGGTCTGCAGCCGGTACTCCTGGCCCGACTTGGCGCGGTTCTCCTCGATGACCCGCTCGGACGGCGGCTTCTCGCCGCCCATGATCGCGTCCTGCATCTTCTCGAAGCGCTCGTGGGCCTCCTGGACGTATCCGGTGCCCAGGGTCGTGCAGTCGATCTGGGTCGCGATCAGCTCCCGCAGGTACGCCTTGTTCGGCTCGAACGTCACCGGCGCGGGCAGCTCGGGAGCCAGCACCTCCTCCGGGTCCCGGCCGTCGAGCCGCTTGAACAGCTCGCAGGCCAGCCGCAGGTGCTCGATCTCCATGTTCAGGTGCAGCTCCCAGACGGCCTTCACCTTGGGATCGGACTCGGTCTCCATGAACGAGTGGTAGAGGTAGCACTCGTTGTACTCGTGGTTGAGCAGCATCTCCCACCAGCTCTCGCCCGGGTCGACCAGCGACTCGTAGTGGGTGACGTGCTCCTCCTCGATGAGGCCGATCTCCTGGTAGAGCTGGCGGGCGATCGGCTCCATGTAGGTGGGGCCGACGTTCATGTAGAAGTTCATGGTCTGCTGCTCGGCCGCCATGACGGTCAGGGCGTGCAGTTTCGACAGCGGCTCGGTGCGGTGTCGGTCGTACGGCTCGCGCACGTTGTCGACCGGGTCGCGGTGGTGCAGGTACGTCGGCCGTCCCGGCATGACCTCGGTGAGCTGGTCGACGATCTTCTCGGCCTTGCGGTGCTCGATCATCTCGTAGAGGTTGGCGTACCGGTAGAGGTGGTCGAAGTCCTCCAGCACCCCGAACTGGTACGCCTGCGTCAGGTACGGGTCCGGCTCCATGCGCGCCACCCACGCCGTCAGGTCCACCGCGACCTGCTCGTAGGCGATGGTGGTCTCCAGCACCGAGGCCAGGCCGGGCAGCAGCCAGTTGACCACTTTCTGCTGTTGCGCCTCGATGTAGCGCACCCGGGCGAGCTGCTGCTTCAGCTCCAGGTCCGGGCAGTGGCGGGCGAGCTGGTGGCTGAACAGGATCGCCTCGACCTCGATGCCGTTCATCGTGATGATCCGGCACCGGGTGTACGGGTCGGCGTGGTCGGGATCGATCGGCAGGACGTTGAGCTCGCGCCAGTTGCGCAATTGCCTGTCCAGCGGGATGCCCCGCTCCCGCAGTGGATTGAAGGTCATGGACGCCGCGCTCCTTTGCGCCTCGGTGGACACGACCGCGGCCGTGCCGTACCGGGCTGGGCCTACCCGAGGGCCCCGGAGGCAATCTCTACGCCGTCCCGACAAAGAGGACACAGATGACAAAGACGGGCGTGAGTGGGCAGGGCCCGGGTAGCTACGGCCAGAATCCGAGAGGGAGACGATCGTGACCGCTCAACAGACAGCGCCCGAGAAGATGGCCGAGACCGACGTCATCGACCTGCTGCTCGCGCAGCACGCGATGATCAGAGACCTGTTCGACGAGGTCGAGCAGGCGCCGGCCGGTCAGCGGGGTGAGGCGTTCACCCGGCTGGTGCGCCTGCTCGCCGTGCACGAGACGGCCGAGGAGGAGATCGTCCACCCGTACGCCCGCCACAAGATCGACGGTGGTGACGCGGTGGTGGACGACCGGCTGGCCGAGGAGAACGAGGCCAAGCGGCTCCTCACCGAGCTGGACGAGGGCGGCCCCGACGCGCCCGGCTTCGCCGAGAAGCTGGCCGTCCTGCGCGCCGCCGTCGAGGCGCACGCCCGCAGCGAGGAACGGTACGAGTTCACCCAGCTGCGCGGGCGCACCAGCCAGGCGGAACGTCGTGGCATGGCGGCCGGCGTGAAGGCCGCCGAGGCGATGGCGCCGACGCACCCGCACGCGGGCACGGAGTCGGCGACCAAGAACGTGCTCGTCGGCACGCCGGTCGCGATGATGGACCGGGCGCGCGACGTCATCCGCAGGGCCATGGGCAAGAACCCCTGACCCTGGCCACCTCGTGGTCTCGCGAAGGCGCGGGCAGGCGCCGGTCCTCAGTCGCGCGGCTCGACGACCAGGAACACGGGGATGGTGATCGTGAGCAGTGTGCCAGGGGACGGCGCCTGGGCGGTCACCACCCATCCGCCCGTCTCGGGACCGCCGTCGGGGTTGACCCGCTGCACCCGCGCGGTGATCCCCAGCGCGGCGAGCTGCCCGTTCGCCGCGCCCAGCTCCCTGCCCCACAGCTCGGGCATGGAGCCGAGGTAGGTGGGGGAGGGCGCGGCCGTCGCCGCCGGGAGGGGCGTCCGAGGGGGAGGGGCGGCCTGGTCTGCGGTCCCCTCCAGCAGCAGGGCGGTGAACGTCCCGCTCAACGCGAGCCCCATGACGACGAACGTGGCGATCAGGCGTGCCTCCGGCCGGTTCACGCCTCCTTTGTACGCCATCGGGATCACGCCGTGGGCCTGCCCGGCGTGGCGTGCTTCCGCGCTGGGGCGAAGTAGCCAGAATGGGAACCATCTGGTCACTCAGCGTGAGGGGGAAGATGCGGTCGATCACATGGGCGGCGGCGGTCGCCGTCGCGGTCGTCGCCGCGGGACCCGCCGCCCTCGCCGCGGCGGCCACCGGGCCGGACGGGGACACGTCCTGGAAGAAGCTCACGTCTTTCCGGGTCTCGCCGGCGGCGCCGCACCAGAACGACGCCATCCGGCTGCTCATCCACTGCCCCACCCAGGCCAACCACGCCGTCGTCGGGTCCACGGCGTTCCCCGTCAAGGGGTCGTGGCGGATGTTCCGCGAGGTGGGGATCGGGCTGGGTGGCATGGGGTTCGGCAAGAAGGGCGTCGTCATCTCCCGGTACGCGCCGCCGGGGGAGCACGAGGTGCGCCTGAAATGCGTCAAGGTGACGGCCGACTGGCTGACCGGCCTCAGGAAGGTCAAGGTCATCAGCCGGTCGGAGGTCCCGCTCGTGGTACGCCCGTTCCGCCTCGGCCAGTTCTTCTGACACCTTGAGCTCCCCGCCGGCATCCATACCCGTACCGGGTGCAGGTTGCCGGAGGTGGGCGGCTGCCGTATCCTGCACGTTCGGAAGAGCCGGAGCGACGGGGGAGGGCCGGTGGGGAGCCTGCGACGGGGTGCGCGTGCACTCCTGCTCGTCGTCCTCGCCCTCGGCGTGTGCGGGATGCACACGCTCGGCCATGTGAACGCCCGGCACGACACGGCGACCGCGCGGCACGGCCTGGCGGTCGTTCACGAGCTGCCCGTCGCCCCCGTCGCCCCCGTCGCCGCCCTGGCGGGGCTCGCGCCCGGCCACGAGATGCCGGGGCTCGATCCGGCCGGGGTGTGCCTGGCCGTCCTGACGTCGCTGCTCGTCGTGGTGCTGCTGGCCCTCTGGGTCGGGGTGCGGCGGCGGGCCGTCGGCGGCGCCGATCCGGGCCCGGCCTTCCGGCCCGTCGCGCGGCCGCCGCCGCGACCCACGTCCCTGAGGCTGGCTCGTCTCTCGATCCTGCGCATATAGGCCGCCCCTTCGCCGGACGCCCTCGACGGCGATCCGCGCGCATCGGCCTACCCGCAGTTCCAGCGAACGAGAGAGCACATCAGCATGTCCACCAACCGTAAGATCGGCCTCGCCGCCGCCGCAGGCGCGCTCGTCCTGCTCACCGCGTGCGGCGCGAACGACACCGCCTCCACGGCCGCGCCCGGGGCCACCACCGCGAGCGCCACCCAGAGCGCCACCGAGACGGCCACCGCCGGTGCGTCGCCGTCGCAGCAGTCGTTCAACGACGCCGACGTCATGTTCGCCCAGATGATGATCCCGCACCACCAGCAGGCGGTCGAGATGGCCGGCCTGGCTCCGCAGCGGGCGAAGGACCCCGAGATCAAGAAGCTCGCGGCCGACATCAAGGCCGCCCAGGATCCGGAGATCCAGACCATGAAGGGCTGGCTGGCCGAGTGGGGCAAGCCCGTCCCGTCCGGGGGCATGGGGCATGACATGCCCGGGATCATGTCCGCCGAGGACATGAAGAAGCTCGACGGGGCCAAGGGGGCCGCCTTCGACCGGCTCTTCGCCGAGCAGATGATCGCCCATCACGAGGGAGCGATCGAGATGGCCCGTACCGAGCAGGCGAGCGGGGTGAACCCGCAGGCCAAGGGGCTGGCCAAGGCCATCGAGAGCACGCAGCAGGCCGAGGTGGCCCAGCTCCGCAAGCTCCTCGAACGCCTCTGACCCATCCCTCGCCCGGACGCATCGGCCGTCCGGGCAAGGAGTGCATCTTGCCCGGACGGCCGGACGCTTGTGGCGTTCGGATGGTGGGTGCGCCCTGCCTGGTCATGGCCACCGGGCGGACCGTGCCGGGCCGCTCCCGGTCACGGTCGCCCCGCGAACCCGTGCCTGCCCGCTGCCCGGTCACGGCCGCCGGGCGAACGGTTCGGCCCGCCCGCCGCCCCTTGGGCGACGACCGTTCCGGAGGGGAGGCCGACGCCGGCGACGAGGCATGCGGGGGCGTAGATCCGTGCGGGGCAGCGGGCGGATGCCTGGAGGCCGGCTGACCCGGCCGAGCCTCGCCGAGGGGGCGGAGAAAGGGGCGGAGGAAGGGGGCGGCCACGCCGGGATCGTTGCGCGTCCGGGTGGGGCGTCTCCGCCGTCCACGCGCGGATCCGGAAGGCGGGCACCGCGGGGCGCGGCCCGTCTAGGTGTGGGGTTTGTCTGGTTTTTTGGTGGTGTGTTCGTGTCGGGGAGGTGAACTGCGGGGTTGGTTTGAGGGGAAGGGTTGCGGATGGGGGTGTTCTTGTTTACCGTCCGCTATGAGCGTTAGGAAAGTTTCCTAACGCCGTGCATCGATCACGGTCCACCTGCGGATGGCCCCATGGCACCCCCTATCCGAAGGATCAACGCATGATCAGACGTCCTGAGCGGCGCCCCCGGCGGTCGTCGCTGCTCGTCACGGCCCTGGTCGCGGCCCTGATGGCGGCCGCGCCCCTGGCGCCGCCGGCCACCGCCGCGGCCGGTTCCAGCGCCGACACGCTCCTGTCAGGCGGCAAACCGGTCACCTCGTCCTCCGTCGAGGGCAGCGGCTTCGAGGCGGCCAAGGCGGTGGACGGCAACGCCTCCACCCGCTGGGCCAGCGTCGAGGGCCACGACCCCGAATGGATCAGGGTCGACCTCGGCGACACGTACAACGTCTCCAGGGTGAAGCTGTCCTGGGAGGCGGCCTACGGCAAGTCGTACAAGATCCAGACCTCGCCGGACGGCGCCACCTGGACCGACGTCTACTCCACCACCTCCGGCAACGGCGCGACCGACGACCTGACGGTCAGCGGCAGCGGCCGGTACGTGCGCATGTACGGCACCGCCCGCGGCACGACGTACGGCTACTCGCTCTACGAGCTGGAGGTCTACGGCAGCGGCGGCGGCGGCGGGACCGACACCACCCCGCCCTCCGTCCCGGGCAACCTGCGCGCGACCGGCACCACCTCCACCAGCGTCTCCCTGGCCTGGGACGCCGCCACCGACAACGTGGGCGTCACCGGCTACCTCGTCTACCGGGGCTCGACCCTGGTGACCACCGTGACGGGCACCACGTACACCGACACCGGCCTGACCGCCGCCACCGCCTACAGCTACACGGTCAAGGCGCGCGACGCGGCGGGCAACCAGTCGGCGGCCGGCGGCCCCGTCACGGCGACCACCCAGCCCGGCGGCGGGGGCGGTCCCGCGGTGCCCTTCGGCAGCCACACCATCCCGTACGCGGCGGGCATGCTGCGTCCCTCCGGCGACCAGGCCACGCTGGACGCGCGGGTGGTCGACTACTACAAGCGGTGGAAGGCCGCCTTCGTCCGGCAGAACTGCGGCAACGGCTGGTACGAGGTCATCTCCCCGGACGCCGACCACCCGTACGTGGCCGAGGCCCAGGGCTACGGCATGGTGGTGGTCGCGACCATGGCCGGGGCCGACCCCGACGCCAAGAAGATCTTCGACGGCATGGTCAAGTGGATGCTCGCCCACCCGTCGTCCGTCAACCCCGACCTGCTGGCCGCCGAGCAGGACACCGCCTGCAAGAGCGTCGACGGCGGCGACGGCGCCACCGACGGCGACATGGACGTCGCCTACGGCCTGCTCCTGGCCCACCGGCAGTGGGGCAGCGCGGGCACGTACAACTACCTCGACCTGGCGATCAAGCACATCAACGCCATCAAGAAGGACGAGATCAACCCGTCCACGAACCTGCTCAAGCTGGGCGACTGGAGCAGCTCGGGCGACCAGTACTACTACATCACCCGTACCTCCGACTGGATGGTCGACCACTTCAGGGCCTTCAGGAAGGCCACGGGCAACAGCGCCTGGGACACGATCAGGACCGCCCACCAGAACCTGATCACCACCCTGCAGAACACCTACGCCTCCGCCACCGGCCTGCTGCCGGACTTCGTGGTCAACACCAACACCACCGCCAAGCCGGCCCCCGGCCAGGTGCTGGAGGACCCGAACGACGGCCAGTACTGGTGGAACGCCTGCCGCACCCCGTGGCGCATCGCCGACGACGCCGTGACCAGCGGCGACGCCAAGTCGCTCGCCTCGGCCAGGAAGCTCAACTCCTGGATCAAGAGCAAGACCGGCGGCGACCCCGGCAAGATCGCCATCGGCTACAAGCTGAACGGCACGCAGATCTCCAGCGGCAGCGAGGCCGCCTTCTTCGCCCCGTTCGCGGTGGCGGCGATGACGGACTCCGGCAGCCAGGCCTGGCTCGACGCGCTCTGGAACAAGATGCTCGGCACCCCGATCGACGCGAGCAGCTACTACTCCTCCAGCATCCAGCTCCAGGTCATGATCACGGTGACCGGCAACCACTGGGTGCCCTGACCGGCGGCGGAACCCCAGCCGTGCCCGCGGACGGCCTCCGCGGGCACGGCCCCCCGAAGGGAGGAACCCCATGAGACGGGCCCTGCTGACCGGGCTCCTGCCCCTCCTGCTCTCCACCCCGGCCGCCGCGCTGCCGGCCGCCGGAGAGACCGGTGCCGGGGTGGCCGGAGTGGCGAAGGTGGGCGAGGCGGCCGAGGTGGTCGAGGTGGTCGAGGTGGTCGAGGTGGCCACGGCGGCCCAGCTCGCCGGCGCGCTGGCCGCGGCGGTTCCCGGGCAGACCATCAGGCTCGCACCCGGCGAGTACCACGGCGCCTTCGTCGCCCGGCGACCCGGGACGTCCGCCGCCCCGATCACGCTGACCGGACCGGCGGACGCCGTCCTGGTCAACGACGGCCCCTCCGGCGTCGCGCCGTCCTGCCCCGCGCCGGGCGGCGGCTGGGACTCCGGGTACGGGCTGTGGCTGTACGAGGCGCCGTACTGGCGGCTCACCGGGTTCACCGTCAAGGACTCCAAGAAGGGCGTCGTCCTGGACGCCTCCCCGCACGTGGTGATCGACGGCGTGTACGTGCACCACGTCGAGGACGAAGGCGTGCACTTCCGGCGCAGCTCGTCCGACGGCGTGCTGCGGAACTCCCGCATCACCCACACCGGCCTCCTCCAGCCCGGCTACGGCGAGGGCGTCTACCTCGGCTCGGCCGGCTCCAACTGGGGCTGTCACGGCAACACCGGCGGCGCGGACCGCTCGGACCGCGTCCAGGTCGTCGGGAACACGATCGGCCCGTACGTCGCCGCCGAGCACATCGACGTCAAGGAGGGCACCAGCGGCGGCCTGATCAGCGGCAACACCTTCGACGGCACCGGCGTCAGCGGCCAGAACTCCGCCGACTCCTGGGTGGACGTCAAGGGCTCCGGCTACACGATCGAGAACAACACCGGCACGTTCGCCCCGCCCGGCACCTTCGCCAACGGCTACGAGACGCACAATCCGGTCACGACGCCGTCCTTCCTCAACGGCTGCGGGAACGTCTGGCGCGGCAACCGGTCCGATCTCGGCGGCGTCGGCGCGTACGCCGTCAAGATCACCTCGACGTCGAAATGCGCGGCCGACCCCAACGTCGTGCGCTCCTCCAACACCGTCACCGGCGCCACCCGCGGGCTGACGAACGTCCCCGTGACCCCGGGCTGACGGCCCGCTCGGGAGCAGCCGCCCGGCCTCCGGGCGGCGCCCTCGCCGTGCCGTGCGCCGCCCGGGTGAACCCCGCCCAACGGGGTTAAGAAACCTTCCTAACTTCATTGACAGCCCTCAGCGCCCTGCGCCACGATCCCGGTAAGCGGCTCGGCGCGGCTTCCTCTCCCAGGATGTGACGCGCTCAGCGAAAGACCTCCTGCCCCGGCCGCCCACCGGACCGTGCTCCGATCTCTCACCCCCAGGAGAATCGCCATGTCCAGAGTCCGCCTGGCCGCCACGGCCGTCATGGCCGTGATCGGCCTGGTGGCCGGCCTGCTCGTGGCCGCCAACGCCTCGGCCGGCACCGCCGAGACGCTGCTGTCACAGGGCAAGCCCGCCACCTCCTCCTCCAAGGAAGCCACCTCCTACGCCGCCGCCAAGGCCTTCGACGGCGACCTCACCGGCACCCGGTGGGCCTCTGCCGAAGGCCACGACCCCGAATGGCTGCGCGTCGATCTCGGCGCGTCCCAGCAGATCACCCGGGTCAAGCTGACCTGGGAGGACGCCTACGCCACGTCGTACAAGATCCAGACCTCCCCGGACGGGAGCACCTGGACCGACGTCTACTCCACCACCGCCGGCGACGGCGACGTGGACGACCTCACCGTGACCGGCACCGGCCGCTACGTCCGCATGTACGGGACCGCGCGCGGCACCGACTACGGCTACTCCCTGTGGGAGATGCAGGTCTACGGCGGCGGCACCCAGCCGACCGACCCGCCGGGCGACACGTTCGTGGTGGCCGCCGCCGGTGACATCGCCGAGCAGTGCACTGCGAGCTCCTCCTCCTGCGTGCACCCGAAGACGGCCGCCCTGGTCGAGTCGATGAACCCCGAGTTCGTCATCACCATGGGCGACAACCAGTACGACGACGCCCTGCTGTCGGACTTCCGCAACTACTACGACAAGACGTGGGGCAGGTTCAAGGCCAAGACCCGCCCGGTCCCCGGCAACCACGAGACCTACGACCCGGCCGGGTCCGAGGCCGGCTACAAGTCCTACTTCGGCGCCATCGCCTTCCCGCAGGGCAAGAGCTACTACAGCTACGACCGGGGCAACTGGCACTTCGTCGCGCTCGACTCCAACCACTTCGACCAGTCCGCCCAGCTCACCTGGCTCAAGAGCGACCTGGCCGCGACCACCAAGCCGTGCGTGGCCGCGTACTGGCACCACCCGCTGTTCAGCTCCGGCGAGCACGGCAACGACCCCGTCTCCAAGCCCGTGTGGCAGGCCCTGTACGCGGCCGGCGCCGAGTTCGTGCTCAACGGGCACGACCACCACTACGAGCGGTTCGGGCCGCAGAACCCCAGCGCCCAGGCCGACACCGCGAAGGGCATCGTCGAGGTGCTCGGCGGGATGGGCGGCGCGTCGCCGTACCAGATCGAGAACGTGCAGCCCAACAGCCAGAAGCGGCTGAGCGGCACGTTCGGCGTGCTGAAGCTGACCTTCACCGGCAGCACGTTCGGCTGGCAGCTGATCGGGACCGACGGCTCGGTCAAGGACACCAGCCCGACCTACTCCTGCCACTAGATGTACATCTCGCTTCTCGGCACCCGGCTGACCAGGGCGGTGCCCGCCAACGTGGTGGCGCTCGGCCTGGTCAGCCTGGTCACGGACGTCTCGTCGGAGATGGTCACCGCGGTGCTGCCGCTGTACCTGGTGGGCGCGCTCGGGCTCAGCCTGGTGCAGTTCGGGCTGCTGGACGGCCTGTACTTCGGGGTCACCGCGCTGGTCAGGCTGGCCGGCGGGCACGCCGCCGACCGGTGGAGCCGCCGCAAGCTGGTCGCCGGGCTCGGGTACGGCCTCTCGGCCGTGTGCAAGCTGGGCCTGCTCGCGGCCGGCGGGTCGGCCGCCGCGCTCGGCCTGGTGCTGGCCGCCGACCGCACCGGCAAGGGGCTGCGCACCGCGCCCCGGGACGCCCTCATCACCCTGAGCGCCCCGCCCGACCGGTTGGGCGGCGCGTTCGGGGTGCACCGGGCGATGGACACCGTGGGCGCCTTCCTCGGGCCGCTGGCCGCCTTCGCGGTGCTGACGGCGACGGCCGGCGCCTACGACGCGGTGTTCGTGACCAGCTTCTGCGTGGCCGCGCTGGCCGTGCTGCTGCTGGTCCTGTACGTACGGGACCGGCGCGGCCCGCTGACCGCCCGCGTCCGGCTGCGGGCGGCGGTGACACGGGAGCCCGGGTTCCGCCGGGCCTGCCTGGTGGCGGTGGCGCTCGGCCTGGTCACGGTCAGCGACTCGTTCGTCTACCTCGTGCTGCAGCGGCGGCTGGCGATCGCGCCCGAGCTGTTCCCGCTGCTGCCGCTCGGCACGGCGGGCGCGTACCTGCTGCTGGCGGTGCCGCTCGGCAGGCTGGCGGACCGGTTCGGGCGCGCGACGGTGTTCGTCGCCGGGCACGTGGCGCTGCTCGCGGTCTACCTGGTGCTGATGGGCCCGGCCTGGCTTGTGCCCGCGCTGCTGCTGCACGGCCTGTTCTACGCCGCCACCGACGGCGTGCTGATGGCCCTGACCGGGCCGATGTTGCCGGAGAGCGCGCGCACCGGCGGGCTGGCGCTGCTGCAGACCGGGCAGGCCACGGCCCGGATGGTGTCGTCCATCCTGTTCGGCCTGCTGTGGGCCGGGACGGGGGAGGGGCCGGCGCTGGCGGTGATGGCCGCGGGGCTGGTGACGGCGTCCGCGATCGCCTGGCGGGCGCTGCGATCACAAGGAGGTCGTCCATGAGACGGGTGCTCGTACTCCTCGCCGCGGTGGTCCTGCTGGCGGGCGGCGCGACCGCGTACGCCACCTGGGCGGCGTCCTCGCGGCAGGCCGGGCCCGCCGTCGCGGGGTTCGACACCGGCGAGCCGGGCCGGGTGCTGGTGCGCAGCGGCGGACGCGTCGCCTCCGTGCCGCTCGCCGACCCGGGCGCGCCGCCGCGGGTCAGCTCCCGGGCCTGCGACCGCTTCTACACGGCGAACGGCACCACCCTCTGCCTGGTCACCCGGCCCGGCCCGCTGCCGAAGACCGAGGCGCTCGTCCTGGACCGGTCGCTCAAGGAGACCCGCCGGATCAACCTGGCCGGCGTCCCGAGCCGGGCCCGCGTGTCGGCCAGCGGCCGGATGGCCTCCTGGACGGTGTTCGTCACCGGCGACTCCTACAGCACCGGCGGCTTCTCCACCTGGACCGGCATCCTCGACACCCGGACCGGCTACCTCGTCACCAACATGGAGGACATCCCGCTCTACCTCGACGGCCGCCGCTACCACTCGGCCGACGTCAACTACTGGGGGGTCACGTTCGCCGCCGACGACAACCGCTTCTACGCGACCGTCTCGACCAAGGGCAAAACGTACCTGGTGGAGGGCGACTTCGGGGCCTGGCGGGCGCGGGCGCTCAGGGAGAACGCCGAGTGCCCGTCCCTGTCGCCGGACGGGACGCGGCTGGTGTTCAAGAAACGTGTCTCGCCGGGCCCATGGCGGCTGCACCTGCTGGACCTGGCCACCATGCGGGAGAGCCCGCTGGGGGAGCGGGCCAGCATCGACGACCAGGCCGCCTGGCTGGACGACCGAACGGTCATGTACGCCAAGGACGGCGACGTGTGGGCGGCCGACGTCGGCGGCGGCCCGCCCCGGCGGCTGATCCCCGGCGCGAGCTCCCCCGCGGCCGTCCGCTGACGCGACCGCCTGCCTTCGGGGCGCGGTCAGGGGAGCCGGATGAGACGCCGCTCTACCGCGGCCGTGACCGCGGCCGTGCGCGTGTCCACGCCGAGCTTGTCGTAGATGTGCACCAGATGGGTCTTGACCGTCGCCTCGGTGATGTAGAGCCGCCGGGCGATCTCCCGGTTGCTCGCCCCGCTGGCCAGCAGCTCCAGCAGCTCGACCTCGCGGGCGCTCAGCGCCGGGCCCGGCTCGCGCATGCGCCGCATCATCCGGGTCGCCACCTTGGCCGACAACACGCTCTCGCCCCTGGCCGCGGCCCGGATGCCCTGGAACAGCTCCTCCGGCGGGCACGCCTTGAGCAGGTAGCCGATGGCCCCCGCGTCGACGGCACGCATGATGTCGGCGTCGCTCTCGTACGTCGTCAGCACCAGCACCTGCGGCGGCGCGGGCAGCCCGCGGACCCGCCGGGTGACCTCCACGCCGTCGACGCCCTCGCCGAGCTGCAGGTCCATGAGGACGACGTCGGGGGAGCGGGCGGCGATGCTGCGCAACGCCTCGGCCCCGTCGGCCGCCTCGCCGACGATCTCCATGTCGGGCTCGCCGCCGAGCAGCGCCACCAGCCCGGCCCGGACCACCGGATGGTCGTCGACCAGGAACAACCTCATGCCCCACCGCCGTCCAGTGCCCGCGGCGGCCACCCGGCGGGCACCCGGGCCGCGACCGCCGTGCCCTCGCCGGGCGCGCTCTCCACCACCAGGACGCCGTGCACCTCCGCCAGCCGGTCGCGCATCGCCCGCAGCCCGTAGCCGCGGCCGGGAGCGGGGGCCGGCTCGGCGAATCCGACGCCGTCGTCGAACACGTCGAGCGTCACCTCGCCGTCGAGGTAGGACAGCGTCACAGTGACCGTCACCCCGGCCGCCGGGTCCGCCGCCGGGGCGGCGTGGTCGCGTACGTTGGCCAGCGCCGCCTGCGCCACCCGCAGCAGCGCCGCCTGCACCTCCGGCGCCAGCGGGTACTCCTCGCCCGCCAGCCGGAAGCGCACCTGCGGTCCGGTCTGGCCGGCGTCCGCGCAGAGCCGGGCGAGAGCCTCGGGCAGCGTGACGTCCACCAGGCCGGGCGGCTGGAGGTCGCGGACGAACCGCCGCGCCTCGGCCAGGTTGTCGGCGGCGGCCGCGGCGGCCCGCCGTACGTGGGCGCGGGCCTGGGCCGGGTCGGTGGCCCACATGCGGTCGGCGGCCTGGAGCAGCAGGCCCATGCTGGTCAGGCCCTGGGCGAGGGTGTCGTGGATCTCCCTGGCCAGCCGTTCGCGCTCCTCCAGGACGCCGGTGCGGTGGCGGGAGTCGGCCAGCGTGCCGCGCGTGCTGATCAGGTCGTCGATGAGCAGCTGCCGGGCCGCGCTCTCACGTTGCAGCTCCCCGAAGATCACCGCCGTCATGGCCGCGATGCCGACCGGCGCGAGGATCAGGCTGACGTCGAGCTCGCGGGCGATCTCCAGCTGGGCCACGATCACCACCAGGGTCAGCGCCGCGGCGGCCACCGCGAAGCCGCGCGCGTTGAGCAGCCGCAGGCACAGGAAGAGCAGGGGGACCGCGCACCAGCTGAACGACGGTGCCAGCACCACCAGCGCCAGCCACCCCGCCGCCACGCCGCCCAGCCAGACCAGCCGCCCCTGCCGGCCCAGCCGGTTCCACCAGACGATCCCGGCCGCGTACGCCAGCGCGAGCAGGCCGCAGACGGCCAGCGACGTCACCGTCTGGGCGCTCATGCCGTGACGGGACACCAGCCGCAGGGCCGAGGCGGCGAGCAGCAGGTAGAAGCCGACGTGCATGGCCCAGTTGAGCCAGGTGCGCTCCCTCATGGCCCTCCCCGTCGCCGCGCCCTTCGACACTATCCCCTGCCCGACAATGGCCCCCACCAGGGCGGCGGCGCATCAACCGATCGGTTGACCCGGCCCTCGACCGCTCGGCGCGCGGGGATCGCCCGTGCTCCCGATGGCCCGCGGCGGTCCGGCCGGAAACCTGGAGGTGTCCGACGAGGTGTCCGACTTCGCCCTGACGAACTGGAGAAAGCCATGAACATCCGTACTCGCCTGGTCGCCGGCTCGCTGTCGGGGCTGGCCGTGCTGGCCGGCGCCGTCGCCGCCACCTCGCCCGCCCAGGCCGCCGACGCCGCCCACAGCGCTCGCGTCGCCCGGGTCGCCGCGGCCGAGCCCGTCGTGCAGACCGGCGTGCTCTCCGCGGACGCCGCGCTGAAGATCGCCGACGCCGCCCTGAAGGAGGCCGTCAAGCAGAAGCAGCGCGTCACCGTCGTGATCGTCGACCGGTCCGGCGCGACCCGGCTGGTGCTCAAGGGCGACGGCGCGGGCCCGCAGACCGAGGAGTCGGCCCGGCGCAAGGCGTTCACCGCGGTCTCCTTCGGCCGGACGACGTCCGAGCTGGGCAAGGGCGTCAACGGCGGCGGGCCGTCCATCGCCGACATCCCGGGCACCCTCTTCCTCGGCGGCGGCGTGCCGGTCGCCTCGGGCGGCGCCCCGATCGCGGGCATCGGCGTCGGCGGCGCCCCCAGCGGCGACATCGACGAGTCCATCGCCCAGGCGGGCCTCAAGGCGGTGGCCGGGCAGCTTCGCTGACCGGCTGGACCGGCCCCCGGCGCGCCGCCGGGGGCGGGCGGACGGAAGGATGAGGGGATGAACCGCCGAGCCATCCTGACCTGGGGACTCGGTCTGATGCTCGCCGCCTGCGGCGGGCGCGAGGTGAAGGGAGCGGGAATGGCCGACGAGGAACTGCTGGCGGGGGCCGCGCGCGGGGACGCCGCCGCCGTCCGGGACGCGCTCGGCGCCGGGGCCGACGTCGAGGCCCGCGACGGGCAACGCCGTACGGCCCTGCTGCTGGCGGCGGCGGCCGACCACGTCGAGGTGGCCAAGGTGCTCGTCGCGGCGGGCGCCGACCCCGACGCCCAGGACGCCAGGCAGGACACCCCCTGGCTGGTCACCGGCGTCACCGGGAGCGTGGCGATGCTCAAGGCGCTGCTGCCCGCCGGGCCCGACCTGACCAGGCGCAACCGGTACGGAGGCGTCTCCCTCATCCCGGCCTGCGAGCGCGGGCACGTCGAGTACGTGCGCGAGGTGCTGAAGACCGGCATCGACGTCGACCACGTCAACGACCTGGGCTGGACGGGCCTGCTGGAGGCGGTCATCCTGGGCGACGGCGGCGAGCGCCACCAGGAGGTCGTGCGGCTGCTCATCGCCGCGGGCGCCGACGTCGACCTGGCCGACCGCGACGGCGTCACGCCGCTCGCCCACGCCGTGGCCAAGGGCCAGCGGCAAGTGGCCGCCCTGCTCCGCGCGGCCGGAGCCCACTGACACACGGCGGGGGTGCGGCCTCGGTGGCCGTGCGGGAGGCAGGCGTTCGGAGCACGGTGGGCGCCTGCTATGGTGTGAAATGCTTGTGATCCTCAGCTAGGAGACCAGACATGGCAGGTGACGACGACATCTCCGGGTGATACCGGAGGTCGATCGGCCCCGGCGTGAGCGCGTGAGCGCCGCCGGTGTGGCCGTGTTCGTCGTTTCCCGAATCCCTGTCCTTTCACCGGGCGGCTTCGGCATGCCCGCGTTCTCCGTCGAGGTCTTCTTCACATGTCCGACGCGTTCATCGTCTGCTCCAACCTGTCCTTCTCCTGGCCTGACGACACCCCCGTCTTCAGCGACCTGTCCTTCAGCGTGCCCGGCGGCCGTACCGGCCTGGTCGCGCCCAACGGCGCCGGCAAGAGCACGCTGCTCAAGCTGATCGCCGGGGAGTACCGGCCGCGCTCGGGCGGCGTGTCCGTCAACGGCGTGCTCGGCTACCTGCCGCAGAGCCTGCCGCTGGCCGGCGACCTGACCGTGGCCGAGGTCCTGGGCATCGCTCCGGTCATCGCCGCGCTCAACGCCATCGAGGCGGGCGACACCGCCGAGGAGCACTTCACCACCATCGGCAACGACTGGGACATCGAGGAGCGCACCCGTGCCCAGCTCGACCGGCTCGGGCTCGGCCACCTCGGCTTCGCCCGCACCCTGCGCACGCTGAGCGGCGGGCAGATCGTCTCGCTCGGCCTGGCCGCGCAGCTGCTCCGGCGGCCCGACGTGCTGCTGCTCGACGAGCCCACCAACAACCTCGACCTCGACGCCCGACACCGGCTGCACGCCGTGCTCGGCGACTGGAAGGGCTGCCTGCTCGTGGTCAGCCACGACCGTGCCCTGCTCGACCGCATGGACCGCATCGCCGAGCTCGACCGGGGCGAGGTGCGCTTCTACGGTGGCGACTTCACCGCCTACGAGGAGGCCGTACGCACCGAGCAGGAGGCCGCCGAGCGCAACGTGCGCACGGCCGAGCAGGAGCTCAAGCGCGAGAAGCGGGAGATGCAGCAGGCCCGCGAGCGCGCCGAGCGCAGGGCCGGCAACGCCGCCCGCAACCTGAAGAACGCCGGCCTGCCGCGCATCTTCGCCGGGAACATGAAGCGCGGCGCCCAGGAGTCGGCCGGCCGGGCGGGCCAGACGCACGCCGCCCGCGTCAGCGACGCCAAGGCCCGGCTCGACGAGGCGGGCCGCGCCCTGCGCGACGACCAGCGCATCTCCCTGCAGCTGCCGGGCACCAACGTGCCCGCCGGGCGCACGGTCTTCCAGGGCGAGCACCTCATGGCCCGCGGCCTGTTCGCCGAGCCCGGCATCGACCTGGTCGTGCGCGGGCCCGAGCGCATCGCGCTGACCGGACCCAACGGCGCGGGCAAGTCCACCCTGCTGCGCCTGATCACCGGCGACCTGGAGCCCGACGGCGGCGCCGCCAGGCGGGCCGACGGCCGGGTGGCCTACCTGTCGCAGCGGCTCGACCTGCTCGACGACGAGCTCACCGTGGCCGAGAACCTGGCCGCCTTCGCCCCCGCGATGCCCGCCGCCGAGCGGATGAACCTGCTGGCCCGCTTCCTGTTCCGGGGAGCCCGGGCCCATCTGCGGGTAGGTGTGCTGTCGGGCGGCGAACGGCTGCGCGCCACGCTGGCCTGCGTGTTGTGCGCGGAGCCGGCGCCCCAGCTGCTGCTGCTGGACGAGCCGACCAACAACCTCGACCTGGTCAGCGTGGGCCAGCTGGAGAGCGCGCTCGGCGCGTACGAGGGGGCGTTCGTGGTGGTCAGCCACGACGAGCGGTTCCTGGCGGAGATCCGGGTGGACCGCAGGCTGGAGCTGTCCGGCGGGCGGCTGCTGGAGGGCGGCGGGCCGGACGCGGGGTGACGCCGCCCCTGGGGGCTATTTCCGGACATATTACTAAACTTGGATGGTTCGTTCTCTTGTGTCATTCAGGTTTGTATAGGTAGGTTTGGCGGCTATGACCGCATCGAAGGCTCCGACGACCGCCGAGGAGCTGCGCGGCGCCGGGCTGCGGGTGACCGCCGCCCGGGTCGCGCTGCTCGAGACCGTCCGGGAGGGCGACCACCTCGGGGTCGAGGCGATCGCCTCCGGGGTGCGCGAGCGCGTGGGTCATATCTCGTTGCAGGCCGTGTACGACGCCCTCCACGCGCTCGCCGCCGCGGGGCTCGTCCGCCGCCTCGACCCCCCGGGCAGCTCGGCCCTGTACGAGGGCCGCGTCGGGGACAACCACCACCATCTCGTGTGCCGGTCCTGCGGCGCCGTGGCCGACGTCGACTGCGCCGTCGGCCACGCCCCCTGCCTGACCGCCTCCGACGACCGCGGCTTCGCCATCGACGAGGCCGAGGTCATCTATTGGGGCCTGTGCCCCGCCTGCTCCACCGGCAGCAGTTCCTGAGCACCCAGATTCCGCCTCGTCCGGAAGGATTCCCATGTCTGAGAACCATGATGCGATCGTCACAGACGCCAAGTCGGAGGACTCGGGCGGCTGTCCGGTCGCGCACGAGCGCGCCCCGCACCCGACCCAGGGCGGCGGCAACCGCCAGTGGTGGCCGGAGCGGCTCAACGTCAAGATCCTGGCCAAGAACCCGGCCGTGGCCAACCCGTTCGGCGAGGGCTTCGACTACGCCGCGGAGTTCAAGACCCTCGACCTCGCGGCCGTCAAGCGGGACATCGCCGAGGTGCTGACGACCTCGCAGGACTGGTGGCCGGCCGACTTCGGCCACTACGGCCCGTTCATGATCCGGATGGCCTGGCACAGCGCGGGCACGTACCGCATCAGCGACGGACGCGGCGGCGCCGGGTCCGGGCAGCAGCGCTTCGCGCCGCTCAACAGCTGGCCCGACAACGGCAACCTGGACAAGGCCCGCCGCCTGCTCTGGCCGGTCAAGAAGAAGTACGGCCGCAAGATCTCCTGGGCCGACCTGCTGATCCTCACCGGCAACGTGGCCCTGGAGTCGATGGGCTTCAAGACCTTCGGCTACGCCGGCGGCCGCGTGGACGCCTGGGAGCCCGACGAGGACGTCTACTGGGGCCCGGAGTCCACCTGGCTCGGCGACCAGCGCTACACCGGTGACCGCGAGCTGGAGAACCCGCTGGCCGCGGTCCAGATGGGCCTCATCTACGTCAACCCCGAGGGCCCCAACGGCAACCCCGACCCGCTGGCGGCGGCCCGCGACATCCGCGAGACCTTCCGCCGCATGGCGATGAACGACGAGGAGACCGCCGCTCTGATCGTGGGCGGTCACACCTTCGGCAAGACCCACGGCGCGGGCCCGGCCGACCACGTCGGCCCCGACCCCGAGGCCGCCCCGATCGAGCAGATGGGCCTCGGCTGGCGCAACAGCTTCGGCACCGGCAAGGGCGGCGACGCCATCACCAGCGGCCTCGAGGGCATCTGGACGAACACCCCCACGACCTGGGACAACAGCTTCCTGGAGATCCTCTACGGCTACGAGTGGGAGCTGTTCAAGAGCCCCGCCGGAGCCAACCAGTGGCGGCCGAAGGACGGCGCCGGCGCCGGCACCGTGCCCGACGCCCACGACCCGGCCAAGCGGCACGCCCCGACGATGCTGACGACCGACCTGGCCCTGCGCGTGGACCCGATCTACGAGCAGATCACCCGCCGCTGGCTGGAGCACCCCGACGAACTCGCCGACGCCTTCGCCCGCGCCTGGTACAAGCTCACCCACCGCGACATGGGCCCGCGCGCCCGCTACCTCGGCCCGGAGGTCCCGGCCGAGACGCTGCTGTGGCAGGACCCGCTGCCCCCGGTGACGCACGAGCTCGTAGACGCGGCCGACGTCGCCGCCCTCAAGGAGCAGATCCTGGCCACGGGGCTGTCGGTGTCGGAGCTGGTGTCCACCGCGTGGGCCTCGGCCTCCTCCTTCCGCGGCAGCGACAAGCGCGGCGGCGCCGACGGCGCGCGCATCCGGCTGCAGCCGCAGAGCGCGTGGGAGGTCAACGACCCCGACCGGCTGGCGACCGTGCTGGGCACCCTGGAGGGCGTCCAGAAGGCGTTCAACGGCGCCCAGACCGGCGGCAAGCAGATCTCGCTGGCCGACCTGATCGTGCTGGCCGGGTGCGCGGGCGTCGAGCGGGCCGCCAAGGAGGCCGGCTTCGACGTCCAGGTGCCCTTCACGCCGGGACGCGCGGACGCCACGCAGGAGCAGACCGACGTGGAGTCGTTCGCCGCGCTGGAGCCGGTCGCCGACGGGTTCCGCAACTACCTCGGCAAGGGCAACCGCCTGCCGGCCGAGTACCTGCTGCTCGACCGGGCCAACCTGCTGACGCTGAGCGCGCCGGAGATGACCGTCCTGGTGGGCGGCCTGCGGGTGCTTGGCGCCAACCACCGGCAGTCGACGCTCGGCGTCCTCACCACGACCCCGGGGAGGCTGACCAACGACTTCTTCGTCAACCTGCTCGACCTGGGCACGACGTGGCACTCGACCGAGGACGCCAACGTCTTCGAGGGGCGCGACGCCGCCACCGGCGAGGTGCGGTGGACCGGCACCCGCGCCGACCTCGTCTTCGGGGCGAACTCCGAGCTGCGCGCGGTCGCCGAGGTCTACGCCAGCGACGACGCCAAGGAGAAGTTCGTCCGTGACTTCGTCGCGGCGTGGGACAAGGTCATGAACCTCGACCGGTTCGACCTGGCCTGAGCCTGACCGGAACGCCCGGGGCGGCCGCCCCGGGCGTTCCGCGTGCCCGGAGACTTGCGCGGTGGTGGGGGATCCCTTACCGTTTTCATACTAAACAAGTCGCTTTTACGGGATAAGTCGCCTACGAGGAGCCCTGATGCGTTTCCACTGGTTCCTGCCGACGACCGGTGACGGCCACGACGTGCGCTCGGCCATCACCACCACCGACGCCTTCCGTCCGGCCGCCCGCCCCGCCACGCTCGGCTACCTGACGCAGGTCGCCAGGGCCGCCGAGCAGGCCGGGTTCGAGGGCGCGCTCACCCCTGTCGGCGCCGGCTGCCCCGACCCGTGGATCGTGTGCGCGGCCCTGGCCCAGCACACCGACCGGCTCAGGACGCTGGTCGCCTTCCGCACCGGCTACGCGCTGCCCACCCTGCTCGCCCAGCAGGCCGCGGCCTTCCAGGAGATCTCCGGCGGCCGGCTGCTGCTCAACGTCGTCACCGGCGGCGACCCCGTCGAGCAGCGCGCCTACGGCGACTTCCTGGACCACGACGCCCGCTACGCCAGGACCGCCGAGTTCCTGCACGTGCTCCGCCGCTCCTGGGACGGCGTGCCGTTCGACCACCACGGCGAGCACTACCGGGTCGAGGGCGGCGGACTGGCCGGGCCGCTTGACCCGAGGCCGCCGCTCTACTTCGGCGGCGCCTCCCCGGCCGCCGAGCAGGTCGCCGCCCGCCACGCCGACGTCGTGCTCATGTGGGGCGAGCCGCCCGCGGCGGTCGCCGAACGCGTCGCCCGGCTGCGCGCCCTGGCCGCGCCGCTGGGCCGCGAGCTCCGGTACGGCCTGCGCGTGCACGTCATCGCCCGCGACACGAACGAAGCCGCCTGGGCCGAGGCCGACCGGCTGCTCGCGGGCATGGACCCGGGCCGCATCGCCGAGGCCCAGCGGCGTTTCGCCCGCTACGACTCCGTCGGCCAGCGCCGCATGGTGGACCTGCACGCCGGCGGCACCCGCGACCTGGAGATCCATCCGGGCCTGTGGGCCGGGGTCGGGCTGGTGCGCGAGGGCGCGGGCACGGCCCTGGTCGGCTCGTACGACGAGGTCGTCACCCTGCTGCGGGAGTACGCCGCCACGGGGGTGACGGAGTTCGTCCTGTCGGGCTGGCCGCACCTGGAGGAGGCCTACCGGGTGGGCGAGTACGTGCTGCCCCGCCTGGCCCGCGAACCGGCCCGCGAACCTGCGTCTGCCCTCGCCTCCGGCCGTTAGGCGGTGAGCAGGGCCTGTGCGGTGACGCGCAGGTCGGCGACGGCCGCCGTCGCCCGCGCGGCGTCGAAGGCGGGGTCGCCCAGGCGCTGCTCCAGGTCGGCCAGCACCACGACGACGTGCAGGTTGAGCACCCGCAGGCGCTCGCGCGTCAGGCCGGGCAGCCGCCGCCGCAGCAGGGCGGCCAGCTCGGCGACCCCGGGATGGTGGTCGCTGGAGTAGGGCCAGGAGCGGTAGCCGCCGGACAACACGTAACGGCTGGTGAAGCGCAGGTACCAGCTCGTGCCCGGGTGGCCGAGCACGTGCTCGGCCAGCGGCGCCAGATACGCCTCGACCAGGGCGGGAAGGTCCTCCTCCAGGCCGCGGGCGCGCAGGTCGCCGATCAGCTCGCGGCGGCGCTCGTTGAGGGGGGTCATGCGGTGGGCGTACAGGGCGTCGATCAGGCCGGCCTTGCCGTCGAAGTGGTACTGGACGGCCGAATGGTTGCCCTGCCCGGCCGTGACGGCGATCTCCCGGAGCGAGACGTCGAGGCCGCGCTCGGCGAAGAGCCGTTCGGCCGCCAGGAGAATCTTCTCTTTGGCCTGCATTCCCACCTTTTCCGGATCACCGAGGTATCGTCGCGGATTAAGACGCTCTGTCTTACTCTCGTGCCGTCTGCTGTCCAAGACCGTACGCCTCTCCTGGCAGGAGCCTCGCCGTGACCGCAGAACCGATCTTCCGCCGGGCCGGCCGCCCGCCGGAGCACGCTCCGAACGTCCTCGCCGTCGTCCTGGACGACACCGGCTTCGCCCAGCTCGGCTGCTTCGGCTCCGGCATCGCCACGCCGCACATCGACCGGCTCGCGACCGGCGGCCTGCGCTACAACCGGTTCCACGTGACCGCGCTGTGCTCGCCGTCGCGCGCCTGCTTCCTCACCGGGCGCAACCACCACGCCGTCGGCATGGGCTTCCTCGCCGACCTCCCGCTCGACCACCCCGGCTACACCGCCCGCATCCCGCGCTCGGCCGCGCCCCTGCCGCGGATCCTGCGCGACCACGGCTACTCCACCATCGCCATCGGCAAGTGGCACCTCACGCCGCGCTACGAGCGCTCGGCCGCCGGCCCGTTCGGCCACTGGCCGCTCGGCCAGGGCTTCGAGCGCTACTACGGCTTCCTGCAGGGCGACACCAACCACTACGCGCCCAACCTCGTCCGGGACAACCACTACGTGGAACCGCCCGCCACCCCCGAGGAGGGCTACCACCTCACCGAGGACCTCGTCACGCAGGCCGTCCGGCACCTCGACGACCAGCGCCACGCCGCCCCCGGCAAACCGTTCTTCCTCTACCTCGGCCTCGGCGCCACGCACTCCCCGCACCACGTCGCGCCCGAGTGGAGCCGGCCCTACCGGGGCCGCTTCGACCAGGGGTGGGACGCCTGGCGGGAGGAGATCTTCCGGCGCCAGACCGGGACGGGCGTCGTCCCGCCCGGCACCGTGCTCACCCCGCGCCCGGACTGGGTGCCCGCCTGGGACGGCCTCACCGCCGAGCGCCGCCGCCTGTACGCCCGCCAGCAGGAGGTCTTCGCGGGCTTCCTCACCCACGCCGACGCCCAGCTCGGCCGGCTGGTCGCCCACCTGGAGGAGACCGGGCGGCTCGACGACACCATCGTCGTGATCTTCTCCGACAACGGCGCCAGCGCCGAGGGCGGCGTGGACGGCAGCGTCAACGAGCACCGCTTCTCCGCCGGCATCCGCGAGTCCCCGCAGGACAACCTGGCCCACCACGACGACTGGGGCGGACCGCGCACCTACAACCACTACGCGTGGGGCTGGGCGTGGGCCGGGAACACGCCGTTCCGGCTGTGGAAGCGCTACACCTGGCTCGGCGGCACCCGTACGCCGCTCATCGTCCACTGGCCGGCCGGGATCGGCGGCGGCGGCGCGGTGCGCGACCAGATCGTGCACGTCAACGACCTGTTCCCGACCCTGCTGGACGCGATCGGCGTCCGGGCGCCCGACGTCGTGGACGGGATCGAGCAGCAGCCGATCGACGGGGCCAGCTTCCTGGCCACCTTCGGCGACCCCGGGGCGCCCGCGCCGCGCACCACCCAGTACTTCGAGATGCTGGGCTCGCGAGCCCTCATCCACGGCCGCTGGAAGGTCACCACCGACCACGTGTCCACGGGCGTCCTGGACGAGGAGGACCTGCTCACCGGCAGCCGCGACCTCGACGCCGACCACTGGGCGCTGTTCGACCTGGCGGCCGACTTCTCCGAGGCGGCCGACGTGTCCGCCGGGCATCCGGAGGTGGTCGCCGAGCTGCGGCGGTTGTGGGACCGGGAGGCCGGGCGCAACAACGTCCTGCCGCTGTACGACGACCTCGTGGCCCGCTTCGGCGCGCTCATCGGGCCGGCCTGGCCCCCCGGCGACGACCGCACGTTCCGGCCCGGGGCCTCGCCCGTGTGCGACGAGTCGCTGCCGCTGCTGTTCGGCGGCTTCCGCTGGACGGCCGAGATCGAGGCGGACCGGGAGCCCGAGGGCGTGCTGTTCGCGCTGGGCGACTGGAACGGCGGCTTCGCCCTGTACGTCACCGGCGGCCGCCTGGCCTTCACCTTCTCCCGCGCCGGGGAGCCGCTGGAGCTCACCGCCGACCGCCCTCTGCCCGCCGGCCGCCTGTCCGTGGACGTCGTCCACACGACGGGCCCCGCGGGTTCGGCGTTCCACCTGTCGCAGGGCGGGGTCGTGGTGGGCGCCCTGGCGTTCGACGGCCTGCTGCCGGTCGCGCTCCAGCACGGCGGGGCCGGGCTGCGGCTCGGCCACGACCTCGGGCTGCCCGTCTCCGG
>NZ_JBFAOM010000073.1:0-31597 GCF_040675235.1 Nonomuraea sp. NPDC049637
GCAACAATGGCAGTTCGTCGACTCCGGCGGCGGCTACTACCGCATCAAGTCCCGCCACTCCGGCAAAGTCCTGGACGTCTACAACTTCTCCACCGCCAACGGCGGCTCCATCGTCCAATGGGCCGACCTCAACGGCACCAACCAGCAATGGAAACTCTCCGACAGCCCCGACGGCTACGTCAGGCTCATCTCCCGCCACAGCAACAAGGCCCTGGAGGTCCAAGGAGCCTCCACCGCCGACGGCGCCAACATCGTCCAGTACGACGACTGGGGCGGCGCCAACCAGCAATGGCAACTCGTACGGACGGACGGTGGCAACCCCGGCATGTGTGACCTCCCCTCGACCTACCGCTGGGCCTCGACCGGCCCGCTGGCCACGCCGAAGGCGGGCTGGGTCTCGCTCAAGGACTTCACCGTCGCCCCCTACAACGGGCGGCACCTGGTCTACGCGACGACCCACGACACGGGGACGAGGTGGGGGTCGATGAACTTCAGCCCGCTGGCCAACTGGTCCGACATGGCCTCGGCCACGCAGAACACGATGTCCTTCGCCGCCGTCGCCCCCACGCTCTTCTTCTTCGCCCCCAAGAACGTCTGGGTGCTCGCCTACCAGTGGGGTGGCCCCGCCTTCTCGTACCGGACCTCCACCGACCCCGCCAACCCCAACAGCTGGTCGGCGCCGCAGACGCTCTTCTCCGGCAGCATCTCGGGCTCCGGGACGGGCCCCATCGACCAGACGGTCATCGGCGACAACACTGACATGTACCTGTTCTTCGCCGGGGACAACGGCAAGATCTACCGGGCGAGCATGCCCATCGGGAACTTCCCCGGCAGTTTCGGCACGGCCTCGACCGTGGTCATGAGCGACACGACGAACAACCTGTTCGAAGCCGTCCAGGTCTACAAGCTCCAGGGCCAGAACCGGTACCTGATGATCGTCGAGGCGATCGGCGCGCAGGGCCGCTATTTCCGCTCGTTCACCGCCACCAGCCTGAACGGTTCCTGGACGCCCCAGGCCGCGACCGAGGGCAACCCGTTCGCCGGCAAGGCCAACAGCGGCGCCACCTGGACGAACGACATCAGCCACGGCGAGCTGGTGCGCACCGGCGCGGACCAGACCATGACCGTCGACCCGTGCAACCTGCAACTCCTCTACCAGGGCCGCAGCCCCAGCTCGGGCGGCGACTACGGCCTCCTGCCCTACCGCCCGGGAGTGCTGACGCTGCAGCGCTGACGCCGTGAGACGGTGACCCGGCGGTTCCCACGTGAAATGCCACGGGCCCACCCCTCCGCCGAGGGGTGGGCCCGTGGCGGGTGCGATTCACCTGAGCCAGGCGTTGCGGCGGACGATCGGCAGGTTCCCCAGCCCCAGCGTGGCGCCCGCGCCGGTCATGGCCAGGCCGATCAGCACGATCGCGTAGACGATGTGCTCGTCCAGGAACGGGTTGGTGGCCAGCGGCAGCTCGGAGGCCCACATCAGGGTCAGCATGAGCGTTCCGGCGACCGCCGCGAGCCGGGTGCCCACGCCCAGCACCAGCGCCAGGCCGACGCCGGCCAGACCGGCCATGAACAGCCAGTCCACCCACGCCTGACCGGCCAGGCTCGAGAACAGCCCGCCCAGCGCGTTCTCGCCGGCGCCCTTGAGGAAACCCGTCGTCGGGCTGCCGCCCGCCACCCACGCCTTGCCCGCCGGGGTCGCGAAACCCCACCCGAACGTCTTGTCCAGGAACGCCCACAGGAAGATCCAGCCGATCGCGATCCGGGCGACGGCCCAGACGTAGTCGACCGGGGTACGCGCCGCCCGCACGGGAGCGACGTCCATCACGGGCCGGTTGACGGTGGTGGCCATGGCGGGCCTCCCTTTCGGTGGGGGGTGTATGTCCTTGTCTCACCCCTATTCCACTGCGCCCGCCCGCTCCGGGGCAGTGTCGTACGCCCCCCGCTGGAAGGACCTTGGTCCTCAGGGCCGTACGTGCCAGGTCCGGTCCTTCGGCTGCCGGAGGTGGGACTTTGGGCCCTATGCCGGTGACCGGCGTTCTCGTAGCTTCGCATCGGGGGCATCGTGCTTCCGCGACGAACGCCGGCCACCGGCCGCCCGCCGAAGGTAAGGAGACGGACATGGGTTCTCAGGCACGGTCCCGCACCGGCAGGCGGGCGGTGCTGAAGGTCTCCGGAGACCTGGACCTGGCCACGCAGGCGGGCTTCCGCGCCCGGCTCGCCGCCGCACTCGCCGAGCAGGGCACGCGTCTCGTCCTCGACCTCAGCGGGGTGACCTTCATGGACGCCCGCGGGCTGGCCGCGCTGGTGGCCGCGCGCGACCTGGCGGCCGCCCGCCACGGCAGCCTCCGGCTGACGGGGGTGACGCCGGCCGTCCTGCGGCTGCTGGAGGTGACCCGGCTCGACCGGACGTTCTCACCGGTCTCCCTCGCGGACGTGCGCCCCGCCGCGTGAACGGCGGCCGACGGTTCCGGGCTCTACCGCGGCGGCGGAACGGTGACCAGGTCGTCGTGGTCGGCGGTCACCTCGCTGGTGACGTCGACGACGCCCTCGACGGCGCGGACGGCCTGCACCGCCGCGATCGCCTGCGACCGGCGCTCCACGCGCCCGCTGAGCCGCACCACGCCCTGCTCGACCTGCGCGGAGATCGCCCCGGACGCCGGGAGCACGGCTCGGACCTCGCCCTCCAGCTCCGCCCGCGGACGGGCGAAGACGCGCAGCACGTCGCGCTGGTGCAGGGTGCCGACGATGCGCCCGCTCGCCGGGTCGATCACCGGGAGCTGCTTGACGCGCCGGTCGTGCATGAGCCTGGCGGCCTCGCGCACGGACGTGCCCGGCGTGACGGTGATCGCCGGAGCGGACATGAGCCGGTCCGCGGTGACGGCCGTCGCCCGGTGGTGCTCGTCCAGCAGGCGGTCGGGTTCGTACATCGACACGCTGTGCCGTACCGGGTCGATCTCCTTGAGCAGCAGGTCGTCCTCGGAGACCACGCCCACCGGGCGCCGGTCGGCGTCTGTCACGGTGACCGCGCCCACTCCGTACCGCCTCATCGCGTTGAGGACGTCGGCGAACGACGCGTCCGCCGGCACGGCGACGGCCACCCGGCCCATGACGTCCTTGACCTCGATCGACATGGTGTACCTCCTTGCCCCTCTCTCCATCCTGCTCCTCGCCCGGCCGGTCCGCCAAAGAGCGGAGCGGCGGGGCCTTCGTCCCTGTACGCGGAACGCCCACCCCGGGTGCGGGGCGGGCGTTCGCTTCCCGGCACTACCTGAGCCAGGCGTTGCGGCGGACGATCGGCAGGTTCCCCAGCCCCAGCGTCGCGCCCGCGCCGGTCATGGCCAGCCCGATCAGCACGATCGCGTAGACGATGTGCTCGTCCAGGAACGGGTTGGTGGCCAGCGGCAGCTCGGCGGCCCACATCAGGGTCAGCATGAGCGTTCCGGCGACCGCCGCGATCCGGGTGCCCACGCCCAGCACCAGCGCCAGGCCGACGCCGGCCAGACCGGCCATGAACAGCCAGTCCACCCACGCCTGACCGGCCAGGCTCGAGAACAGCCCGCCCAGCGCGTTCTCGCCGGTGCCCTTGAGGAAACCCGTCGTCGGGCTGCCGCCCGCCACCCACGCCTTGCCCGCCGGGGTCGCGAAACCCCATCCGAACGTCTTGTCCAGGAACGCCCACAGGAAGATCCAGCCGATCGCGATCCGGGCGACGGCCCAGACGTAGTCGACCGGACGGCGTCCGGCGGCGGTGATGCCCGGGTAGGCGACGGGCCTGTCGATCGTGGCGGCCATGACGATCCCCTTTCAGCGATGGTTCGTCGTTCTCTTCCGCGCTTCCATCGCACCGTTTTCCGTGCGCCGCCGGCAGTGCCCTACGACCGTCGGCCGAAGGACCTTGGTCCTCGCCGCCCTGCCGGGAGGAGGTCACGCCGTGGCCGCGACGGCCGCAGATGACAGGAATATGGCCATTTGCCAACGCCAAAGTAACGCGGCCGTAATGGCACCTTTCTCCCGTATTTTCCAGCGGAAAAACGTGTGGATCTTGTGTCTTGACCTGGGTGATGGCGCATGTAAGGCTTCGAGCCGAATGATCTAGCGCCCGCGATCTGCCACGAAAGGCTGGGGCTTAATGGCGCATTTATCCTCTCTTCGTACCGTCAAGAACTCTTTCCTCCAACTCGAGGTCGAAGACGCCGAGGCCGCCTCGCTGGCCTCCTGGACCGGCCACGTCCGCTACACCCCGAAATACGGGGCGCGGAAGACCACCGCGGAAACCTGGGGGCTCGAACTGGCCCCCCTGTCCTCCCTCACGGCAGGCGTCAACTCGGTCCGCGGACGCGAGCGAGAGCGCTTCTCCCTGGCGGGCGGCGAGGTCGTCGTCTACGACTGCGAGGACCCCTCCGACGCCAGGTGGGCCGCCTGGCTCGGCCCCTGGCACATGGCGCACGGGCTCTTCTACTCCCCCGAGTGGGAGTCGGCCGACATCGTCGACATGTTCAGCCGCGTGACGTGGCAGGACACCCCCGAGGGCATGGTGGCCGACGGCGGCAGGCGGTTCGACGTCTCCATGGAGCTCTACGCGATCTCGATCGCGGGCGTCGGCACCATGACGGTCGAGCCGAAGCAGGCGGGGATCAACCGCATTCCCAAGTGGCGGGGCTACGGAGCGCCCTCCGGCGAGCTGTGGCGGCTGCCCGCGCCGCCGTCCGACTCGGTGGCGCCCTTCCTCCTGGTCACCGACACCGCCATCGTGACCCTGCATCCCTGGAACGCCCCGAACTACAGCAAGGCGGGCGTGGCGGCCCGCTCGGCCGCGGGCACCCCGGAGACCGCCGCCGACTTCCTCAACAAGGTCAAGCGCGTCGAGTGGCGGGCCTGACGTGGAACCGCTGACCGCGGTGGTCATCATCCTGGCCGTCCTGGTCGCTCTGCTGTTCGCGGCGGGCGCCGGACTCTACCGGCGGGTACGCGAACTGGAACTGGCCACCTACAACGGCGTCGGCGTGCGCTTCGCCGCGGCCGGGCCCGAGGCCCAGGCGAACGGGCTCGGCGTGCCCGGCGCCACGACCATGGTCATCAAGGTCAACCGTCGCTGCCCGATCTGCGACGACGTCCTGCTCGCCGCCGCCGGGATGGCGGCCGGCCTGCCCTCGGACCTGTCGTTCACCGTGTTGTCGGACGACCCCGGGTTCGACAAGTCCCTGCCCGGCTCCATCAGGGTGATCAAGGATCCGGCGATCTGGCGCGCGGCGAGCGTGCCCTACAGCCCGGCCCTGCTCGTCGTGGACGAGAACGGCGTGGTGGTGTTCACGGCTCCGGTGGGGTCGGGAGAGGCGCTCACGGAGATCGTCGAGCGAGCGGTTGCGAACAGAAAGGGAGTGAAGCTGTGAAGGCCGAGAAGCGGACCTCGATACTCGACCAGATACCCAGCGCCGAGGAGATGCCCGAGCAGGCGTTGCCGACGCGGGTGGGCGCCACGCGCGAGGGCTGGAGCAGGCGGCGCGTGCTCGGCATCGCCACCGGCGCCGCCGTGGCGACCGGGCTGGGCGTCCTCGACCTCCTGCCCTGGTCGAAGCCGCGCGGCGCGACGGCCGCCGCCTACACCGCGTGGGAGACCTGCCACGGCTTCGCCGACGCCGGTTCCGTCTGCGTGCCGTCCTCCGCGCTCTACTCGGGCAACTGCTCCGGCTCCTGGCACCGCAACGACGGCGCGTCCGGCACCTGCTACAACCTCCGCTACACCCACAACCCCTCCAGCTGTGACGGCAACAACGCCTGGAAGTGGTACGGCGGCGGCACCACCAGCACCCGCCGCATGTGCTCCGACGGCTGGTACGAGTACCACGACTGCGGCGGCGGCAACGTCTCCCGCTTCTCCATCTGCCGTACGGCGATCTGACCCGGGTCCATGAGCGACTCCGCCACCAGAAAATCCGTTCGCCTGCTGGTGCCAGGACTGGCACTGATCGCGGCGGCGGAGGCCCTGGTGCTGTGTTCGAGGGTTGCGGGCGCGGACACGAAGGGCTTCACCTGGCTGGTGGCCGCCCTCGTCGCCGGCTTCTCCCTCTCGGGCTCCGTTTGAAGCCTGAACAGCGCCTGGGTGCTGTCCTCGTCGGTCCGGCGGGGTGCTGATGTCGCCGGCTTCATCGCCGGATTGTTCGTGGGAGCGGGCGCCGTCACGTTCGTGCTGGTGGTCGTCGGCTCCGTGCTGCGGGCTCCGTTCCCGGCAGTGGTTTCGCAGATCATGGTCGCCGCGGCGGCGGTGATCTTCCTGCTGCGCGAGCTGGACGTGCTCTCCTTCCCGTTGCTCCAGAACGCGCGGCTCGTGCCGCAGTTCGTCACCAGGATTCCCTTCTGGGGCGCCGTGCAGTTCGGCGCCGAGATGGGCACGGGGATGCGCACGTACTCGCCGACAGGGCTGCCGCACATCATGGCGGTGGCGATCCTGTTCCTGGCGTCCTGGCAGGAGGCGCTCCTGGCGGGCGCCGGCTTCGCGGCGGCGCGGGCGATGATGCTCCTGACCTTCGCCTTCGCTCGGGACCGGATGGAGGCGGACACGGCGTTCTACTTCACCTTGCCGAGGATGAAGGTGCTGTTCGTCGTGCTCGCGGTGCCCGTGGTGGCGATGCTGGTGATCGGATGATCGCCCTCGTCGCCCGCTACGGGCTGGGCCTCGTCCTGGTGCTGGCGGTGCTCGGGAAGGCGCGCGACCTCGGCGCCTTCCGGAGCGGCCTGGCGGCCTTCGGGCTCCATGGACGGGTGGCCCGGGCGGGCGCCTTCACGGTGGTGACCGTGGAGGCGCTCGTCGCGCTCGCCGCCTTCACCCCCGTCGCCGGCGACGTGCTCGTGGGCGTGGCCGGGACGGGTCTGGGCCTGGCGTTCACGGTGGCGCAGACGTATCTCCTGGTCATGGGCGAGCAGGCGGCTCCCTGCCTGTGCTTCGGCACCCCGGAGCGGGCCTCGGCCCGCACGTTCGGCCGCGCGGCGCTGGTCCTGCTGATGGGGCTGGCGCTGTGGGGCGCCGCGGTCTGAGAAGCCTTCCTCCGTGGGTGAGGGGGCCGGCCGGGCCTGCGTGCGGAACGCGGGCCCGGCGCCGGCCCCGTTCAGGGACGGATGACGACGGTGTGCCCGTTGTGTTCGATGAGCTCGCCGACCACCGGGGCGCCGGGGATCTCCCCGGCGACCAGCAGCCCCCCTGAGGTCTGCGCGTCGGCGAGCAGCAGCAGCGTCTCCTCCGGGACGTCGCCGGGATCGAGATGCGGGGCCACCCAGTCGAGGTTGCGCCGGGAGCCGCCGGGGACGAACCCCTCCTTCACGGCCTGCGCCGCGCCGTCCAGCATCGGGACGGCCGAGGCGTGCAGCACGGCGGTGACGCCGGAGGCGCGGGCCAGTTTGTGCAGGTGGCCCAGCAGGCCGAAGCCGGTGACGTCGGTGGCGCAGCGGATCCCGGCGGCCACGGCCTGGCGCGAGGCGTCCGCGTTCAGCCGGGTCATGGTCTCGACGGCGTGCGGGAAGACCTCGCCGGTGTTCTTGTGCCGGTTGTTGAGCACGCCGAGGCCGAGCGGCTTGGTCAGGGACAGCGGCAGGCCGGGGCGGCCGGCGTCGTTGCGCAGCAGCCGGTCGGGGTCGGCGACGCCGGTGACGGCCAGGCCGTACTTGGGTTCGGCGTCCACGACGCTGTGCCCGCCGGCCAGGTGGCAGCCGGCCTGGGCGGCCACCTCCGCGCCGCCCCGCAGCACCTCGGCGGCCAGGTCGTAGGGCAGGCGGTCGGGGGGCCAGCACAGGAGGTTGAGCGCGACCACGGGACGCCCGCCCATGGCGTAGACGTCGGACAGGGCGTTCGCGGCGGCGATGCGGCCCCAGTCGTAGGGGTCGTCGACCACCGGGGTGAAGAAGTCGGCCGTGCTGATGAGCACGGAGCCGTCCTGGGTGCGGACCACGGCGGCGTCGTCGCCGGATTCCAGCCCCACCACGAGCTCCGCCGCGGGATCTCGCGGGACCGGCATGCGGGAGTTGCCGAGCAGCGACTCCAGGTCCGCCGCGGGGATCTTGCAGGCGCAGCCGCCGCCTTGGGCGTACTGTGTGAGCCTCTTCATGATCACACCTTAGGGCGATCACGGCAGCCATGATCGCCTTTCTGGCGGTTGATCATATGATGCCTGATCGGCCCCGGTACGAGACCTGGAGACATCGTGCTTCCCACGCTGAACGGACATCCCTAGCGTGACCGACCATCGTCGATCCATCCCGCGGACGGACACCCTGCTCGCCGACCCCCGGCTGGTCGAGGCCCGGCGGCGGTTCGGCCACGCCCAGGTCAAGGCCGTGATCGTCGCGGCGCAGCGGCGGGCCAGAGAGGGAGAGCTCGCGCCGGAGGACGTCCTGACCGCGGCGCTGGCGGCACTGCCCGCCTCCGCCGCCGGCCTGCGGCCGGTGATCAACGCCACCGGCGTGCTGCTGCACACCAACCTGGGCCGCGCCCCGCTGTCGGACGCCGCCCGCCAGGCGGTGGAGCTGGCCGCCGGGGTCACCGACGTCGAGCTCGACCTGGACACGGGCGGCCGGGGCAGACGGGGACGTACGGCGCTGGCCGCCCTGGCCGCCGCGGTGCCCGCGGCCGAGGCGGTCCACGTCGTGAACAACAACGCGGCGGCGCTCGTGCTGGCCGCCACCGCACTGGCGGCGGGCGGCGAGATCGTGATCAGCCGCGGGGAGCTGATCGAGATCGGGAACGGCTTCCGCCTTCCCGACCTGCTCGTCTCCACGGGGGCCCGGCTGCGCGAGGTCGGCATGACCAACCGCACCGCCCTCGCCGACTACGCCGACGCGATCGGGCCGCGGACGGGCCTGGTGCTGAAGGTGCACCCGTCCAACTACCGGATCGAGGGGTTCACGGCCGACGTCCCGGTGTCGCGGCTGGCGGCGTTGTGCCGCGAGCGGGGCGTCCCCCTCGTCGCCGACGCGGGCTCGGGGCTGCTGGCCCACGAGCCGCTGCTGCCCCGCGAGCCCGACGTCACGAGCTGGTTGACCGAGGGCGCGGACCTCGTCACCACCAGCGGGGACAAACTGCTCGGCGGCCCTCAATGCGGGCTGCTGTTCGGCCGCGCCGGCCTCGTGGACCGGCTGCGCCGCCACCCCCTCGCCCGCGCGCTGCGGGTGGACAAGGTCACGCTGGCGGCGCTGGAGGCCACGGTCGCGGGCCCGCCGACGCCGACCTGGGAGAGCCTGCACGCCGATCAGGCCACGCTGCGCGCCCGCGCCGAGGATCTGGCGGCCCGGCTGCGCGGCAAGGGGATCGACGCCGAGGCCGTCGACAGCCGGAGCGTGGTCGGCGGCGGCGGCGCGCCGGGGGTGTCCCTGCCGAGCGCCGCCGTCGCGCTGGACCGGCGGGCGGCCGCCGCGCTGCGCCGGGCGCGGCCGCCCGTGCTCGCCCGGGTGGAGGACGGCCGTTGCCTGCTCGACCTGCGCGCGGTGCCGTCCGGCCACGACGACACGCTGCTGGCCGCCGTCCTCACCGCGTGGCCTGCGGGCTGATCGGGCCCGCGCCGCGGGCGATCGCGGCGCCGCCGCGCCCGGGCGGCTCCGGAGACCGCCCCGGAGAGGGAGCGGCCTCCCCCTCGCGAGGGAGCACGCCGGCCGGCCTCCCGGGAGAGGCTGGCAGGCATGAGCACTTCCTCTCCGCCCGCGACGGCGACACCGCCGAGCCGGCTCACCGTCTGGGCCGGGCGGGCCATGATCTTCATCGCCCTGGCGCACACCGCCGTGTTCGCCCCCCTCGCCCCCTGGGCCGGCTGGCTCGCGGGAGACCTGCGCAACGGCCTCGCGGACGGCGACTCACAGGCGGTCTTCTGGGCGCTGCCCGGCGGGTTCGTCGTGGTGCTGGCGCTGCTGGGCCTGCTGGTGGCGCGGGCGGGACGGCAGGGGCAGCAGGTTCCCGGATATGTCGGCTGGGCGATCCTCGTCTGGGGGGCCATTGGCGTCGGCCTGATCGGAATGAGCGGTTTCATCACCGCGATCGTCCCTTCCGGACTGCTCATCGCGGCGAACGTCATCGCCGGGCGGGAAAACCGCGACCGGCGTACCGTCCGCGGCGGCCATGACCGCGCCGGCGGCATCACCCGACGTCAGACCCCCTGAGAGGATGCGCCGCCACAAGGACGCGCGGCACGTCGTCCCGGCCGGCCCTTTTCGGGTGTGTTGTTTTCGAATTTTCGCGCATTTGGCCGCTTAACGGCTTTGAGGCGACATAGTAATTTTCTCGAATGCCTCAATCACCTGGTAGGCGACGGCCGGTCATCACACGATGGCTGGCCGTCCTCGTCATCGCCGCCGTCATCCCGGCGGGACCGGGCTCGCCGACCGCGTACGCGTCGGGCTCGCAACCGCCCGAGAACGCCGTCGTCGTCTGGGACCGCAACGCCCAGACCGCCATCTGGGACGTCGCCGGCCAGCAGCCGCAGGTCCAGGCGCGCAGCTTCGCCATGGTGCACGGAGCCGTCTACGACGCGGTGAACGCGATCGCCGGCACCCCGTACCAGCCGTACCTGATCGCACCGCGGGCCGACGGCGGGGAGTCGACGGAGGCCGCCGTCGCCACCGCGGCCTTCCGCGTGCTGAACAAGCTCTTCCCCGCCCAGCAGGCCCGGCTGACGACCCAGTACGACGACTACCTCGCCACGATCCCCGACGGCGGCGCGAAACGACGCGGCGTCGCCGTGGGCGAGCAGGCGGCGGCCGCGATGATCGCCGCCAGGGAGAACGACGGCGCGTTCGGCGACCAGACCTGGCCGATCGGCACCCAGCCCGGCCAGTGGCGGCCGACGCCGCCCACGAACGCCTCGGACGGGGCCTGGGTCGGCGACCTCAAGCCGTTCCTCATCCCCAGCGCGTCGATGTTCCGCACCTCGGGCCCGCCCGCGCTGACCAGTTCCCGCTACGCCAGGGACGTCAACGAGCTCAAGCGGATCGGCGGGGCCGACAGCAAGGTCAGGACGCAGGACCAGACGCAGGCCGCGATCTGGTGGCACGACCGGCACCTGGCCGAGTGGGAGATCAAACGCCAGCTCGCCACGACGCGGCGGCTGAACCCGCTCCAGGCGGCCCGCATGTTCGCCATGGTCGACCTGGCCGAGGCCGACGCCACGACCGCCTGTTACAACGAGAAGGCGGCGTGGGCCTTCTGGCGGCCGGTCACGGCGATCCGCCTGGCCGACACCGACGGCAACCCGCGCACCGCGGCCGACCCGGACTGGACGCCGCTGCTCGTCACCCCGCCGCACCCCGACTACACCTCCGGGCACACGTGCTTCACGGCGGCCAGCATGTCGGCGCTGGCCCACTTCTTCGGTAGGGACGACATCCCCTTCAGCGGCTACAGCTCCGCCTCGGGCACCACCAGGAGCTTCCGCGGCTTCTCCCACGCCCTGGCCGAGGTCATCGAGGCCCGTGTGTGGGGCGGCATCCACACGCGCACGGCGGACGTGCAGGGCGCGAAGATCGGCGCCCAGGTCACCGCCTACATGGTCGGGCACTACTTCCGGCCGAAGCGGTGAGGGCGGGCCTCCCCGTGCGCGCCGGGCACGGGGAGGTCTTCTGATCCCGGATCTGACTCGGCGGGGGCCTGTGGCTGTCAGCACCCGGCGAGGCCCCTGCCAGCGGGATGACCGCCGATCTGACCGATATGGAGAATCGGACCCGACTCAATCAGTCAATAGGGACAGGGATCCCGGCGAACGTCACGACCGAAATCCTAATTACGGGCATTCCATAGAGGGACAAGATCATCACAGAGGGTGGCAGAATCCCAGGACGCGAGCACCGGCGGAGATCATCGGCCCAGCCGGGGAGGTCCACCGTCCGTAGACAGACCCGCCGGAAGCGGGTTTTGTCGATGCCCGAAACCAGCATTCCATCATTGGTTTAAATTTCATCCCTTGACTGACTTTCGGACAAAATAATAGGAATGGCGTGGCTTCAGCCGTGAGCCGCCCCTCGCCAGGTCGAACCCTGACGAGCGGCCCATATTTCCTGCTGCCCGCGCGACGACTTCGCCCGGCGCGGCAGACCTGCCGGAGGGTGACTTCGCGTCGCGATGCCAGAAGAACAGCCGCTGTCCGAGACACCGTTCGCCTCGCTGACGCGATACCCGCCCGGCGCTCGGACCCTCTTCTGCCTCCCCTACGCCGGTGGGGACGTCACCGCCTTCTGGGCGTGGCGGCAGGCGTTCGACGGCGTCCTGGACGTGCGGGTGGCCATGCTGCCCGGCCGGGAGGGCCGGGTGGCCGAGCCCGGCGCCCTGTCCCCTGAGCTGATCGCGCGGTCCGTCGCCGCCGCCGTCGACCGGGAGCGCAGGCCGTACTCGATCTACGGGCACAGCATGGGCGGCCGGGTCGCCTTCGAGGTGGTCCGCGAGCTGCGGCGGCTCGGCGTGCGGGCGCCCGACTGCCTCTACGTCGGCGCCGCGCACCCGCCGGAGCGCCAGGAGACGCTGGGACGGTGGACGGGCCTGGGCGACGAGGACCTGGTCGACGAGCTGATCCTGCGGCTCGGCGCGCCCGCGGAGTTACGCACGCAGCCCGAGGTCAAGGCCCTGCTCATCCCCGCCCTGCGCACGGACATGGAGTGGCTGCGCCGCTACCGCTTCACCCGCCAGGAACCCCTGGACGTGCCCATCGTCGCCTTCGCTGGCGCGCACGACCAGGAGGTCACCCACCCGACGATGCTCGCCTGGGCCCGCCACACCTCCTCGGCCTTCCGCCTGCACACGCTCGACGCCGCGCACCTCTTCCTCGCCACGCACGGTGCGGAGGTGGCGCGGACGATCGCGGCCGGCCCCGAGCGGAGCCTGGCCGCGGACGAGGTGCACGTGTGGCTGGCCGACCTCGACGGGCTGCCCGAGATGTGCGCGGCCCTCGACGAGCTGTCGCCCCGGGAGGCGGCGCGGGCGGCCCGGTTCCGGCAGGAGGACGGCCGGCGCGGGTTCGTCGGCAGGTCGGTGCTGCTGCGGCGGCTGCTCAGGGAGTACGGGGTCGAGCCGGGCCTCGCCGAGCCGCCCGGCCGGTCCGGCGGCCTGCCGTACGGCGGGACCGAGCTGACCTACAGCGTCACCCGGTCGGGCGGCCTGGCGCTGGTCGCGCTGACGACCGGCCGGGAGGTGGGCGCCGGCCTGGAGCGCTTCCGCCCGCCGGCGGACGAGCAGACGTTCTTCGAGCGGATGCTGGACGAGCGGGAGCGCGACGAGTTCGCCGCGCTGCCCGAGGAACTGCGGTTGCACAGCGCGTTGCGCACGTGGACGGCCAAGGAGGCGCTGCTGAAGGCGTCCGGTGGCGGGCTGCGGGTGGATCCGGCGCGGTTCGGGTTCGCCGGGCAGCGTCCGGGCCGGCCGTGGGTGCCGGAGGCGTCCCCCGAAGCAGGTGCCGAGGCGGAGTGGCTGGCGGGGTGGCGGGTGACGCACCTGCCGCTGGGCCGGGCGATCGCCGCGATCGCCGTGCGGGCGCCGGGCTTCCTGCTGCGTTTCGAGACGGTACGGGCAGGCCGGCTGGTACGGCCGGGTGTGGAGGCCGCAGGATGACACTCCTCAGCAGTCTGATCACGGCTCAGGCCGCGCGGACCCCGGACGCCCCGGCGGTCCGGCAGTGGGAGAACGTGCTCACCTACGCCGAGCTGGTCGAGCGGGCGTGGGCGCTGGCGGGCCGGCTGCGCGAGCTCGGCGTCGGGCCGGAGGCGCGGGTGGGGCTGTGCACCCGCCGCACCCCGCTGATGCCGGTGGCGGTGCTGGCCGTGCATCTGGCGGGCGGGGCGTACGTGCCGCTGGACCCGGGGCATCCGCGCCAGCGGCTGGAGGAGGTGCTGGAGGACGCCGGGATCGCGGTGGTCGTCGTGGACGAACGCGGCCACGAGCTCCTGGACGGCTGCGCCGCCACGCTCGTCGACGCCTTCCAGCCGGGGCCGGCCGAACCTCAGGAGAGCGGCGCCGTCGCGGGCAACGCGGCGTGGGTGATCTACACCTCCGGTTCCACCGGACGGCCCAAGGGCGTAGTGGTGAGCCACGCCAACGCGGTCTTCTTCGTCACCGCGACCGTCGCGCGCTTCGGCCTGGACGCGACCTGCAGCTCGATGGCCTTCTCCGCGGTCGGCTTCGACGCCTCGATCATGGACATGGTGCTCCCGCTGACCGTCGGCGGCTGCGTGCAGCTCGTGCCGGACGAGGACCGCGTGGACCCGGCCCGGTTGCAGCACTTCCTGGAGCGGCACGACGTCACCTGGGGCTACCTCCCGCCCGCGCTGCTGCCGCTGGTGGACCCGAGCCGGCTGCCGCACCTGCGGGACGTGGTGACGGCGGGCGAGCCGCCCCCGCCCGAGCAGGTGGCCCGCTGGTCGGCGCACACCCGGTTCCACAACCTGTACGGCCCGACCGAGCTGACCGTCGTCGTGGTGGGCGGCGAGTTCCACGGCGTGTGGGAGCGTCCGCTGCCGATCGGCCGGCCGTTGAGCGGCTGCCGGGCGTACATCGTGGACGAGGACATGAACCAGTGCCCGCCGGGCGTCCCCGGCGAGCTGCTGGTCGGCGGGCCGCAGGTCAGCCGCGGCTACCTGGACCGGCCCGCGCTGACGGCCGAGCGGTTCGTGCCCGACCCCTTCTCGGACGAGCCGGGTGCGCGGCTGTACCGGACCGGCGACCACGTGGCGTGGCAGGAGGACGGCCAGATCGCGTTCATGGGCCGCCTCGACCGCCAGGTGAAGGTCCAGGGGCAGCGCGTGGAGATCGGCGAGGTGGAGACGACGCTGCGCGCCCATCCCGGGGTGCGGCAGGCGGTGGTGGACTTCGCGGGCGAGCTGGTCGCCTACGTGACGCCCGAGGACGCGCCCGACCTGGCCGCCCTGCGCGAGGACCTGGCGGTGCGGCTGCCGCCGTACATGCTGCCGACCAGGCTGGTCCGGCTGCCGCTGCTCCCGCTGAACGCCTCGGGCAAGGTGGACCTCGCCGCCCTGCGGGCGCAGTCGCAGCGGGAGCGGGGAACGGCGAGCGGGCTGGCCGGGATCTGGGCGCGGGTGCTGGAGGCGCCCGTCCCGGACGACGAGGACGACTTCTTCCAGCGCGGCGGCCACTCGCTGCGGGCCATGCGCCTGGTGGCCGCGGTACGCGCGGAGCTGGGCCGGGTGGTCTCGGTCCAGGACGTGTACGAGGGCCGGACCTACGGCGCGCTGCGCGCGCTCGTGGCGGACGCGGAGCGGGCCTCCGCCGCCGCGCCGCCCACCGGCAGCCCGGCCGCGTTCTCCCCCGCCCAGCGCCGGATGTGGTTCGTCGAGCAGCTGGCGCCCGAGTCGGCCGCGCACAACATCGCGATGGCCGAGCGGATCAGGGGCCCGCTCGACGTCGCCGCGCTGCGGCGGGCGCTCACCGCCGTGGTGGCGGCCCACGAGGCGCTGCGCTGGCGGGTGGCCTCGCGCGACGGGATCCCCGACGTGACGGTGGCGCCGCCGGGCGAGGTGCCGCTGCCGATCGACGACCTCTCCCCCGCCGAGCTGGACGCGGCGCTGCAGAAGGAGGCGCGGGAACGGTTCGACCTGGCCGCCGGGCCGCTGTTCCGGGCCCGGCTGCTCCGGCTGGCCCCCGGCGAGCACGTGCTCTGCCTGACCGCGCACCACCTGGTGTTCGACGGCTGGTCGCAGGACGTGCTCTTCCGCGGCCTGTCGGCCGCCTACCGCGGCGAGCCGGTCGAGGCGGGCGAGCACACGTTCGCCGACTACGTGCGCTGGCTGCGCGCGAACGGCGACGCCCAGGCGCTGGGCTGGTGGCGCGAGCGCCTGCAGGACGCCCCGCTGGTGCTGGACCTGCCCAGGGACGCGCCCAGGCCGCCCGCGCAGACCTTCCGCGGCGCCGCCGTCCGGGGCGAGGTGGACGCGGAACTGGCCGGCCGGGTGGCCGAGCTGGCGGCGGAACTCGGCACCACCCCGTACGCGGTGCTGCTGGCCGCCTTCGGACGCCGCCTGGCCACCCTCGCCGGACGGGACGACCTGGTGGTGGGCGCGGCCTACGCCGACCGGCCGCACGTGGCGTTCGAGTCGCTGGTGGGGATGTGCGTGCAGGTCCTGCCGCTGCGGCTGCGCCCCCGGGGCGACTTCGCCGGGCAGGTGACGGCGTGCGCGGCCGAGCTGAACGCGGCGATCAGGCACCGGGACGTGCCGCTCGGGCAGCTGCTGGAGTCGCTGCGGCTGCCGCGCGACCTGAGCCGCAACCCGATCACGCAGGTCATGTTCAACATGTACAACTTCGCGCAGGCCCATCTGGACCTGGACGGCTGCGTCAGCGAGACGCTGCGGCCGGGGCTGCCCGGGGCGCTGTTCGACCTGACGATGTACGTGGGCGAGCAGCGCGGCGGTTACGCGCTGGAGCTGGTCTACAACCCCGACCTGTTCTCCGCCGAGCGCATGACGGCGCTGGTCGACGGCTATGTCGAGCTGCTCGGCGACGTGCTGACCGGACAGGCGCGCCCCGAGCCCCCCGACGCCGCGCTGCCGGCCTGGGACGGGCCCGGCCTGCTGGAGCTGGCCGGCGACGCGCACGCCGGGGCACGGCGGCGGACCGAGGCGGCGCTGCGGAGCGCGGGGGTCGAGCCGGGGGCCGTGGTGGCCGTCGTCGCCTCCCGGGTGCCCGAGCTGCCGGGGGTCCTGCTCGGCGTGCTGGCGGCGGGGGCACGGTGGGTGGTGATCGACTCGGCCTATCCTCCGGCCGTCCAGGAGCGGCAGATCGCCGCCGCGGGAGCGCGGGCGGTCCTGCGGGACGACGGGATCGAGCTGCGCGAGGGCGGCGCCCTGCTGCCGGGTCCCGGCTACCTCTCGATGACCTCGGGCACCACGGGCGACCCCAAGGCGGTCGTCACCGGCGAGCGGCCGCTGGCCCATTTCCTGTCCTGGTACGTCCGCACCTTCGCCGTCGGGCCGCACGACCGGTTCGCGCTGCTGCACGGGCCGGCCCACGATCCGGCGCTGCGCGACATGTTCGTGCCGGCCGTGGCGGGCGCCGAGCTGTTCGTGCCCGAGCACGAGCTGGTCCGCGACCCCGGCAAGCTCGTCACCTGGCTGCGCGAGCACGCGATCACCGTCCTGCACCTGACGCCGCAGCTCGCGGCGATGCTGGCGGCCACCGGCGGCACGCTGCCCGACGTGCGGCTGGCCGGCGTGGGCGGCGACCTGTTCACCGGCGTCCAGGCGGCCCGGCTGCGCGAGCTCGTGCCCGATGCCCGGATCGTCGCCTTCTACGGCACGACCGAGACGCCGCAGGCGCACGCGTGGCACGAGCTCGCGGAGCCGTACCCGGAGGTCGTGCCGATCGGGCGGCCCGTCGAGGGCAGCGAGATCATCGTGGTGACGCCGGACGGCAGGCGGGCCGGTGTGGGCGAGCTCGGCGAGGTGGTCGTCCGCAGCCGCCACCTGTCCGACGGCTACCTGGATCCGGCGCTGACCGGCCGGCGCTTCGCCGGCGACCGGTTCCGCACCGGCGACCTCGGCCGGCGCAACCCCGACGGCACGATCACCCCGGCGGGGCGCGCCGACGACCAGGTGAAGGTGCGCGGCTTCCGGGTCGAGCTGGGCGAGGTGGAGGCCGCGCTCGCCGCCTGCCGGGACGTGCGCGCCGCCGCGGCCAGGGTCGAGGGCGGCACGCTCATCGGCTACGTGGTGCCCGCCCGGCCCGGCCTGGCGGCGCACCGCCTCCTGGACGAGCTGCGCGGCGCGCTGCCCGAGCACGCCGTCCCCAGCGAGGTGGTGGCACTGCCCGCGCTGCCGCTGACGCCCAACGGCAAGGTGGACCGCGCCGCGCTGCGCGGCCGGCCGGTCGAGCAGCCGAAGGCCGCCGGCGGCGGCCTCGACGGCCCCACCCAGAAGACGGTCGCCCAGGTGTGGCGCGCCGTGCTGGGCGTGCCGCGGCTCGGCCCCGACGACAACTTCTTCGAGATCGGCGGCCATTCGCTGGCCGTGGCGGCGGTGCAGGCCCGGCTGCGGGCGGCGACCGGCCGCGAGATCCCGATCACGGAGCTGTTCAGGCATCCCACGATCCGGACGCTGGCCGCTCATCTCGATGGCGCGGGCGGCAGTCCGGGGCTGGACCGGGCGGCACGCCGCCTGGCCTCACGGCGAGACAGGTTGAGGAACCGCAACGAGAAGGGGATTGCCCCATGACGGACGAGCCCACGGCCGAGCCGATCGCGATCATCGGCTTGTCGTGCCGAGTCCCGGGAGCGGGTGACGCGCAGCAGTTCTGGCGCAACCTCGCCGACGGCGTCGAGTCGCTGACCACGTACACCCTGGAGGAGCAACGGGCGCTGGGCACGGCGGAGAGCCTGCTGGCCGACCCGAACTTCGTGCCGGCCGCCATGACGCTGGACGACTACGAGGGCTTCGACGCGGCGTTCTTCGGCATGTCGATCAGGGAGGCCGAGGTCCGCGACCCGCAGCACCGGCTGTTCCTGGAGCTGTCGCACACGGCGCTGGAGGACGCGGGCTACGACCCGTTCCGCTACCCGGGCGAGATCGGCGTCTACGCCGGGACCGGGACGGACACCTACCAGTGGCGCAACATCCGCAGCAACGCCCAGGCCCACAAGAACGCCGGCTGGCTGGCGGTCATGGTGGGCAACCACGTCGACTACTGCGCCACCCTCACCTCCTACAAGCTCGACCTGCGCGGCCCCAGCTACACCGTGCACACCGCGTGCTCGACCGCGCTGGTGGCCTTCCACATCGCGTGCGAGGCGCTGCGCAACGGCGAATGCGACATGGCGCTGGCCGGCGCGGCCATGCTGGACCTGCCGCAGGGCGAGGGCTACATCTACGACCAGGACGGCATCGTCTCCCCCGACGGGCACACCCGTTCCTTCGACGCCGACGCCGGCGGCACGACCTGGGGCAGCGGCGGCGGCGTCCTGGTGCTGAAGCGGCTGTCGGAGGCGATCGAGGACCGCGACAACATCCGCGCGGTGGTCCTGGGCAACGCGATCAACAACGACGGCGCGGGCAAGGTCGGCTTCTCCGCGCCCAGCCTGGACGGCCAGGCCGCGGTCATCGCGCAGGCGCTGGGCGTCGGCGGCGTGGACCCCCGTACGGTCACCTACGTCGAGGCGCACGGCACCGGCACGGCGCTCGGCGACCCGATCGAGGTGGCCGCGCTGTCCAGCGTGTTCGCCCAGCACACGAGCGACACCCAGTGGTGCGGCATCGGCTCGGTCAAGAGCAACATCGGCCACCTCGGCCAGTCGGCCGGCATCCCCAGCCTGGTCAAGACGGTGCTGGCGCTGGAGAACAAGCTGATCCCGCCGACGTTGCACTTCAAGAGCCCCAACCCGAAGATCGACTTCCCGTCGAGCCCGTTCTACGTCGTCTCCTCGCCGACGAAGTGGGAGCGCGACGAGTTCCCGCGCCGCGCGGGCGTCAGCTCGTTCGGCATCGGCGGCACGAACGCGCACGCCGTGCTGGAGGAGGCCCCGCCGCGCCCTTCGCTGCCCCGTGAGCGGCCCGCGCACCTGCTGAAGCTGTCGGCCAGGACGGAGTCCGCGCTGGCCGCGGCGCGCGAACGGCTGGCCGCGCACCTGGCCGCGCACCCCGAGACGGACCTGGCCGACGCCGCGTTCACGCTGCGCGTGGGCCGCCGGGAGCTCAAGCACCGGGCCGTCGTCGTCGCCACCTCGCCGGGCGACGCGGTGGCCGCGCTGTCCGACCCCAGGCGGATCGTCACCGGCGCCAAGCCGAAGCGGCCGCCGCAGGTGGCCTTCCTCTTCTCCGGTCAGGGCGCCCAGTACGGCGGCATGGCCGCGGAGCTGTACCGCAACGAGCCGATCTTCCGCGAGGCGGTCGACGAGTGCGCGGCCGTCCTGGACGTGCGCGACCAGATCTTCGCCACCGGCGAGGAGGCGGACGAGGCGCTGCGGCAGACCTCCCTCACCCAGCCCGCCCTGTTCACCGTCGAGTACGCGCTGGCCAGGCTCTGGCTCTCGCTGGGCGTCGAGCCCGCCGCGATGATCGGCCACAGCATCGGCGAGTACGCGGCGGCCACCGTCGCCGGCGTCTTCACCCTGCCCGACGCGATGCGGCTGGTCGCGGCGCGCGGCCGGCTGATCCAGGCGCTGCCGCCGGGTTCCATGCTGGCCGTGCAGCTCATGCCCGACGAGATCGCGCCGATGCTGCCCGACGACGTCTCCGTGGCCACCGTCAACGGCCCCGGCACGTGCGTCGTGTCCGGCCCGTCGGAGTCGATCGCGGAGCTGGCCGAGATGCTGGAGGAGGAGGGCATCGGCTGCACCCGGCTGCGCACCTCGCACGCCTTCCACTCGGCGATGATGGAGCCGATGCTGCGCGAGTTCCGCGAGCTGGTCGCGGCGGCCCGCCCGGCCGCGCCGAGCCTGCCGTTCCTGTCCAACGTAACCGGCACCTGGATCACCGCCGCGGAGGCCACCGACCCGTCCTACTGGGCCAGGCACGTGCGCGAACCGGTCCGCTTCGGCGACTGCGTCTCGACGCTCCTGGCCGACGGCGAATGGATCATGATCGAGTGCGGGCCGGGCCGGCAGCTGTGCGGCCTGGCCGGCACCCAGCTGGCCGCCGGCGCGATCGCCCCGCTGCCGTCGCTGCCCGGCCCGCGCGACCGGGCCGGCGACGTCGCGGTCCTCTCGCAGGCCGTGGGCGCGCTGTGGGTGCACGGCATCGAGCTGAACGACTTCGGCGCCCCCGGCTTCCGCGTCTCGCTGCCGGGCTACCCGTGGGAGCGGCAGCGCGCCTGGATCGACCCCGACCCGCAGGGCGCCTTCGCCGGCGGCGTCGCCCGTCCGCAGCAGGCCGACGGCCCCCTGCCGCCCGAGCGGTGGTACGGCGTGCCCGTCTGGCACCAGGCGCCGGCCCGTCCGGGGACTCCGTCGCCGGTCACGCGCTGCCTGGCCTTCGTGGACGAGGACTCGGCCGCGCTGGCCGACGCGCTGCGCGCCTCCGGGGCCGAGGTGCTGGAGGTGCGGCCGGGTGCCGCGTTCGGCGCCTTCGACGGGCACTTCACGGTGCGGCCGGCCGTACGGGAGGACTACGACGCGCTGCTGGAGGCGGTCGGCGAGATCCCCGAGCGGATCGTGCACGCCTGGGCCCTCACCGGCGGCGAGCAGGCGTGGGCGGCGCAGGACCGCGGCTTCTTCGGCGTCCTGGGTCTCGTGCAGGCGCTGTCGGCGGCCCAGCCGCCGGGCGGCGTGCAGCTCGACCTGGTGACCGCGGGCACGATGGACGTCGTCGGCGGCGACCTGACCCGGCCGGAGCACGCGACGCTGGCGGCCTTCGCCCGGGTCGTCCCGCTGGAGACGCCGTGGCTGCGCGTCCGCCACATCGACGCGCCGGACGGGGACACGAACCGGGCGGCGGCGGTGCTAAGCATCGCCGCCGAGCTGGGCCGCGCGCCGGAGCCGGGCGAGGCCGGGCTGCTGGCCCCGGTCGCCCTGCGCGGCGGCAAGCGCTGGCTGCTCGGATACGAGCAGGTGGAGGTGGACAGCGAGCCGGGCGAGCCGCGCGACGGCCAGGTGTACGTGATCACCGGCGGCCTGGGCGGCATCGGCATCTCGCTGGCCGAGGACCTGGCGGCGCGGGCCCGCGTCGGCATCGTCCTGCTGTCCAGGAGCGGGCTGCCCGAAGGCCCGCCGCGGTCGGCCCGCGAGGCGCGCGCCGCCGAGGCGATCGGCCGGATGGAGGCCGCCGGGGCGCGGGTGCTGACCCTGGCCGCCGACGTGACCGACCCGGCGGACATGCGCCGGGTCAGGGACGAGACGCTGGCCGCCTTCGGCCGGGTGGACGTGCTCGTGCACGCGGCCGGCCTGCCCGGCGGCGGCATGGCCCAGGTCAAGGAGCGGGAGGCGGCCGAGGCCGTGCTGCGGCCCAAGCTGCTCGGCACGCTGGCGCTGCAGGAGGCGTTCGGCGACCTGGAGCTGGAGGCCGTGGTGCTCTGCTCGTCGATCACCGCGGTGGCCGGCGGGTTCGGCCAGATCGACTACTGCGCGGCCAACAACTTCCTCGACGCGCACGCCCGCGCCGGACGAGGCTGGAACGCCGCCCAGGTCGTCAGCGTCAACTGGGGCAGGTGGCTGGAAGTCGGCATGGCGGTGGAGACCGCGGCGCCCGCCGGATTCGTCGCGTTGCAGCGCGGCGACCGGATCAAGGCGCTCGACCACCCGGTCCTCGACGCGCGGCACGCCGGGGAGATCGGCGGGCTCGACTGGTGCAGCGGCACGCTCTCGCCCGGCACGCACTGGGTGCTGGACGAGCACCGCATCGCCGACGTGCCGGTGCTGCCCGGCACCGGCCACGTCGAGCTGGCCAGGACGGCCGCCGAGGCGGTGCTGCCCGGCGGCGGGCTGGTCGAGCTGCGGGACGTGGTGTTCGTCGAACCGCTGTCGGTGGCCGACGGCGCGACCGCCGAGGTACGGGTGCTCTTCACCCCGGAGGCGGACGGCGCCGACTTCCAGGTGCAGAGCATCATCGGCGGCTCGCACCGCACCCACGCCAGGGGCACCGCGGCCAAGGTGAGCCCGCCGCCCGCCGACCGGGTGGACCTGCGCGCCATCATGGACCGCTGCGTGTCCTCGGCGGACGAGCAGGGCGGCGTCCCGCTGTCGGGCCTGCTCACGCTGGGCGCGCACTGGCACCGGACGCTGACCGCCACGCATGTCGGCCGGCAGGAGGCGCTCGGCCTGTTCGAGGCCAACGACGCGCTGATGGCCGACCTCGACCGGTGGGGGCTGCACCCGGCGCTGCTCGACGCCGCCACCACCTTCAGCTGGGTCGCGGTCGAGGGCCACTACCTGCCGCTCGGCTACGGCCGCATCACCGTCTTCGGCAGCCTGCCGGAGGCGTTCTGGAGCCATCTGCGCATCACCAGCACCGACACCGACGAGGTGCTGGTCGTCGACGTCACGTTGATCGCGCCCGACGGCACGGTGCTGGTGCAGATCTCCGACTACGTGCTGCGCAGGATCGACACCGAGGCCGTGGTCTCCGGGGTGCGCTCCAGCGCCGGGTCCCAGGTCGCCGCCCCGGCCGCGGCCACGTCCACGGCGGCGACGGCAGCGCCGATCGCGGCCGACGACGCGGCCGGCATCAGGCCGGCCGACGGGGCGCTCTCCCTGCGCAGGCTGCTCGCCGCCCCGCTCGGCCCCCAGGTCGTGGTGGCGGCCAGCACGGTGGCCGAGCTCGTCGCCGGCGTCGGCTCGCTGACCCAGGAGACCGTCGAGAGCGAGCTCGATCCGGCGGCGGTCGCCGACCGGCACGACAAGGCGCCCGCCGAGGGCTACGTCGCGCCGCGCAACGACGCCGAGGCCACCATCGCCCGCCTGTGGGGCGAGGTGCTCGGCGGCGACCACATCGGCGTCGACGACGACTTCTTCGAGCTGGGCGGCAACTCGCTCATCGCGGTCCAGCTGATCGCCCTGATCCGCAAGGAGCTGGGGGTCCGGCTGCCGATGCGCAACCTCTTCGAGGAGCCGACCGTGGCCGGGGTCGCGGCCCTGATCGACGCCGCCACGGCTTCGGCCCCCGAGCCCGCTCCTTCCGGGCCCGCCACCCAGACCATCCCCCGCCTCCCCCGGAGTTCCGCATGAGCACAGAGACCAGCACAGAGAACAGCACAGAAACCAGCGCAGACACCAAGGTCGTACGCAACGACGAGGAGCAGTACTCCATCTGGCCCGCCGGCCGGGACAACCCCTCCGGCTGGTACGACGCCGGTTTCTCCGGCACCAAGGAAGCCTGTCTGGCGCACATCGAGCAGGTGTGGACCGACATGCGGCCGAAGAGTCTGCGAGAGGCCATGGACAGTGAGTGATGCCTTCCCCGCATCCTCCGGCCAGGAGCGGATGTGGTTCCTTTCACGCTTCGAGCCCGATCTGGCCGTCTACAACATCGGCATGGTCATGCCGATGGCGGCCAGGCAGCCGGTGGACCCCCGCCGGCTGGAGCGGGCGATCGATCTGGTCGTGCGGCGTCATGAGGCGCTGCGCACCACGTTCGACTTCCGGGACGGGCAGGTCGTGCAGATCGTCCACCCCGGCGCGCCGCCCACGGCGCTGACCGAGACGGACCTGAGCCACCTTCCGCGGGCCGCCGCCGAGGCGGAGCTGGCCCGCCTGGCCAGGGCGGACGCGGTGCTGCCGTTCGACATGGAACGGGCGCCGCTGTACCGCGGCAGGCACGTCAAGCTGGCCGAGGACGACCTGCGGCTGGTTGTCGTCTTCGACCACACGATCTTCGACGGCGTCTCCTCCATGGTCTTCATGGACGAGGTGGAGGAGTGTTACGACGCGCTCGGCGAGGACCGGCCGCCGAAGCTGCCCGAGCTGCCGATCCAGTTCGCCGACTTCGCCGTGTGGCAGCGCGGCAGGTTGTCCGGCGAGTTCCTGGAGACCGAGCTGGTGCACTGGCGCGAGCGGCTGGCCGGGGTGCCGGCCGATCTCGCCCTGCCGGGCGACCGGCCGCGGCCGGCCCGCCGCAGCTACCGGGGCGGGATCCGGCTCGGCGCCTACTCCCCCGAGCTGTCGGCGGCCGTGGAGCGGCTGGCCAAGGAGCTCAACACGACGTTGTTCACGGTGATGCTCACCGCGTACGCCGCCGTGTTGTCGCGCTGGTCGGGGATCGACGACATCGTGGTGGGCACGCCGGTCGCGGGCCGGCTGCTGCCCGAGACCGAGCCGGTCATCGGCATGTTCGTCAACGCGGTGCCGCTGCGCGTGGACCTGTCGGGCGCGCCCGGCTTCCGCGAGGCGGCCGGGCGCGTGCGGGCGACGGTGGCCGAGGCGCTGGACCATCAGGAGCTGCCGTTCGAGCGGCTCGTGGAGGACCTGCAACCGGCCCGGGACCTGAGCGTGCCGCCGATCTACCAGGTGATGTTCAACCTGGCGATCCGCACCAACGAGGGGCAGATCGCCAACGGCACCGCCAAGGTGGACCTCCAGCTCGACGTCAACATGCGCGACGGGGTGCTGCACACCCGGCTGGAGTACGCCACCGACCTGTTCGACGCCGAGACGATCGAACGCTTCGAGGCGAACCTGCGCACGCTGGTCGAGTCGGCCGCCGCCGACCCCGACCGGGCGGTCCCCGAGCTGCCCGTGCTCGACGCGGACGAGCGTGCGCGCGTGCTGGCCCTGGGGGACGGCGGGCCGCAGGCCGAGCCGGGCATCCTGCACACGTTGATCGAGGCCCGGGCCGCCGCGACCCCCGACGCGCCCGCGGTGCTCTTCGGCGACCTCACGCTGACCTACGCCGAGCTGAACGGCCGCGCCAACCGGCTGGCCCGGCGGTTGCGGCAGATCGGCGTGGAGCGCGGCCGGCCCGTGGCGGTCTGCGCGGAACGCTCGCCCGAGCTGGTCGTCGCGCTGCTGGCGGTGCTCAAGGCGGGCGGGGCGTACGTGCCGCTCGATCCGGAGTACCCGCGGGACCGGCTGGAGTTCATGCTGTCCGACTCCGGCGCGCGGGTGCTGCTCACCCAGCGCCACCTGCCGTCCTTCGGGCCGGTCGAGACGGTGCTGCTGGAGGACGACCACGACCTCGGCTCCGGCGACCTCGACCCGGTGACCGGGCCGGACGACGCCGCGTACCTGATCTACACCTCGGGCTCGACCGGCCGGCCGAAGGCCGTGGTCAACACCCATCGCGGCATCGTCAACCGGCTCGCCTGGATGCAGGAGACGTTCGGCCTGACGGCCGGCGACGTGGTGATGCAGAAGACGCCGACCAGCTTCGACGTGTCGGTGTGGGAGTTCTTCTGGCCGCTGCTGCAGGGCGCCTGCCTCGTCCCGGTGCGGCCGGGCGGCCACCGCGACCCCGCCCACCAGCGTGACCTGGTCAAGCGGCACGCGGTCACCACGATGCACTTCGTGCCGTCGATGCTCGCGCTCTTCCTGGAGGAGGCGAACATCGAGTCGTGCGCGTCGCTGCGGCGGGTGGTGTGCAGCGGCGAGGAGCTGCCGCCCAGGACGGCGGCCCGCTTCTTCGAGCGCCTGCCCGGCGTGGAGCTGCACAACCTGTACGGCCCCACCGAGGCCGCCGTGGACGTCTCCTGGCACGCCTGCCGGCCGGGCGAGACGGTGATCCCCATCGGCCGTCCGATGCCCGGCTGCCGTCTGCACGTGCTCGACGAGCGCCTGGAGCCGATGCCCGTCGGCGTGCCCGGCCAGCTGCACATCGGCGGCGTCCAGGTGGCCCGCGGCTACGCGGGACGGCCGGGGCTGACGGCCGAGCGCTTCGTCCCCGACCCGTACGGGCCGCCGGGGGCGCGGCTGTACGCCACCGGCGACCTGGCCAGGCTGCGCGCCGACGGGGAGCTGGAGTTCCTCGGCCGCATCGACGACCAGGTCAAGGTGCACGGCTGGCGGGTCGAGCTGGGCGAGGTCGAGGCGGCGCTGGCCGCGGACCCACGCGTGCGCGGGGTCGTCGTCGCCCTGCGCGACGACGCGCCGGGCGGCCGCGGGCTGGTGGCCTACGTGGACTGGACGGGCGATCCGAGCCGGTTGTCGCACGAGCTGCGGACCGGGCCGGCCCGCACGTTGCCGTCGGCGCTGGTGCCGCAGGCGTTCGTGCCGGTCACCGAGTTCCCCGTGGGGCCGAGCGGGAAGCTCGACCGGGCCGCGCTGCCGTCGCCCACCGGGCCCGGCCGCAGCGATCTCGGCACCAGCTACGTCGCGCCGGAGACGCCGCTGGAGGAGGAGCTGTGCGCGCTCTGGGGCGAGCTGCTCGGCCGTGACCGGGTGGGCGTCGAGGACGACTTCTTCGCGCTCGGCGGGCACTCGCTGCTGGCCGTCCTGCTGATCACCCGGTACCGGGAGGCGTACGGGATCGAGATGGACCTGCGGGTGTGCTTCGAGCTCACCACGGTGGCCGAGCACGCGCTGGCCGTGCTGGAACTCCAGCTCGGCGACGTCGAGCTGGACGATCTCCTGGCGGAGGACGCGGACGGATGAGCGAGGTGAGAGGGCGGCTGGCCCGCCTCAGCCCGGAGCAGCGCGCGGCGCTGGAGCGCAGGCTCCAGCGGCAGCCCAAGGCCCGGCCCGCCGGGATCCCCCCGCGCAGCGACCCGGACGCGCCGGCGCCGCTCTCCTACGGGCAGGAGCGGCTGTGGTTCCTGCAGCGGCTCGACCCCGCCGACGCCTCCTACAACATGTACATGGTGCAGCGGCTGCGCGGCGAGCTGTCCATCCGTGACCTGGCCGGGGCGCTGGCCACCGTGGCGGCGCGGCACCCGATGCTGCGGGCCCGCTTCCCCGCGGTGGAGGGCAGCCCGGTCCAGGTCGTGGAGCCGGCGCTGAAGCTCGATCCGGTGCTGGTGGACCTCACGGACCTGCCCGCCGCCGAACGCGAGGCGCGCGCCACGGCGATCGTGGCCGAGCTGACCAACACGCCGTTCGACCTGGCCACGGGGCCGCTGGTGCGGGTGCACCTGATCACGCTGGCGGCGACCGATCACGTGCTCTGCCTGGTCCTGCACCACCTGGTGGCGGACGGCTGGTCACTGAAGATCATCTTCTCGGAGCTGGCCGCCTGCTACACGGGGAACGCGGCCGGGCTGGGCGTGCCGTCGATCGACTACCGCGACTTCGCGGCCTGGCAGCGCGGCCGTGAGCCGTCGCGGGAGTCGCTGGACTACTGGCGCGCCAAGCTCGACGGCGTGCAGCCGCTCGACCTGCCCACGGACCGGCCGCGGCCGGCCGTACGGGTGGCCAGCGGCGACTACTGCGCGCGGCGCATCGGCCCCGAGCTGACCGCCCGGCTGGAGCAGCTGGCCAAGGACGAGCGCGGCACGCTGTTCATGGTCCTGCTGGCCGCCTACCAGCTCCTGCTGGGCGCGCACTGCGGCGCCGACGACCTGACGGTCGGCTCGGTCATCGCCGGCCGCGACCGTCCGGAGCTCCAGGACGTCGTCGGCTTCTTCCCCGAGACGCTCGTGCTGCGCGGGGACCTGTCCGGCGACCCGTCCTTCCGCACGCTGCTCGCGCGGACCAGGGCCACGGTCCTGGACGCGTTCGCGCACCAGGACATCCCCTTCGAACGCCTGCTCAACGACCTCGGCATCCGCCGCGACCTGAGCACGACGCCGCTGTTCCAGGCGATGTTCGTGATCCAGGACAAGGAGGCCGGCGCCCTGCCGCTGCCCGGCGTCGAGGCGGAGATGTTCGACCCGGGCGCGACCCAGGCCAAGTTCGACCTGATGCTGGACGTCACCCAGTTCGACGGCTCCCTCTGGGCGATGTTGTCCTACGCCCGCGACCTGTTCGAGGAGGAGACCGCGACGCGGTTGCTGCGGCGGTGGGAGCGGGTGCTGGAGGCGGTCGTGCGCGACCCGGGCACGCCGCTGTCCGCGCTGCGCGCGGCCATGCTGCTGCCCGAGGACCGGCCGCAGGTCCTCGACACCCCGCAGCCCCCCGCGCGCGACGTGCTCGACCTCTTCCAGGAGCGCGTACGGCTGGCGCCCGGCGCGACGGCGGTGAGCCACGGCGACCGCCGGGTCACCTACGCCGAGCTGGACGCCATGGCCGCCGCGCTGGCCGGACGCCTGGCCGCGGCCGGGGTCGGCCCGGACACGGTCGTCGGCCTGCGCGCCGGGCGCTCGGTGGAGCTGATCGCCGGGATGCTCGCCGTCGGCCGGGCGGGCGGCGCCTACCTGCCGCTCGACCCGGCGTACCCGCCGGAGCGGCTGCGGTGGATGTCGGCCGACGCGGGCGCGGCCCTGGTGCTGGACGAGGACGATCTCCGCGAGTCGCCGCAGGCGCCGCGCGCCGAGGCCGCGGGGCCTGGCTCGCTGGCCTACGTGATCTACACCTCGGGCTCGACCGGGCGTCCCAAGGGCGTGGAGGTGCCGCGTGAGGCGCTGGCGTCGCGGGTGGGCTGGATGCGCGGCCACTACGAGCTCGGGCCGGGCGACCGCGTCCTGCAGTTCGCCTCGCCGAGCTTCGACACGCACGCCGAGGAGATCTACCCGGCGCTGGCCGCCGGCGCGGAGCTCGTCCTGTGCCCGGACGAGCCGCTGCCGGACTTCCTGAAGACCCCGGAGGGCGCCGCGCTCACCGTGCTGGACCTGCCCACGTCGTACTGGCAGGAGCTGGTGGCCATGGGCGTCGAATGGCCGCCCGGCCTGCGGCTGGTCATCCTGGGCGCCGACCCGCTGCCCGGCCCCGCGCTGGCCGCCTGGTACGCGTCCGGCCCCCGGGGCGTGCGCCTGGTCAACAGCTACGGCCCCACCGAGGCCACGATCATCGCCGCCACCGCCGAGATGGACCCGTCCGAGGCGCTGCGCCGCCCGGCCGTGGGCGTCGCCCTGCCCGGCACCACGCTCCAGGTGCTGGGGCCCGACGGGCTCCCGGTGCCGGCCGGCGTCGCGGGCGAGCTGCACATCGGCGGCAGCGGCCTGGCCCGCGGCTACCGGGGCGCGCCCGCTCGCACGGCCGAGCGGTTCGTCCCCGGCCCCGGCGGGTCGCGCCTCTACCGCACCGGCGACCGGGCCCGCTTCCGCCTGGACGGCAGCCTGGAGATCCTCGGCCGCCTCGACCGGCAGGTGAAGGTGCGCGGTTACCGGGTCGAGCCGGGCGAGGTGGAGTCGGCGCTGCTCGCCCACCCGTCGGTGCGGCAGGCCACGGTGGTGGTCCACGACGACCGGCTGATCGCCTACGCCGTCCACGACGCCGGGGACGCCCTACGCGAGCACCTGGCCGCCGAGCTGCCCCCGCACATGGTGCCCAGCGCGATCGTCTCGCTCGACCGCATCCCGCTGACCCCCGGCGGCAAGGTCGACCGGGACGCCCTGCCCGCGCCGGGCCGGCCGCGCGGCGCCGCCTACGAGCCGCCGGCCGGCCCGGCCGAGGAGCTCGTCTGCCTGGTCTGGGCCGAGGTGCTGGGGCTGGAGCGGGTGGGCGTGCTGGACGACTTCTTCCAGCTCGGCGGCCACTCGCTGCTGGCCACCAGGACCACCGCCCGCATCGCCGCGGCCGTCGAGCTGGACGTGCCGCTCAAGCTGGCCTTCACCCACCCGACGCCACGCCTGCTGGCCGCGGCCCTGGAACACCTGGCCGAGGAGGCCGACGAGCGTGGATGAACGGCGAACCCGCGTGCAGGCCCGCTTCCGCAAGGCGGTCGCGGGCCTGGGCGCCGCGGAGCAGATCCCGCGACGTGCCGAGGGCAGCGATCCGCCGCTGTCGTTCGCGCAGGAGCGGCTGTGGTTCATGGAGCAGTTCGCCCCCGGGACGAGCGCGTACGTGCTGCCCGTGTCGGCCCGGCTGCGCGGCCCGCTCGACGTCGAACGGCTGCGGGAGTCGCTGGACGCCGTGGTCGCCCGGCACGAGAGCCTGCGCATGACCTTCCCCGCCGGCCCCGACGGGCGGCCGGAGGTGCGGGTGGCGGACCGGGTGCGGGTGCCACTGCGCGTCGTGGACGTGCCGGGCGAGGCGGCGGCCAGGCAGGTGCTGAGCGCCGACGCCGCACTCCCCTTCGAGCTGGCGGACGGCCCGCTGCTGCGCGCCACCCTGGTCCGGCTCGCGCCCGACGACCACGCGCTGCTGGTGGCGGTCCATCACATCGTCGCCGACGGCTGGTCGGCCGACCTCATCCTCCGCGAGCTGCTGACGCCGCCGCAGAGCGGGCCGCGGCTGGGTTTCGGCGACTACGCCCTGTGGCAGCGGGAGCGGTTGAGCGGCGACCGGCTGGCCGGCGACCTGGCGTTCTGGCGCGCCGAGCTGGACGGGTTGCAGGTGCTCGACCTGCCCCTGGACCGGCCGCGCCCGGCCCGGCAGACCTTCCGGGGCGGCTGGCACGACGTGGAGCTGGACGTGGCGGCGTTCCGCGAGTTGTGCCGGGCCGAGGGGGCGACGCTCTACATGGGGCTGCTCGCCGCCTTCCAGGTGCTGCTGGCCCGCTGGTCCGGCACGACCGGCTTCGCGGTGGGGTCGCCGGTGGCCGGACGGACCCGGCCGGAGTTCGAGGACATGGTCGGGCTGTTCGTCAACCTGCTCCCGCTGCGGGCGCGGCTGGCGGGCGCCCCCGGCTTCGCCGAGCTGCTGCGCCGCACGCGGGACGGCGCGATCGAGGTCTACGGCCACCAGGAGCTGCCCTTCGAGAAGCTGGTCGCCGAGCTGGACCCCGAACGCGACGTCAGCCGCCCGCCGCTGGTCCAGGTGCTGTTCGCGCTGCAGAGCTACCGCGGCGACGGCGAGGGCTTCGAGCCGGACAGCACGACCACCCGGTTCGACCTGGAGCTCTACGCCGCCGAGCGGGGCGAGTTGTTGCAGGGCCGCTTCGTCTACAACGCCGAGCTGTTCCGGCCGGAGACGATCGAGCGGCTGGCGCGGCGGTTCGCCGCGCTGTTGCGTGCGGTGGTGGCGTCCCCCGACGTGCCGGTGGGGCGTCTGGACATCCTGCCGGACGAGGAGCGGAAGCAGCTCGCGCGCTGGAACGCCACCGATCGGGAACATCCGGGCGGGACCCTGCACGACCTGGTCTTCGAGCAGGCCGAGCGCACTCCGGACGCGACGGCGGTCGTCTTCGAGGGCGACCGGCTGACCTACCGCGAGCTGGCCGAACGGGCCCGCGCGGTGGC